>NZ_PSXZ01000038.1:0-5605 GCF_002931375.1 Pseudoclavibacter sp. RFBJ3 | reverse complement strand
CGATTCTTGAGAACTCAACAGCGTGCACTATGTCAAATGCCAATTTGATCCCGTGCCTCTTCCTTTGGAGGGGGTAAGGATTCCTTTTGGAAACATATTTGGACAATACAAGTCAGTACTGAACTTTCGGGTTTGGTGTTGTTTTGTTTTTTGTCAGTTTCAAACTTGTCATCGCACTTTGGTGTGGTGGCGTGATGTTTACCGGCGAGCCTTTGGGTTTGTTTGGTTGTTATTCATTTACGGAGAGTTTGATCCTGGCTCAGGACGAACGCTGGCGGCGTGCTTAACACATGCAAGTCGAACGATGAAGCCCAGCTTGCTGGGTGGATTAGTGGCGAACGGGTGAGTAACACGTGAGCAACGTGCCCATAACTCTGGGATAACCTCCGGAAACGGTGGCTAATACTGGATATCTAACACGATCGCATGGTCTGTGTTTGGAAAGACTTTTTGGTTATGGATCGGCTCACGGCCTATCAGCTTGATGGTGAGGTAATGGCTCACCAAGGCGACGACGGGTAGCCGGCCTGAGAGGGTGACCGGCCACACTGGGACTGAGACACGGCCCAGACTCCTACGGGAGGCAGCAGTGGGGAATATTGCACAATGGGCGAAAGCCTGATGCAGCAACGCCGCGTGAGGGATGACGGCCTTCGGGTTGTAAACCTCTTTTAGTAGGGAAGAAGCGAAAGTGACGGTACCTGCAGAAAAAGCACCGGCTAACTACGTGCCAGCAGCCGCGGTAATACGTAGGGTGCAAGCGTTGTCCGGAATTATTGGGCGTAAAGAGCTCGTAGGCGGTTTGTCGCGTCTGCTGTGAAATCCCGAGGCTCAACCTCGGGTCTGCAGTGGGTACGGGCAGACTAGAGTGTGGTAGGGGAGATTGGAATTCCTGGTGTAGCGGTGGAATGCGCAGATATCAGGAGGAACACCGATGGCGAAGGCAGATCTCTGGGCCATTACTGACGCTGAGGAGCGAAAGCATGGGGAGCGAACAGGATTAGATACCCTGGTAGTCCATGCCGTAAACGTTGGGCGCTAGATGTGGGGACCATTCCACGGTTTCCGTGTCGTAGCTAACGCATTAAGCGCCCCGCCTGGGGAGTACGGCCGCAAGGCTAAAACTCAAAGGAATTGACGGGGGCCCGCACAAGCGGCGGAGCATGCGGATTAATTCGATGCAACGCGAAGAACCTTACCAAGGCTTGACATATACCGGAAACGTTCAGAAATGTTCGCCCCGCAAGGTCGGTATACAGGTGGTGCATGGTTGTCGTCAGCTCGTGTCGTGAGATGTTGGGTTAAGTCCCGCAACGAGCGCAACCCTCGTCGTATGTTGCCAGCACGTAATGGTGGGAACTCATATGAGACTGCCGGGGTCAACTCGGAGGAAGGTGGGGATGACGTCAAATCATCATGCCCCTTATGTCTTGGGCTTCACGCATGCTACAATGGCTGGTACAATGGGCTGCAATACCGCGAGGTGGAGCGAATCCCAAAAAGCCAGTCTCAGTTCGGATTGGGGTCTGCAACTCGACCCCATGAAGTCGGAGTCGCTAGTAATCGCAGATCAGCAACGCTGCGGTGAATACGTTCCCGGGCCTTGTACACACCGCCCGTCAAGTCATGAAAGTCGGTAACACCCGAAGCCGGTGGCCTAACCTTTTGGAGGGAGCCGTCGAAGGTGGGATCGGTAATTAGGACTAAGTCGTAACAAGGTAGCCGTACCGGAAGGTGCGGCTGGATCACCTCCTTTCTAAGGAGCACTTAGCACGCATCCTTTTGGGTGTGGAGCTGAAGTCATTTCGGTCGCGAATGTCGATCGGTGGCGCTCATGGGTGGAACATTTGACTATTCGGTGCTCAGCGTGATGCTGGTTTAGTACGCCTCTTTTGGGGTTGGAACGGCTGGTGTTGTGTTGGGTGCTGGTGTGCACGCTGTTGGGTCCTGAGGGACCGGGCCTGCTGTCGTCTTCGGATGGTGGTGGATCGGACTCTTGGGCCTTCGTTCGCCGGCTTTGTGTTGGTGGGTGTTGGTACCGATCGTATGTTGAGAACTACACAGTGGACGCGAGCATCTTGAATGCCGCGAATGTCGCCTTTGGGTGGTGTTTGTGGTGTTCAGCAATTTTAGTCAAGAGTTTCTGAGAATGAAATGATTGGCTACTCATGTGTAAATCAAATCTTTAAGAGCAAACGGTGGATGCCTTGGCATCTGGAGCCGAAGAAGGACGTAGAGATCTGCGATAAGCCTCGGGGAGTTGATAATCGAACTTTGATCCGAGGATTTCCGAATGGGGAAACCCCGCCAGGCCCCTTGTGGTGACCTGGTGACTCCCGCCTGAATATATAGGGCGGGTAGAGGGAACGTGGGGAAGTGAAACATCTCAGTACCCACAGGAAGAGAAAACAACAGTGATTCCGTTAGTAGTGGCGAGCGAACGCGGATCAGGCTAAACCGGTCGTGTGTGATACCTGGTAGGGGTTGCACGGTCGGGGTTGTGGGACTTTTCATGCTGCTCTACCAGGCAGTGGGCGTGACAATAGCGTATAGACGAACAGCTTTGAATGGCTGACCAGAGGGGGTGCGAGTCCCGTAGTCGAAATGCGTGTATTGACGTTGAAGAGTATCCCAAGTAGCACGGGGCCCGAGAAATCCCGTGTGAATCTGTCAGGACCACCTGATAAGCCTAAATACTCCCAGATGACCGATAGCGGACAAGTACCGTGAGGGAAAGGTGAAAAGTACCCCGGGAGGGGAGTGAAATAGTACCTGAAACCGTTTGCTTACAATCCGTCGGAGCAGCCTTGTAGCTGTGACGGCGTGCCTTTTGAAGAATGAGCCTGCGAGTTAGTGATATGTGGCGAGGTTAACCCGTGTGGGGCAGCCGTAGCGAAAGCGAGTCTGAATAGGGCGATTCAGTCGCATGTCCTAGACCCGAAGCGAAGTGATCTATCCATGGCCAGGTTGAAGCGAAGGTAAGACTTCGTGGAGGACCGAACCCACCTAGGTTGAAAACTGGGGGGATGAGCTGTGGTTAGGGGTGAAAGGCCAATCAAACTTCGTGATAGCTGGTTCTCTCCGAAATGCATTTAGGTGCAGCGTTGCGTGTTTCTTACCGGAGGTAGAGCTACTGGATGGCCGATGGGGCCCAAAAGCTTACTGACGTCAGCCAAACTCCGAATGCCGGTAAGTGAGAGCGCAGCAGTGAGACTGTGGGGGATAAGCTTCATAGTCGAGAGGGAAACAACCCAGACCACCAACTAAGGTCCCAAAGCGCGTGCTAAGTGGAAAAGGATGTGGAGTTGCACAGACAACCAGGAGGTTGGCTTAGAAGCAGCCACCCTTGAAAGAGTGCGTAATAGCTCACTGGTCAAGTGATTCCGCGCCGACAATGTAACGGGGCTCAAGCACGCCACCGAAGTTGTGGCATTCATATTTATAGACAGGCCTTCGTGGTCCAGTCGTGTGGATGGGTAGGAGAGCGTCGTGTGGCGAGTGAAGCGGCGGTGGAAACCAGCCGTGGACGCTACACGAGTGAGAATGCAGGCATGAGTAGCGAAAGACGGGTGAGAAACCCGTCCTCCGAATGATCAAGGGTTCCAGGGTCAAGCTAATCTGCCCTGGGTAAGCCGGGACCTAAGGCGAGGCCGACAGGCGTAGTCGATGGACAACGGGTTGATATTCCCGTGGCCGGCGAAAAACCGCCCAAGCTAATCCAGTAGTGCTAAGAGTCTGAATCTCTTCGTCCGCCTTCGGGTGGGTGGGGAGCCTAGCGCTCGACCCCGTTCTGGTGCGGTTAGCGTATTAACAGGTGTGACGCAGAAAGGTAGCCGAACCGGGTGATTGGTTGAATCCGGGCAAGGACGTAGGGTGAGTGATAGGCAAATCCGTCACTCGTGAAGCCTGAGATCTGACGCGGAACTCACTTCGGTGAGGTAGTCGGTGATCCTCTGCTGCCAAGAAAAGCATCGACGCGAGGTTTTAGTCGCCCGTACCCCAAACCGACACAGGTGATCAGGTAGAGAATACCAAGGAGATCGAGAGAATCGTGGTTAAGGAACTCGGCAAAATGCCCCCGTAACTTCGGGAGAAGGGGGGCCTGAGGCGTATAGGGATTTACTCCTGAAAGCGCATTGATGGCCGCAGAGACCAGTGGGAAGCGACTGTTTATCAAAAACACAGGTCCGTGCGAAGTCGCAAGACGATGTATACGGACTGACGCCTGCCCGGTGCTGGAAGGTTAAGAGGAAGGGTTAGCTTCGGCGAAGCTCTGAATTTAAGCCCCAGTAAACGGCGGTGGTAACTATAACCATCCTAAGGTAGCGAAATTCCTTGTCGGGTAAGTTCCGACCTGCACGAATGGCGTAACGACTTCCCAGCTGTCTCAACCGCGAACTCGGCGAAATTGCATTACGAGTAAAGATGCTCGTTACGCGCAGCAGGACGAAAAGACCCCGTGACCTTTACTACAGCTTGGTATTGGTGTTCGGTGTGGCTTGTGTAGGATAGGTGGGAGACTGTGAAGCGGGCACGCTAGTGTTCGTGGAGTCGTTGTTGAAATACCACTCTGGTCATTCTGGATATCTAACTTCGAACCGTAATCCGGTTCAGGGACAGTGCCTGGTGGGTAGTTTAACTGGGGCGGTTGCCTCCTAAAGAGTAACGGAGGCGCCCAAAGGTTCCCTCAACCTGGTTGGCAATCAGGTGGCGAGTGTAAGTGCACAAGGGAGCTTGACTGTGAGACTGACAAGTCGAGCAGGGACGAAAGTCGGGACTAGTGATCCGGCAGTGGCTTGTGGAAGCGCTGTCGCTCAACGGATAAAAGGTACCTCGGGGATAACAGGCTGATCTTGCCCAAGAGTCCATATCGACGGCATGGTTTGGCACCTCGATGTCGGCTCGTCGCATCCTGGGGCTGGAGTAGGTCCCAAGGGTTGGGCTGTTCGCCCATTAAAGCGGCACGCGAGCTGGGTTCAGAACGTCGTGAGACAGTTCGGTCTCTATCCGCTGCGCGCGTAGGAAATTTGAGAAGATCTATCTTTAGTACGAGAGGACCGAGATGGACGAACCTCTGGTGTGTCAGTTGTTCCGCCAGGAGCACCGCTGATTGGCTACGTTCGGAACGGATAACCGCTGAAAGCATCTAAGCGGGAAGCCGGCTTCAAGATGAGATTTCCATCCCTTCGGGGGAGAAGCTCCCAGTAGACGACTGGGTTGATAGGCCGGATGTGGAAGCACAGAAATGTGTGGAGCTGACCGGTACTAATAAGCTGATGATTTGATAAAACATGCACATGAATGTTGTTGCTGTTCGCGTCCACTTTGTGGTTCTCGATAGACGATCGAGGATCGACCATGTGTCGCACCTGTTTGGGTGTGGTGTGTGGTTCGGAACATGATTGGTTATCCATAGTGTTTCGGCGGTCATAGCGAGAGGGAAACGCCCGGTTACATTCCGAACCCGGAAGCTAAGACTCTCAGCGCCGATGGTACTGCAGGGGGGACCCTGTGGGAGAGTAGGTCACCGCCGGACTTCTTCATAAGCCGGGGTTGGTTGTTGAGTGAGCAGAGATGCTCCTCGATGACCAACCCCGGCTTTTTT
>NZ_PSXZ01000037.1:0-6054 GCF_002931375.1 Pseudoclavibacter sp. RFBJ3 | reverse complement strand
AACTTTCGCTCGCGCTCCCGCGCAGCATTGTTCGCCGGCATCCGCCCACCCCTTGCTCATCGGGGTGTTGCAACGACCGACAGAAACCGCCCATGGGTTTCGCGACATGACCCATCTCGTCGAGCGTGTGGATAACCCGGTGTGGTCACCCCCCAGGGTTGACCGCGTCGATCCCCGTTGTTGTGCGGGCTCGGTTGGTGAGGGCTTGCAGTGCGGCAAGGTGTTGGCTGAACGCGGTCCGGCCGGTTGGGGTGAGTGCCAGCCACGTGCGTGACCTGCGCCCGACGTGTCCCTTCCTGACGTGTGCATACCCGATCCCTTCGAGGTGGGTGGCTGCTTTCGAGAGTGCCGACATGGCGGTGTCTGTGCTGTCGGAGATGACTTTGAACTCCGCCTCATCGCATCCGGCGAGGAATGCCGCCACTTTCAGGCGCGGCAGGCTGCTGAACACGTCGTCAACGACAGCATCCGGGGTGTCTGCGGCGCTCATCGCTTGAGCCAGAGGTAGAGCCGGTTGATGTGCTCCAGCGTGAAGGGCAGCACGATGGCGACCCAGACCCACATCATCGGGTTCGGTTCCACCGTGAGGGCGACCAGCCAGAGGAAGAACATCGCGACGAGAGTGACCGGGGTCACGAGCCAGTACCGCTTGCGGGCCAGACGTCCGTCCTTGGGGACCACTCCTCGAATGCGCCAGGAGGCGAGCAAGAACGGGAAGGACGCGGCGTTGAGTGTGAGGACGACGACGCCCAGGAATGGAACGAACCAGCCGATGACAACACCGAGGGTCACAATGCCCACGCCGAAGAGAAACACGAGGGTGCTCGCAAGGGCGTACCAGCGAGGGAGGCCATGGTGGCGCTCGACCTGTGCTGCGATTGATGTGGCTGTGTCGAGCGCAGCGCCCTGGTCTGGTGAAACTGTCATGCGGTCACCCTAGCATCTAGTTTCCTTTTGGAAACTTGATGCCTGGGGTGTTGGTTCGCCCCAGCCGTGAGCGAGGCGAACCAACGTGAACAGGCCCCCGAAATGGTCCTGTTCACCAGTCTCGGATTGTCCCCCCAGGACTTCCGAGACGGTCTATTGGGTGAGTGGTGGCGTTGAAGTGGCTGGGTCGCTTCTCCGGACGGGGAGAAGCGACCCAGCCGGGGCCGTCGATGGGTGATCCCCAGAACACCGGTCGACGGTTGAGTTCGGTTGTGTCACGACCCCCGTCGTGGATTCACCGAACGGCTACGGGGTATTGCGATGTGGCGGGACCTAGCAGGGGACGTTGAACGTGAGTCCGCTGAGGCCGATGCCGCCACTTTGGGTGGTGAGGAGACCGTTGTTTGGTCGTGACATTTCGATTGTGAAGGAGGTGACCGGGCCGGGGACCGTATAGGTGACTGCGTAGGCCGGGTCAGTCGCGCCACGGTCGCCCCAGGTCGTTGGGTAGACCCAGCCCTGCGCGTTGACGGAGAGCCCGGACCCTCGCGCCGCGGTCACACCGGGTGCGTTGACGCGAACCCATTCGCTGTAGAAGGCACCTGCGGGTGAGGCGTACTGGGCGCTGTCGACGTCCCAAAGCGTGAAGACGACATTGCTGACAGGGCGCTCGAAGCTGTACGTCAGCGTGGTCGTGTACCGCGCGTCGGGCTGTGTGCTCGTGGTGCCAGTTGCCGAGCCGTTGGCGAGGATGTTGAGCTGCGAAGGCCCCGAGCCCGGGTTGTACACCGTGAGGTTGTTGGCGGGCGGCGTCAACCGGGCACCGTAGACAGCTGACACGGTGTAATCGATCTCACCGCCGGCCGTGGTTGTGCCAGTTCCTGACCCATTCGTGGTGTTTGTGCGGGTATACCCGTTCGAGTAGTTGATCGTGCCGGGTCCGCAGTTGGCGGATGCTGCTGCGAAGGGCGCAGCCGTTGCTACGGCGATGACCGGGATTGTCCAGGCAGCGCCGGCGACGATGGTGCGGCGTGAAGGGGAGCTCGAGCCCTCAGTGGGGTTCGCGGGGGAAATCGGCATAGAGAGATCTCAATCTGTAGGCGTGCGCTGATCGAGCCGGTGGGCTCGGCGGGATCAGCGCTCTGATGCGCCATTCCGCGGCGGCAGGAGCGCCGCGCTGGCGAGCTTTCCACGCACGCCGCAGGCAGTGGGAAGGGCGAGGGGTGTTTGTCCGATGTTGGTCTCGGGGTGTCCGTTTCGAGTGCTGACCGAAGACCGTCAGGGATGCGTGCGTACAGTTCCGATTCATGGCTGACATCCCCAGGTCAGAGGATCTGCACCAACGGTTGAAGGCGTTCGGTTGGGCGGCGACCTCCGGCATGGATGCACTGCGCATTGAGGGCGTCGGAGACCGCGGCTACCAGGTCGGGCGCGCGTGGTCCCCGCACGGCACCTACGAATCTTTGCCTGCCCCGAACAGCATGTACATTCTGCTCACCGTCGAGGGGGCCGGGGAGGTCACGCACGATGGGCGAGTGGTCCCATATGAAGCGAACCAGATTGTGTTCCTCGATGGTGAGAGGCCGTCGACTATCGAGCTGCACGAGCCCACGGCTCGGTACCTTTGGCGGTTTGACGCATCGGTTTTGGGGAACCGTCACGTGCGAGAGCGCGTCGGAGAACTCATTCCCGTGCGCCGGAGTGTTTGGTCCCCGGCGGCTGCCCTCACGAACGGGCTCATTACCGCAGAGCCAACCGTCGGGGGTTCCATCCACGCTGGTCGAGCGAGCGAACATCTCCTCGCGGCGATCTTCGATAATCTTGCCCCCACGTCGACCGCATCGCGCTCTCCCAAAGGGGTGTATCGGGATGCTCTGCTCGTCATCGAGCAGCGCAAAAACGATCCAGCATTCACCGTGTCAGCCCTCAGTCGTGAACTCAACCTGCACGAGCGCACCGTCCGTCGTGCATTCGCGATGCTCGGTACGACGGCTCGGTGGGAGCTGGAGAAACGACGTGTCGACACGCTTCGCTCGTTGCTCGGGTCGCAACTGCAGTCAGAGCGGTCGTTCGCGCACTTTGCGGAGGCTGCCGGCTTCGTGTCGGCTCGGCAGGCCCGTAGCGTCCTCCGGAGGAGTTCGGGAATGCGCGCAGCACACATGCGCGAAGGGTTCGCGCAGACGGACGTTGTGGGCAGGCTTCAGAGCGCAGGCTAGAGGCAGACGATGGTTGGGGGTGTGATGGAGATGTCGTCTCCGGCCGGGCTGTTGGCGTTGGTGGCGGTCATGGTGAAGACGTATGCGACCGTGATGGTTCCGGTGGTGGCCGCTGTGTAGGTCGGGGCGGCAGTGCCTCGGCTGGTGTGCGTGTAACCGGGGTTGTTTGGGATCGTGGTGAAGCCCGTCGAGGGGCGCGTGCTTCCGCGGAAGAGTGTGGTTGGGGTCGGGCCGACGTCGAGGCGCACGGTCGACCTGGTGGAGGTTGCTTGGTTCAGGTTGCCGTAGTTCGATCCGAAGGAAGTCTGGAATCGGTAGGTCTGCCCGGCTCTGACGTTCAGGGTGGTGGAGACTCGAATTGTCACGTCTCCCGTGCCTGCGGCCGCTTCGTGGGTGACCCAGAACTCCGCCCCGTTGGGGGCGGTTCGGGCGGTTGCGGTCCCGTTGTTGTTGGTCCTGAGAGTGCCACTTGCCGGGGTCTGCCACACCCACGCGCTCGCTGGTGCCAGCGTCGGGCAGCGTGGTGAGGCGATGCTGGCCGGGGCAGCGATGGTCGCTGCGATCACCGGGACGGACCAAGCAGCGCCCGTCAGGAGCGCTCTGCGAGCCGCGCGCTGCGGCGGCTGACTGTCTCGATTTGGGCGCTGGGTGTTCGCCACGGCAGTCTCGTTTCGTGAAGTGTGTATGGGGGTGGCTCGAGTCCACGGACGTGCACGTGAAGAGGCTGGGCCGCTGCCACGGACGGCAGCAACGGCCCAGCCAGCCCGTGGGCGAAGGACCCCCAGGTTCCCCGCCCACGGGGTAGATCCGGCTCGTACCCGTGAAATCCCCGTCAGGGAACGAGCCGGACAACCATGGGCAACACGACCGTGCACCACAAGTGCGTGCTGCCCATGTCTCGTATCCCGGTTCCGCTTTCGCGAGCGGACCGCGATTGTCTACGGTGTGGAGCAACACCCCCCCAGCGTGCGGCGACCGTGGCGATCACGACAGCGCCCGGGAGTTGGGCTGTGCTCAGACTGTTAGGAGCAGGTGATGATCGGTCGGGTGATCGCGATGTCGTCCGTGCGCACGGTACCCGTGGGGGTTGTGGGGGTCATCACGAAGACGTAGGCCACGGTGATGGAGCCAGTGGTGGTTGCCGTGAACGATGGGTTGGAGTTGCCGTAGTTCGTGTACGGGTTTCCCGTGTTGTTGGGGAGCGTCGTGTTCCCAGCCAGCGCTCGTGAGGACCCGTTGAAAATCGTGGTCGGGTTGGGTCCGACGTCGAGCCGCACGGCAGCGCGGGTCGATGTCGCCTGGTTGAAGTTGCCGTAGTTCGAGCCGTAGCTGAAGTTGAAGTTGTACGTCGTGCCCGCAACAACGTTCATGGTCGTCGAGAAGCGAATGACGAGGTTGCCCGTGTTGGGGGCTGCTTCCGCGGTCACGTACAGTTCTTCGCCGCGCGCGCCGTTGCGGGTACCTGCGGAGCCGAGTCCAGGGGTTCCAGAGACTGGGAACTGGCGGGTCCAAGTGCTGAGCGCGGGCAGTGTGGGGCACACAGTCGTGGATGCCGCGGCGACGGGCGCTGCCGCGGCCATGGCGACCACGGGGATGGACCAGGCAGCGCTGGCCACGATGGTGCGACGCGATGGCGACGCGTCGGGTGTTTCAGCGGAGTTCAAAGGGGAGGCGTTCATGCGTGTCTCAATCTGTTGGCGTGCACTGACCGAGCCGGTGTGCTCGGGCCGGATCAGCGCTCAGATACGCCATTCCGCGGCGGCAGGAGCGCCGCGCTGGCGAGCTTTCCACGCAGCGCGTGCCTGCGGGCGGCTTCGCCCAGACTTGTCAAAAACGAGTGGCCGGCTGTCAAAATTTCGTCATTTCCGGGGACCGTCAGGCGCACTTGCGTACTGTTCCGGGTTGTGACTGAAACCCCCGGTTCAGCAGCGCTACACGAACGGTTGAAGGCCTTTGGTTGGGCAGCGACCTCCAGCGTCGATTCGCTGCGCATCGAGGGAGTCGGAGAGCGCGGCTACCAGGTCGGTCGCGCATGGTCGCCACACGGCACCTATGACTCCGTGCCCACCCCCAACAGCATGTACATCCTGCTCACCATCGAGGGGGCCGGGGAAGTCGCCCATGACGGGCGAGTGGTCCCGTATGAGGCGAATCAGATCGTCTTCCTCGACGGCGAGAAGCCCTCCACCATCGAACTCCACGAGCCGACCGCGCGCTACCTGTGGCGCTTCGATGCCACGGTGCTACGGAACCCCCGAGTTCGAGAACGCGTGGGCGAACTGATCCCGGTCCATCAAGGAGTCTGGTCCCCCGCGGCAGGGCTCACCAATGGCCTCATCGGCGCGACCCCGGGTGTTGGCGAGTCCATCCACGCCGGGCGTGCGAGCGAGCACCTGCTCGCGGCGATCTTCGATAACATCGCACCGACCTCGACCGCATCACGCTCCCCCACGGACGTCTACCGTGACGCGTTGCTCGTCATCGAGCATCACAAGAACAACCCCGCCTTCACCGCGGCCGCGATCGGACCCGCACTGGGAGTGCACGACAGGACCGTCAGGCGTGCCTTCTCTCTGCTGGGCACCACGGCGAGACGTGAGCTGGAGCAGCGACGCGTCGACACGCTCCGCGCTCTACTCGGAACTCGACCAGACACCACTCTTGCATTTGCGGAGCTCGCGGAATCTGCGGGATTCGACTCACCTCGAAGGGCTCGCGCGGTCCTGAGAGCCGCCACTCCCCCAGCACCACCCGCACCATTAGGTGGTCACAGCGGGTCGTGATGCCACAGCCGGCCGTGAGACATCCCGAAAACGATCGTTACCGAGCGACGGCACCCAGCTGG
This sequence comes from Pseudoclavibacter sp. RFBJ3, assembly GCF_002931375.1. Taxonomy (NCBI): domain Bacteria; kingdom Bacillati; phylum Actinomycetota; class Actinomycetes; order Micrococcales; family Microbacteriaceae; genus Pseudoclavibacter; species Pseudoclavibacter sp. RFBJ3. Next base: position 66 of record NZ_PSXZ01000037.1, on the reverse strand, counting down.
CCGGTTGGGTGCTGGCGTAGAACTCGAGCCAAGGGCTCTATGCGGACGGTTCGGCGCTGCCCGCCA
>NZ_PSXZ01000036.1:0-6098 GCF_002931375.1 Pseudoclavibacter sp. RFBJ3 | reverse complement strand
TGACCTCCTGCGTGCAAAGCAGGCGCTCTCCCAGCTGAGCTAAGGCCCCGAAGTGGTCGGGAAGACAGGATTCGAACCTGCGACCCCTTGGTCCCAAACCAAGTGCTCTACCAAGCTGAGCTACTTCCCGTATATTAAATTGATAATTTTAAATGGCGCGCCCGATAGGAGTCGAACCCATAACCTCTTGATCCGTAGTCAAACGCTCTATCCAGTTGAGCTACGGGCGCTATATTTAAATTGGTGCCGAGGACCGGAATCGAACCGGTACGGTGATCTCTCACCGCAGGATTTTAAGTCCTGTGCGTCTGCCAGTTCCGCCACCCCGGCAAAATAATGGAGCGGAAGACGGGATTCGAACCCGCGACCCCCACCTTGGCAAGGTGGTGTTCTACCACTGAACTACTTCCGCATATGCGGGTGAAGGGAGTCGAACCCCCACGCCGTAAGGCGCTAGATCCTAAGTCTAGTGCGTCTGCCAATTCCGCCACATCCGCAAGAAAAACATGGTGAGCCATAGAGGATTCGAACCTCTGACCCTCTGATTAAAAGTCAGATGCTCTACCAACTGAGCTAATGGCTCTTATGGCTGGGCTAGCTGGATTCGAACCAGCGCGTGACGGAGTCAAAGTCCGTTGCCTTACCGCTTGGCTATAGCCCAATAAGATGGTGGAGGGGGGCAGATTCGAACTGCCGAACCCGAAGGAGCGGATTTACAGTCCGCCGCGTTTAGCCACTTCGCTACCCCTCCGATATTTAAATGGTGGAGAATGACGGGTTCGAACCGCCGACCCTCTGCTTGTAAGGCAGATGCTCTCCCAGCTGAGCTAATTCTCCAATTTATATGCCTGGCAACGTCCTACTCTAGCGGAACGTCAGTCCAACTACCATCGGCGCTAAGGAGCTTAACTTCTGTGTTCGGCATGGGAACAGGTGTGACCTCCTTGCCATTGTCACCAGACAAATGAATGATTATACATTCAAAACTAGATAGTAAGTAAAGATTTGCGTCGCAAAACTTGAAAAAATTGATTAAGTCCTCGATCTATTAGTATTCGTCAGCTCCACATGTCACCATGCTTCCACCTCGAACCTATCAACCTGATCATCTTTCAGGGATCTTATACGCTAAGTTGGGAAATCTCATCTTGAGGGGGGCTTCATGCTTAGATGCTTTCAGCACTTATCCCTTCCGCACATAGCTACCCAGCTATGCCCTTGGCAGAACAACTGGTACACCAGCGGTGCGTCCATCCCGGTCCTCTCGTACTAAGGACAGCTCCTCTCAAATTTCCTACGCCCACGACGGATAGGGACCGAACTGTCTCACGACGTTCTGAACCCAGCTCGCGTACCGCTTTAATGGGCGAACAGCCCAACCCTTGGGACCGACTACAGCCCCAGGATGCGATGAGCCGACATCGAGGTGCCAAACCTCCCCGTCGATGTGAACTCTTGGGGGAGATAAGCCTGTTATCCCCGGGGTAGCTTTTATCCGTTGAGCGATGGCCCTTCCATGCGGAACCACCGGATCACTAAGTCCGTCTTTCGACCCTGCTCGACTTGTAGGTCTCGCAGTCAAGCTCCCTTATGCCTTTACACTCTATGAATGATTTCCAACCATTCTGAGGGAACCTTTGAGCGCCTCCGTTACCTTTTAGGAGGCGACCGCCCCAGTCAAACTGCCCGCCTGACACTGTCTCCCACCACGATAAGTGGTGCGGGTTAGAAAGCCAACACAGCTAGGGTAGTATCCCACCAACGCCTCCACGTAAGCTAGCGCTCACGTTTCAAAGGCTCCTACCTATCCTGTACAAGCTGTGCCGAATTTCAATATCAGGCTACAGTAAAGCTCCACGGGGTCTTTCCGTCCTGTCGCGGGTAACCTGCATCTTCACAGGTACTATGATTTCACCGAGTCTCTCGTTGAGACAGTGCCCAAATCGTTACGCCTTTCGTGCGGGTCGGAACTTACCCGACAAGGAATTTCGCTACCTTAGGACCGTTATAGTTACGGCCGCCGTTTACTGGGGCTTCGATTCGTAGCTTCGCAGAAGCTAACCACTCCTCTTAACCTTCCAGCACCGGGCAGGCGTCAGCCCCTATACATCACCTTACGGTTTAGCAGAGACCTGTGTTTTTGATAAACAGTCGCTTGGGCCTATTCACTGCGGCTCTTCTGGGCTTGCACCCTAAAGAGCACCCCTTCTCCCGAAGTTACGGGGTCATTTTGCCGAGTTCCTTAACGAGAGTTCGCTCGCTCACCTTAGAATTCTCATCTTGACTACCTGTGTCGGTTTGCGGTACGGGCACCTAATCTCTATCTAGAGGCTTTTCTCGGCAGTGTGAAATCAACGACTCGAGGAAACAATTTCCTCTCCCCATCACAGCTCAATCTTAAGAGTGCCGGATTTGCCTAACACTCAATCTCACTGCTTAGACGTACAATCCAATCGTACGCTTCGCCTATCCTACTGCGTCCCCCCATCGATTAAAACGATTATAGGTGGTACAGGAATATCAACCTGTTATCCATCGCCTACGCCTGTCGGCCTCAGCTTAGGACCCGACTAACCCAGAGCGGACGAGCCTTCCTCTGGAAACCTTAGTCAATCGGTGGACGGGATTCTCACCCGTCTTTCGCTACTCACACCGGCATTCTCACTTCTAAGCGCTCCACATGTCCTTGCGATCATGCTTCAACGCCCTTAGAACGCTCTCCTACCATTGTCCAAAGGACAATCCACAGCTTCGGTAATATGTTTAGCCCCGGTACATTTTCGGCGCAGTGTCACTCGACTAGTGAGCTATTACGCACTCTTTAAATGATGGCTGCTTCTAAGCCAACATCCTAGTTGTCTGGGCAACGCCACATCCTTTTCCACTTAACATATATTTTGGGACCTTAGCTGGTGGTCTGGGCTGTTTCCCTTTCGAACACGGACCTTATCACCCATGTTCTGACTCCCAAGTTAAATTAATTGGCATTCGGAGTTTGTCTGAATTCGGTAACCCGAGAGGGGCCCCTCGTCCAAACAGTGCTCTACCTCCAATAATCATCACTTGAGGCTAGCCCTAAAGCTATTTCGGAGAGAACCAGCTATCTCCAAGTTCGATTGGAATTTCTCCGCTACCCACAGTTCATCCGCTCACTTTTCAACGTAAGTCGGTTCGGTCCTCCATTCAGTGTTACCTGAACTTCAACCTGACCATGGGTAGATCACCTGGTTTCGGGTCTACGACCAAATACTATACGCCCTATTCAGACTCGCTTTCGCTACGGCTCCACATTTTCTGCTTAACCTTGCATCAGATCGTAACTCGCCGGTTCATTCTACAAAAGGCACGCCATCACCCATTAACGGGCTCTGACTACTTGTAAGCACACGGTTTCAAGTTCTCTTTCACTCCCCTTCCGGGGTACTTTTCACCTTTCCCTCACGGTACTGGTTCACTATCGGTCACTAGAGAGTATTTAGCCTTAGGAGATGGTCCTCCCAGATTCCGACGGAATTTCACGTGCTCCGTCGTACTCAGGATCCACTCAAGAGAGAATATATTTTCAACTACAGGATTATTACCTTCTTTGATTCAACTTTCCAGATGATTCGTTTAATATATTCCTTTGTAACTCCGTATAGAGTGTCCTACAACCCCAATAAGCAAGCTTATTGGTTTGGGCTCTTCCCGTTTCGCTCGCCGCTACTCAGGGAATCGAATTTTCTTTCTCTTCCTCCGGGTACTAAGATGTTTCAGTTCTCCGGGTCTGCCTTCTGACAAGCTATGAATTCACTTGTCGATAACACAACATAACTTGTGCTGGGTTCCCCCATTCGGAAATCTCTGGATCAACGCTTACTTACAGCTACCCAAAGCATATCGTCGTTAGTAACGTCCTTCATCGGCTTCTAGTGCCAAGGCATCCACCGTGCGCCCTTAATAACTTAATCTAATATAGTTATTAATCTGTGAGTGTTCTTTCGAACACTAGCGATTATTTTTTATGAATTCAAGCTTATTTAAAACTCTATTCACTCGGTTTTGCTTGGTAAAATCTATTTACTTACTTATCTAGTTTTCAATGTACAAATTTAATGGTGGGCCTGAGTGGACTCGAACCACCGACCTCACGCTTATCAGGCGTGCGCTCTAACCAGCTGAGCTATAGGCCCATTAAAAAATTGAATGTTAAAATAAACATTCAAAACTGAATACAATATGTCACGTTATTCCGTATCATCTCTACGAGATGTTCCGAATATATCCTTAGAAAGGAGGTGATCCAGCCGCACCTTCCGATACGGCTACCTTGTTACGACTTCACCCCAATCATTTGTCCCACCTTCGACGGCTAGCTCCAAATGGTTACTCCACCGGCTTCGGGTGTTACAAACTCTCGTGGTGTGACGGGCGGTGTGTACAAGACCCGGGAACGTATTCACCGTAGCATGCTGATCTACGATTACTAGCGATTCCAGCTTCATGTAGTCGAGTTGCAGACTACAATCCGAACTGAGAACAACTTTATGGGATTTGCTTGACCTCGCGGTTTCGCTGCCCTTTGTATTGTCCATTGTAGCACGTGTGTAGCCCAAATCATAAGGGGCATGATGATTTGACGTCATCCCCACCTTCCTCCGGTTTGTCACCGGCAGTCAACTTAGAGTGCCCAACTTAATGATGGCAACTAAGCTTAAGGGTTGCGCTCGTTGCGGGACTTAACCCAACATCTCACGACACGAGCTGACGACAACCATGCACCACCTGTCACTTTGTCCCCCGAAGGGGAAACTTCTATCTCTAGAAGGGTCAAAGGATGTCAAGATTTGGTAAGGTTCTTCGCGTTGCTTCGAATTAAACCACATGCTCCACCGCTTGTGCGGGTCCCCGTCAATTCCTTTGAGTTTCAACCTTGCGGTCGTACTCCCCAGGCGGAGTGCTTAATGCGTTAGCTGCAGCACTAAGGGGCGGAAACCCCCTAACACTTAGCACTCATCGTTTACGGCGTGGACTACCAGGGTATCTAATCCTGTTTGATCCCCACGCTTTCGCACATCAGCGTCAGTTACAGACCAGAAAGTCGCCTTCGCCACTGGTGTTCCTCCATATCTCTGCGCATTTCACCGCTACACATGGAATTCCACTTTCCTCTTCTGCACTCAAGTTTTCCAGTTTCCAATGACCCTCCACGGTTGAGCCGTGGGCTTTCACATCAGACTTAAAAAACCGCCTACGCGCGCTTTACGCCCAATAATTCCGGATAACGCTTGCCACCTACGTATTACCGCGGCTGCTGGCACGTAGTTAGCCGTGGCTTTCTGATTAGGTACCGTCAAGGTGCCAGCTTATTCAACTAGCACTTGTTCTTCCCTAATAACAGAGTTTTACGATCCGAAGACCTTCATCACTCACGCGGCGTTGCTCCGTCAGGCTTTCGCCCATTGCGGAAGATTCCCTACTGCTGCCTCCCGTAGGAGTCTGGACCGTGTCTCAGTTCCAGTGTGGCCGATCACCCTCTCAGGTCGGCTACGTATCGTTGCCTTGGTGAGCCGTTACCTCACCAACTAGCTAATGCGACGCGGGTCCATCCATAAGTGACAGCCAAGCCGCCTTTCAATTTCGAACCATGCAGTTCAAAATATTATCCGGTATTAGCTCCGGTTTCCCGAAGTTATCCCAGTCTTATAGGTAGGTTACCTACGTGTTACTCACCCGTCCGCCGCTAACGTCAAAGGAGCAAGCTCCTCGTCTGTTCGCTCGACTTGCATGTATTAGGCACGCCGCCAGCGTTCATCCTGAGCCAGGATCAAACTCTCCATAAAAATTTATGATGTTTGATTAGCTCATAATACTAAATAGTGTTTGTAACATTTAAGTTACTTTATTGGAATTAACGTTGACATATTGTCATTCAGTTTTCAATGTTCATTTCTTCAACACAAGAATTAATTATACTCGCTATCGATATGAAAGTCAACAACTTTTTTAAATTAATTTTTTTGTGTGTTTAATGTTCGTTGATTTGTTTCGCTCAACAAATAAATACTATACAGGGTTTCTCCCAAATGTACAATGGTAAAAATTACACTACAAAGAGC
>NZ_PSXZ01000021.1:0-6830 GCF_002931375.1 Pseudoclavibacter sp. RFBJ3 | reverse complement strand
CGGGGTGCCGTCGGCGAGCGTCGGCACCATGGTGCAGGCCGTGAAGTCGGTGCCGATGCCGATGACATCCGCCGCGTCGATGCCAGCGTCTGCGATGGCGGCGGGCACGGCGACCTTGAGGACGTCGACGTAGTCTCTCGGCACCTGCAACGCCCACTCGGGCGGGAGCTGCTCACCCGTCGCCGGGAGCCGCTCGTCGACCACGGCGTGCGGGTACGGCAGCTCGCCGACGCCGAGCTCGGCGCCGTCACGCACCCGGACGACGACCGCCCGGCCGGAGAGGGTGCCGTAGTCGACGCCGATGACGTAGCGATCCGCGGTGTCTGCGCTCGCGCGATCGGCGTCCTGCATGCGCGATTCCGAGTTCGTCGAATGACTCATCCTGGCGGTCTCCTTTGTCTCGACCGGATGTAATGTGATCGATCACACCATGCAGACGGCGTGAGCGCAAGCCCAGGGTCGTGGACGTGGCTCGGTTAGGTTACAAGGGTCAACTGGCGAGTCGAGGCGCGGATGACGAGCTGCGGAAGCACAACTGGAACGTTGCCTCCTTTGTCGAGCAGGCGCGCGACGCACTGGGCTCCCGTCGCGGCGAAGTGCTGGCGCACGGTGGTCAGCGGGGGCCAGAAGTGCGCGGCCTCGGGGATGTCGTCGAACCCCACGACGCTCAGCTGCTCCGGCACGGAGACTCCGGCGTCATGTGCGGCGTGCAGCACTCCGAGGGCAGTCTGGTCGTTTGCGCAGAAGACGGCCGTCGCGTTCGACTCGAAGATGGCGGCGGCGGCAACGTAACCGGCTTCCGGGGACCAATCCCGAGCGTCGACGTGCCGTGGCGTCAGCCCGCGAGACTCCATCTCGATGCGGAATCCCCGGAGGCGGGACGTGGCATCGATCCAGTCACCGGGGCCGGCTAGGTGCACCACGTCGACGTGGCCCCGGTCGAGCAGGTGTGCGGTCGCGACCCGTGCCCCTTCGAGCTGATCCTCGGCTAGGTCCACGCCCCCGTCGCTCGTCCAGGTCTGCAGGGTCACGAACGGGATGCCCGAGGTCATGTTGCCGAGCACCTCGAGCAAGGGGGTCTGCGGCGCGACGGCGACGATGCCCTCGACGTTGAGGCTCGCCAGGTTGCCCAGCGCCTCCTCGATCGACGCGACATCCAAGCCGTCCGTCTGTTCGACGATGGTCGTGTATCCGCGCGTTCGCGCCGCCTCGGTAATGGCGATGATGCTCGAGGAAGGGCCGTACTCGCCGCTGGCGGTCGAAAGGACGCCGAGCGTCCGACTCCGCTTCGACGAGAGGGCCCTCGCGGCGAGGTTCGGGCGATAGCTGAGCTCGCCCATCGCAGTCAGCACCTTCTGCCTGGTCGCGGGCCGCACGCTCGAGTGGTCGTTGAGCACTCTCGAGACGGTCTGGTGCGAGACCCCCGCCGCCCGGGCGACATCGAACACGCTTGCAGCCCGCTTCGGCTTCGTCGCATCCACAGGTCCGCTCATCATCCAGCCATTATGCCCGCCGAGTGCTCGACTGTGTCAGCGAATAACAATTCAGATCCAAGCTTGCGTTTTGTCAATGTGATCGATAACAATCTATCCAGATGCGAGGACGCATCCCACTGCGCAGCAGAACACGGGCGCCTACGCCCGAGTGAACCGCTCTCATCGAGGAGACAAGCGTGAACAAGACAACCATCAGGACCATCGCCGGAATCGCCATGGCTGGAGCAATGACACTCAGCCTTGCAGCTTGCTCAAACGGGTCGGGCGACGCGCCTGCCGGCAGCGACGGCGAGCTCATCACCGTCGGCTTCGTCGCCGTCGGACCAGAAGGCGGATGGCGCACCGCGAACGAGCAGAACATCCAGGACTCGTTCTCCACCGAGAACGGCTTCGAGCTGAAGTACGCCCCCGCCACCAACGGGGACCAGAACTCGCAGATCACCGCCTTCACCTCGTTCATCGACGAGGGCGTCGACGCCATCCTGCTCTCCGCAACCGAAGCCACGGGTTGGGAAGACGTTCTGGAACGCGCCCAGGAAGCGGAGATCCCCGTCGTGCTCCTGGACCGAGGCATCGAACCGAACGACGAGGCGCTCTACACGAGCCACATCGCCCCCGACAATGTGGGGATCAGCTCGGCTGCGGCCGAATGGGCGAACGGCCAGTTCGCAGAGGGCGGCAACTACGTCGTGCTCGAAGGCCCTCCCGGCCTCTCCGTGGTCAACGACCGCAACAAGGGCTGGGATGAGAGCATCGACTCGAAGCTGACGAAGCTCGAGAGCCAGTCGGCCAACTGGTCGACAGAAGAGGCGAAGAGCGTCTTCGAGACGATCCTCAAGTCGAACAACAATGACGTGCAGCTCGTCTTCGCGCAGAACGACGAGATGGGACTCGGCGCCGCCCTCGCCGTCGAGGAAGCCGGCCTCAAGCCGGGCACCGACGTCAAGATCATCACGATCGACGGCACCAAGGCCGCACTGGAAGCGCTTTCCGCTGGCCGCCTTTCGTTTGTTGCTGAGTACAACCCGCTCTTCGGTGACGCCGCCGTCGACGTCGTCAAGGCCGCCGTCGCCGGAGAGACCGTCGAGAAGAACATAGTCGTCGAAAGCGTCACTTTCGATTCCCCAGAGGCGGCTAAGACGGCTCTTCCCGACCGCAAGTACTAGACCGACCGTCCGTACGCGCAGGAGCGTACTGAACCAGACTCGTGCATCCGGGGCGTGGCCGCTCTCTCGGGACCGCCCCGGATGCACGACACCACTGGAGACACCGGTCACCAGCACGGGTCGCACATACGGCGCCCGCCACCCCCACACTCGACGCCGGCCACCGGCAGAACGCTAGGCGATCATGGCAGCGAATCAGCCAATCGTTGAGATGAGCGGCATCTCAATCGAGTTCCCCGGAGTCAAAGCACTCCAAGACGTGAACTTCCGGCTTTTCCCCGGCGAAGTGCACACCCTCATGGGCGAGAACGGCGCGGGGAAGTCCACGCTCATCAAAGCCCTGACCGGCGTCTACAAGATCGACGGCGGTGCCATCCGCATCGGCGGTGATGAGCGGCAGCTCAGGGGCACGGCGGACGCGCAGGCCGCGGGCATCTCCACCGTCTACCAAGAAGTCAACCTCTGCGACAACCTCTCCATTGGCGAGAATGTGATGCTCGGGCACGAGGTCCGAGGGCCCTTCGGGATCAACTGGCGCAAGACGAACGCCGCGGCCCGCGAGGCACTTGCCGCGCTCGGTCTCGATCACCTCGACCCGAAGCGTCCCCTCTCCAGCATCTCGCTGGCGATGCAGCAGCTCGTCGCGATCAGCCGGGCGATGGTCATCAAGTCGAAGGTGCTGATCCTCGACGAACCCACGTCCAGCCTCGACGCGCAGGAAGTCGAAGGCCTGTTCTCCGTCATGCGTCAGCTCCGCGAGCAGGGCGTGGCGATCCTCTTCGTCTCGCACTTCCTGGACCAGGTGTACGCCATCAGCGACCGACTCACCGTGCTCCGCAACGGCCAGTTCGTCGGCGAGTACGCCACCGCCGAGCTCGGCAGGAGCGACCTCATCTCCAAGATGATCGGCAAGGAATTCTCCACCCTCGAATCGCTCGGGGCGAACCGACGCGTCGACGCTCGAGACACCGCGGACATTCCCCTCTACCGGGCGCAGGGCATCGGCAGGAAGGGGTCGATCGACCCCGTCGATATCCAGGTGCACCGCGGCGAAGTCGTCGGGTTCGCGGGACTGCTCGGCTCCGGACGCACCGAGCTCGGGCGCCTGATCTATGGTGCCGACAAGCCGGACGCGGGGTCAGCGCAGCTCAACGGGGACGACGTCGAAGTGCATTCACCCGCCGCAGCGCTGCGCAAGCACATCGCCTTCTCCACCGAGAATCGGCGCGACGAGGGTATCGTCGGCGACCTCACGGTGCGGGAGAACTTGATCCTCGCCGTGCAGGCTCGAAGAGGGTGGGCACGGCCCCTCTCCCGCCGCGAGCAGAACGAGCTCTGCGCGAAGTACCTCACCGAGCTCAACGTGCGCCCCGCGGACCCGGAGCGCGCCATCCGCAACCTCTCCGGCGGCAACCAGCAGAAAGTGCTCCTTGGCCGGTGGCTCGCCACCAAACCAGAGCTCCTGATCCTCGACGAGCCGACCCGCGGGATCGATGTCGGAGCCAAGGCGGAGATCCAGGAGACCATCGCGCAGCTCGCGGAGGACGGGATGTCAGTCATCTTCATCTCCTCCGAGCTCGACGAAGTCGTGCGACTCAGCGAGCGGATCGTCGTCCTCAAGGACCACCGGAAGATCGCAGAGATCGCCAACGGTCCAGAGGTCACCGCCGACCTCATCGTCCAGACCATCGCGGCCGACGGTGTGGAGGGCGTCGACCCGCTAACCGCAGACAAGCCGGCCGCCCCGACCACACCACCCGCATCCGCTGACGCCGAGGGAGCACGCGCATGAGCCAGTCCACGGCCGCACACGCCACGTCGACCACAGACCCTCAACAGCCGCGGCGGACGCCGGACGCCTTGCAGGCGGCACGGGGCGCATTCCGGCAGCCCTACATCTGGGCGGTCGTCGCACTCGTCCTCCTCATCATCGTCAACCTGATCAAGGACCCGGGCTACCTCGGCGTCTCCGTCAATCAGGCCACCGGCGACCTCAACGGCAACCTCATCGACATCCTCCGCGCCAGCGCCCCGGTCATGATGATCGCCGTCGGCATGACCCTCGTGATCGCCACTCGCGGCATCGACCTCTCTGTCGGCTCCGTCATGGCCGTTGCCGGCGCCGTCTCGATGGAGTTCATGGCATCCGCCCAGAACTCGTTCGGCTCGGCGCTCACCGCCATCGCCCTCGCGCTGCTCATCAGCGCACTCCTCGGCACCGTCAACGGACTGCTCGTCTCGGTGGTCGGCCTGCAGCCCTTCATCACGACGCTCATCATGATGCTCGCGGGGCGCGGGCTCGCCAAGGTCATCACGGCCGGTCAGAACACGTCAGCCACCAACGACTCGTTCCGGTGGATCGCGAACGGCACCATCGCCGGGTTCCCCGTGATCTTCCTGCTCGCCGTCGGAATCGTCGTCCTCGTTGCGTTGCTTGTTCGACGCACCGCCCTCGGCCTCATGATCGAGTCCATCGGCATCAATCCGAAGGCATCCCGCATGGCGGGCGTCCGCCCCATCGGCCTTCTGTTCTTCGTCTACATCTCGAGCGCCATCCTCGCGGGAGTCGCCGGCATCTTCAGCACAGCCACCGTCATGACCGTCGAAGTCGCGAAGACCGGGTCTGCCTCGGAGATGGATGCGATCCTCGCCGTCGTCATCGGCGGGACCTCGCTTGCCGGCGGCAAGTTCTCCCTGACCGGCAGCGTCATCGGCGCCCTCCTCATCGCGACGCTCGACAAGACCGTGGTTTTCCTTTCCATCCCATCGTCAGCAACACCGGCGTTCAAGGCGATCGTCATCGTCCTCGTCTGCTTGCTGCAGTCGCAGCGCGTCCGGGACTTCTTCAAGCGGCGACGAGCGCAGACCCCCACCGGGCCTGCAAGTCCCGCACAAGCACCAGAGGCGGTTGCCGCATGACCACCATCGTCGAACAGACCAGCGAAGTCACCCGGCTCGCGAAGTTCAAGCCGAACCTCGACTCCCTCCCAACGCTCGCCGCCGTCGTCATCTTCGTCGGCATGCTCGCTTACGGGGAGTTCGCCTACGGTGGCATCCTGCAGTTCAGCACGCTCTCCAACCTGCTCATCAACAATGCCTATCTGATCGTGCTCGCCATCGGCCTGACCTTCGTCATCCTCACTGGCGGCATCGACTTGTCCGTCGGCGCGGTCATCGCCGTCAGCAGCCTCGTCGGGGTCATGCTCTCGAACGCCGGACTTCCGGCGATCGTCGTGATCGTGCTCATGATCGGCATCGGCTCGCTCTTCGGCCTCGCCTCTGGAATCCTCATCCACTACTTCCGAGTGCAGCCGTTCATCGCCACGCTCGCCATGATGTTCCTCGCCAGAGGGCTCGCCTCGATGCTCAGCACCGAACCACAGCGACTCGCGGACGAATCACCCATCCGCGGCCTCTCTGCCGAGATCAAGCTCATCGACGGGCCGAAGATCAACGACCTCGTCGTCACGCCGGCCGTCGTCGTCGCAGTCGCGCTCATCGGCATCGCATTCTTCATCCTCCACCGCACGCGATTCGGCAGGACCGTCTACGCCATGGGCGGCTCGGAACAGTCCGCGCTGCTCATGGGCCTACCGGTCGCTCGCACGAAGATCATGATCTATGTCATCAGCGGCACCCTCGCAGGAATTGCCGCCGTGCTCTACACGTCGAAGCTCGGCATCGCGCAGAACATCACTGGCGTCGGCTGGGAGCTCGACGCGATCGCCGCAGTCATCATCGGCGGCACTCTGCTGACCGGCGGCGGCGGGTTCGTGCTCGGCTCGGTCGTCGGAGCTCTCGTGCTCGGACTGATGAACGTCCTCATCACCCGCGACGGCAGCATCCCCCCGGAGGCGACGACCATAATCACGGGAGGTATCCTGCTCGTGTTCGTGCTGCTGCAGCGGGCAGTGACCTCCAGGAAGCGCCGATCCCAGTAGGGATCCCGCGTCCAGCCTGGGCGGTGCCTGACCATGGCGCAAGGGCCGCGAAGTCTTGGCGCACGGTGGTGAGTGGAGGCGAATCAATTGGGCGAACTAGCCGGCCCGGGGCTGTTGGTCCTCGAGCCGATCATCCGCTACGACCCGAAGATCACCCGATAGAAGCAAAGGCAGCTGCCCCATGGTGAAACGTCAAGCCCCCAAGCCCCTCGAGCTGCTCGAGCTCA
>NZ_PSXZ01000035.1:0-6883 GCF_002931375.1 Pseudoclavibacter sp. RFBJ3 | reverse complement strand
AACTTTCGCTCGCGCTCCCGCGCAGCATTGTTCGCCGGCATCCGCCCACCCCTTGCTCATCGGGGTGTTGCAACGACCGACAGAAACCGCCCATGGGTTTCGGGACGGGATGCCCGCATCTGGAGTGGCCGTCACGAGCAGATAACAGCTGTGTTCATCCGTTCTTGCCTCTCGACCGAATCGTTAGTAGCTAGGCCTCAACCATCGCGCGTCCCTTGGCTAGGGTTCTCGGATGCGCGCCACTGACCCCCCACGTTTTTCCGCTCTTATGCGATCTCCTGCAATGCTCGGGTTCGTTGGAGGAGTCGCCATCTCTCTGATCGGTGTGCTGGCCTGGAGCACGATTTCCGATGATCGAGGCTACGGTGACCCGACCATCGACGAGCTGGCTGCCCTCAATGCGGGCATCCCCTGGGCACTCGACACCGAGATTCACGTCTACGACGAAGGGTTGAACGACGCAGATTCCTATGCGTCGAGGTACTAGGTCAGCGGCGACTGGAAACTTGGACACCTCAACGAGTTACTGTCCGCGTGGAACGCGCAGAAAAACTCGCAGTCAGTGCCGATCAAATTCTGCATCTTCGACGCGGACGGCGTCGAGGAACTTGCGACTTTCGGACATCGCCCCGACCTCCCTTGCGGACCGTCCGTCGCCCCCTCCCTCAGGGAGGGGTGAGCGGCCACATCTGGTCTGGATGAACAACTGAGAGGAGGGCTGCACCCGCTCCCCCAGTCCGGCCCGGTGAGACATCGCAAAACCCATGGGTTTTGCGAGAGCGTTCGACAGTCAAACGCACGGGTTGGTGTGGAGTGATGAGCTGGTCGCTCTCAGGCAGCTCGCACTATGCCGGTTGTGCTGCCTTCCTCGAGTGTGGCCGGGCAGTAGGCGGTACTCGCGTGTGGTCGCGTGCTGAGCGTGATGAGCGTTTCGAGTCGGCGATGTGCTGCGTTCAAATCTCGGATCTGAGTTTCCATGCGTGCGCGCTCGTTCTCAAGCGTGTGGACGAGGTCTGCATCGAGATGCTTGTCGTCGATGGCGGGGAGTAGTCGCACGAGGAGGCGGCTGCTGAGTCCTGCGGTGAAGAGCTGCTGGATGAGCTGCACTCTCGGTACGGCGTCGTCCGCGAAGAGGCGCTGTCCGGTGCTGCTGCGTTCGGGGTGTAGAAGGCCCTGTTCTTCGTAATACCGCAGCGCGCGGGTACTCACGCCAGTCCGGTCTGCTAGCTCACCGATTCTCATCACCAGAATCCACGCTCCATGGGCTTGCCCTTCACGTCAACGTCAACTCTTAGCCTACGAAACGATGCGGGCGCTCGAGCCCGCAATCGACGAAGGAGAAGGACATGCAGATCAGTGGAGCAATCGCACTCGTCACCGGAGCGAACCGAGGAATCGGGAAGCGTTTTGTGGAGCAGTTGCTGGAGAACGGTGCGAGCAAGGTCTATGCCACGGCCCGCGACCCCGAGACGATCACTGTCGACGATCCACGTGTTGTGCCACTGCGCCTGGACCTACTCGATGAGGCCTCAATCGCGAAGGCAGCCGAAGCTGCCTCTGATGTGACGTTGCTCGTCAATAACGCCGGCATCACGACGGGCGCTGATCTTCTCACCGCACCGCTCGCAGAGATCAGGGCAGACCTCGAGACCCACCTGTTCGGGACGCTGCGTGTCATTCGCGCGTTTCTTCCCGCGCTTGGATCCGATGACGAGGCAGCGATCGTCAACGTGCTCTCCGTACTGTCCTGGGTCGCAACCCCGGCAGGCTCTGGCTCGTATTCGGTCGCGAAGGCTGCGGAATGGAACATGACTAACGGTGTGCGTGTGGAGCTCGCGGGGCACAACATCCTGGTTCAGGGAGTGCATCTCGGTGGAGCGGATACCGACATGATGGCCGGGAGTGACGGTCCGAAGATCGACCCGATCGAGGTCGCAAGAGCAAGTCTCGCCGGCATTGAGTCCGGGGCGATCGAGGTGCTCGTCGATGATCCTGCCCGGTTCGTGAAGGCCGCCCTCGGAGGGGACGCTGCGCAGCTCTACCGCTGAATATGCGCGCCAGGCGGCATCCCCTCCGCACAAACAATGTCCAGACGTTTCGAGGCTCTGCGTTCCCGAGGTGGCACAGGTGGCGTCCTGTTCTCGGGACGCGTGGGACCTCGTCGGTTGCCGGTGAAGTGTTTGTCTGGTCGGGTAGATCTTGGTTGGCTACGCGTTCGAATAGCTCGAATTTCTTGAGGTGTGAGGGAACGCGTTGGCTCGCCCGAGGCCCACCGTTACCAGGGCGACGGCCGAGAGCAGGATCATGGTGACAGGTAGCGACGCGGGCCCACTTCCGTCCACGAGTATCGCCCCGATTGCCCCGCCACCGAAGATCGCGAGGTTGAATGCGGTCGTGAGCATCGCGTTCGCAACGTCAACGCTCTCACCAGCGGCGTTGCCCATTGCGGTTTGCAATTGCGTGGCGGACCCGCCAAATGCGATCCCCCAGAGCGTGATCGCGACGACCGTTACGGGCAGTGACGTAGCGAAACCGAGCAGAAGCGCGCCGGCGACGACAAAGGTCGCCGTGCTCAGGAGAGTAAGTCTTCGAAGGGACCGGTCGATGAAGGTGCCCGTGATCCAGATGCCGACGAGGGCGGCTGCTCCGAAGATGAAGAGCGCGAGGTCGGGTCGGAGCCCGACGCCAGCACGGTCGAGGTAGGGCGCGATGTAGGAGTAGAGCAGGTTGTGGGCCAGCATCCAGGCGAACACCACGGTCAGGATGAGCGCGACCCCGGGAATGACCAGAACCTTTCCGAGCGGAAGTCGGGTACTCGACTGCTGCCCGGAAGCGTTCGGCACGGCGACGAGCACGAGCACCACGACGAGCACGGTCAGCACCGACACCGTAGCGAACGACCAACGCCAGCCGACCATCGAGCCGAGCCATGCCCCCAATGGGGTGCCGATCGAGAGAGCGATCGGTGTTCCAGCCATGGCAATAGCAAGGGCGCGGCCTGCGTGCTCGGGTGCGGCGATACGACGTGCGTAGCCGGCGAGCATGCCCCAGATGAGGCCGGAGAACGCACCGGCGATGAACCGCGCGACCAGAGCGATTGCAAGTGTCGGCGCCATGGCCGTGAGGGTGTTGGCAAGGAAGAAGCCCACAAGGCCGATCACCAACAGCGGTTTGCGTGAGACTCCGCGCGTCATTGCGATCGTCGGGATGGCGGCCACGATGGTGCCGAGGGCGTACACGGTGATGAGTTGGCCAGCAATGCCGGGCGTCACCGCGAATTCGGTCGCGAGCTGAGGGAGCAAGCCGGCCGGGAGTGTCTCGGTCATGATGATGATGAAACCGCTCAGGGCCATCAGGATGAGCGGGAGCACCGGCAGGCGTCTCGGGCCATCGGCGCGCTCCGCGGGGATGGCCTGTTGGGTTGGGGTGAACATGGGTCTCTCTTCTCAGTTACGGAACGTACGTTCCGATATTGAGGCCACGGGCTCACTCTGTCAAACTGGAACGAAAGATCCGAAAGAGGAGCCATGGCGCAACAGGGACGACCGAGGGCCTTCGTAGAGCGAGAGGTGCTCGACGCCGCAATGCGGGTGTTCTGGGAGCACGGGTATGAGGCGTCGACGGTAACGCAGCTCCGCGCCGCTACTGGGCTCTCGGCTGCGAGCCTCTACGGGGCGTTCGGCTCGAAAGAGGGGCTGTTCGAGCGCACGGTCGAGCACTACGTCGTCGGTCCAGGACGCGTGAGTGACCTCGTGCGGGACCTGTGGATCGATCCAGTCGAAGCGCTCGACCGTATGCTGCGTGCCACGATCGACATGCAGTCGGACCCGGGGAACCCTGGAGGATGCCTGGTCACGCTCTCGGCGACTGTCGGGGCAGGTGGAGAGGACGACGTCGCGGCTCGCGCTATCGTCGCCGCGCGTCGAACGGCCGATCGTGCGGGCATCGAAGCCTGCATCCGGCGGGGAATCGAGGCCAACACGATCCGCGCAGACCTCGACCCCGCGATCATGGCAACACTCATACATTCCTTCGTGCTCGGGATCTCGACGCAACTGGTCGACGGGGTCAGCCCCTCGGAGCTCAACGCCGCGGCGAGCGCGTTGATCGATAGTGTCCGTTCTCGGCACTGCAGTCGGAACGAGATGTGCGGTTCGGCCGCGGAGCAGCGGCGTTCCTGAGGTGAGCTCCTAGGTACCAGCGCGACGTCACGGAACCAGGACCTCGATCCCCCATGGCTCTGTGCGTGGTGACACATTGATATGGGGGGTTCCCCCGAGCTCTGCTCACGCGCACCCATGTCCCAGGAATCATTAGGTTTCCGAGACACGGCAGTCGCCAGTTGATGACGAGACCGCCCCCGATCCACTCGTGTCTGTGAGATCGACCCCGGGGCCGGTTCCGGCAGAAGGCATGTCTCAAAACCTCCTCATCTCAAAAGCCATGGGTTGCGAGAACGAGGGTGATCCCCACGAGTACGTGTTTCCGCACCACCTCCCGCTAGTCGTCGTGAACACACCGCCGGACCGTGTCCGCCCTAGGCCAGCTCGAGGGAGAGTATGGGGCGGTGAGCACCCATTTCGACAAAACGTTCCGGGCCGATCCGCGGTTTGCGCGCAAACGAGTCGCAGGTCTCACCTGGTTCGGGATCGCGCTCATCCTGGCGGGCTTCGTCTGCATCGTGTTCACTGCGCAGAACTTCATCCCTCTCGCCGAGTGGGCCCGCGAGGGAGGCGAGGACTCGGCACTGGTTCGCAATCGCATGGCGGGCATCACGCCGCTTGTCATGATCGCGATCGAACTCGTTGGCATCACTTGGGGGGTGTACCTCCTCATCGTCGGCGCTCGCCCGTGGCATGTCGCTGCGACCGGGACCCGGCTGCGCAAGCGCTACTACGGCTTCCATCTCAGCGATCAGACCTTCTTTCACGAGGCGCACCGGCGATTCGCGACCGGTGATCCGTCAGTGTTCGCGCCCTTTCCTCACCAAGTAGATGGCGGGCAGACGGTCGTGATGATCTGGACAGCCGACGCCGACCAGACCGCGTTCGTCGG
This sequence comes from Pseudoclavibacter sp. RFBJ3, assembly GCF_002931375.1. Classification (NCBI taxonomy): domain Bacteria; kingdom Bacillati; phylum Actinomycetota; class Actinomycetes; order Micrococcales; family Microbacteriaceae; genus Pseudoclavibacter; species Pseudoclavibacter sp. RFBJ3. Next base: position 1,828 of record NZ_PSXZ01000035.1, on the reverse strand, counting down.
CATCTCCTGGGACCAGAATCGGCGACGCACGCACAATCTGCCACTCATCTCGCACACTGGCCCGCGCTATCAGGCACTCGACGCCGCGCTCCGGAACAAGCTGTACAAGCCGCTGCCCGACGAGCACAATCCACTGCTGCGCCCCGGCACTCGACCAGCAGACTGAGCGAGCCGATCAGCCGCCGAACGAGTCCAGCGGTGTCCGCTGCCCTTCTCGAAACTCGTCTAGGGCCCGCTCGAAGGAGTACGACGAGGACCGGTAGAGCACGGATCCATCGTGCGCGACGAGGATCATGCCGCCGCCGCGAATCGATCGGAACACCGCGACTCCCCCATCGAACGGGGCCGCGGACACGGGATCTTCAAAGACCTTCCCCCGCTTCTCGTTGAGGGAGCAGAAGAGACGAAATCCCGAGTCCGCGAGTCGGCGGTCCGATGCCGAGAGCCGTCCCCAATCGACCGAGGGTGGCACGGCATCCCCACGGCTGACGGGAACGAGGATGGGCGATAGGGCCGGTGATCCCGCCGCGTCGAGGTACGACTCGCGGATCTCCTGCGGCGTCGAGCGCAGCAGGTGGGTGAAGTCGCGGGCATCCCTTGCTGCGGTGATTCCAGCATCGGCGATCTCGATGCCCCGTTCGGAGCCGTCTGTCCCGCGCACGGACACCCACCCGGGTGCGACGGGCTCAAACCGCAGACCTTCCGCGATCTCGACGGGAGGAGCGGGCTCGACGAGGAGGGGGAGCCTGAGCTGGGGAGCGTGCCGGGCAGCCGGACCGAACTGCAGCAGCAGATAGCGCTCAACGTCTTCGGCGCCGCGAGCTCGCATCCTCGTGTCATGCAGGCCACGGGAGTACCGGCGGACGCACCACCATCCGTCAGCGTCCGAGACTTCATAGCCGGTCTCGAAGTCACCGACGAGCACCGTGTCGCCACGTGCGGTCACCTCGGCGCCGCCGAGCGCGACGAACTCCCGGAAGGCGGTCGAGAACAGCCACTCGGGCGACCACGACAGAACGACGGGCGGGTTCACCCGGGGTTGACCGACGTCGAAGACGGGAGATCCGTGTGGGTCCAGCAGTGCTCGTCGAAGGGTCCCGAGGGGCACGGCCATGAGGTGACTGAACGTTCGGGGCTCCCAGGGAACCCCGCGAAGGAAGATCACTGTTCGGCTCGGATCGGCCACGTTCCAGAGACGAACGTTTCCCTTGCCGTCGGTCGCCGACTCGGTGCCAGCGGCGAGCGCTGGCTGAGTGCTTGTCGCCAGCAGCCCGAATCCACGCGTCCCCCGGACTGATGCGTTGCCGATGAGGAAGGTCAGGTAGCGCTCGACGTCCTCGAGCCGTGACGCCTGAAACTCCGTGACATAGCTTCCCGATCGCGACGCTCCGGCCACCAGATAGCCGGCATCGCTTGATCGGACTCGGTGGCGCTCCTCGCCACCCCTGCTCCACACTTCGACGTCCTCATCGTCGCTGCCGACCGCGTACCCAGCCAGCCCGATGAACTCGGCGAACATCGACGAGGGACCGAGTGCGTTGAGAAGCGTCACGCAAGCGACGGTAGCGTGCCCGGGCCGAGGGAACCCTGCCGGGTCTACCCGACCCCACCGTGCCTCGAGTGCCTGCAGTCGAGGCTCATCGCTGGGGTTTACTCGGCCGCGTGAAGCAATGTGGTCGATGCAGCTCCTTGTAGGCGGTGCATCTGTCTCAGAACCTCCTTCGTCTCGAAACCCATGGGTGGTGTCAGCCGGTCGTCGCAACACCTGGTCTTGGTGGGTTCGAGAGTAGCTCTTCGAGGGCGCCTGCAGGGGTTCTGCCGCCGAGGG
>NZ_PSXZ01000034.1:0-8103 GCF_002931375.1 Pseudoclavibacter sp. RFBJ3 | reverse complement strand
GACGAAGTCGCAGTCATGTCCCCATTCCTCCCGGGACCTTGTCGTCCCCGGGATCTCGATGGCTTCACGTGACGCACTGCGCGTGCTGTCGGATGGCGGTCGCGATCGCCGCAGGGTTCTCCCACGCCGTGAAGTGACCACCTCTCTCCAGTCGCTGGAACGTCCGGACGCCCGTGTAGCTCTTCTCGGCGAGGGATCGAGGGTAGTCGCGCTCGTGAGTGTTGATGAGGATCGAGGCCGGCGCGGCAACGAGCGGATGATCGTCGAAATCGCTGGGCTCTGCGTAGCTGCGGAAGCTCGTTCCGATCGACCGCGTGTGCCAGTACAGAGAGACGAGGTCGAGAACCGCGTCATCGCTCAGGCCGCCGAACTCGCTCGCATGACCACCGTCACTCCAAGCTGCGACCTTCTCGGCGAGCCAGGCGAGCAGCCCGACCGGAGAATCGAGCAACGCGACGGCCAAGGTGTCGGGGCGGGTGCCTTGCTGATGCGCGTATCCGCTTTCGAGGGGGTCCCGAGCTTGCCGAAGGAACGCGCGCTCGTCTTGGTTCAGCAGAACTCCTGGTCTCGCTTGAGCGGAGTACGACGGATGCGACGCGACGATTCCGGCAACGGGGCCTGGGTGCAGGCCAGCGATCCAGTCTGCGACGGGGGCACCCATGTCCTCGCCGTAGACGATGTAGCGGTGGTGACCCAGGCGGTCGACCATCAACGAGTGCAGTGCTTCCGCGATGCGCCTCGCGCTGAACGGCTGCGTGGAAGCGGGCGAGTGAGCGAACCCGGGCAGCGAGGGAAGTATCACGGTGTGCTCGCCGTTCAGGGCATCCGCAAGAGGGAGGAGCTGCGCGTAGGAGTACGGCCAGCCGTGGATGGCGAGGAGCGGCAACTTGGCTTCGTCACCACGGCGCTGGACGTAGTGGATAGGGCCGATGGCACTGCGGTAGGAGTCGTGCGCCTCGCGATTCAGCAGGCGTTCGTGTGCCCGCCAGTCGTAGTCTCCGGCCCACCTTTCGATGAGTCGTTGAAGGACGCGCGTTGGGATGCCGCGGGACCAATCCTCGCCCGGTGACTGCTCCGGCAGCACCGCGCTACGGAGTCGGCGGTGGAGGCTCTTCAGGTCGGCGGGCGAGACGTGGAAGAAGGCGTTGGGAGGAATCGTCATGCGCTCAGATCTGCCGGTTCGTGAGCAGTCGTGTCTTTTCTCGGTGGCGCCGTTCGGTTTCCAGCGTCAAGTTGAGTTCGTATGCGGTGCGGTGCGCCTCGCGGCTTCGCGTGGCGTCGGATGCGTGGGTCACGCGCAGCAATGCAACGCCGAGTGCGTGGGCCACGCGCGTGAACCAGCTTTCGGCCGGAGGGTGGGCGCACTGAAGACACGTCTGTGCAGCGATCGTCACTGAGGCGCTCTCTCTGCCCGATGGCGGCGCACTCGTGCCCGCGTGGCGCATCGTGCGCAGCAGTACTCTCGGCCCCCACCGGACGAGTCGATGAATGGGGTCACACACGGCGCACTCGCGCAGCGCTTCGTTCGCCCTCGAACGCCGGAGGCGAGCGCGAGGAGAAGTGGTCCCGCAACCTGCGCCCACAACGAGCTCACCGCATCCGAGCGACCCGAGCGGTACTGCACGCCAGACGCATCCACGAACGGCATCACCGCGTGCTCCGTCACGACACCGTTCAAAATCCTGTAGGCCTCGGCATCGGATCCGTCGAGCAGGATCGAGGCAAGTCGGTCACGAACGGACCGAGCTGCTTCCAGATCTTGAAGGTCCCGGGATACGGGCGCAACGTCTGCGAGAACGCGGTGGAACCGAGCCATGTCCAACTGTTCCGGCCATTCGCCCTCTGGGCGCGTGGCGGCAAGGTCGACCAAGGACCGGATGGGGTCATCATGCATGACTCGACCCTAGCAGAGATGTAACGCACAGCTCGTGCCTCAGGCGTTACGTCATGCGGGCTCGCGTCAGGGGAGATGCGGATTCCAGTGAGAAGTCAGCGAGCAGGCCTCGCGGCCTCGCGGCCCCCGAGCCGACTTTTGGATCCAACGCGAGATCCGACGCCCGCGCACTCACTGAGGCGAATCACGCTCTCGAGATCCGAGAGTTTTGGTACAGCGGGCTTTCCAACGAGGAATCGCAGTTCCTGATCTGCGTCTATTCGATGGATGGTTCCCTCGAGGGGGCCATCCCAACGCCCGGATGCCTGGACGAATCGGGTCCGCCATCAACGTGGTCGGCGAAACAGAACGAGCTTGCTCAGTCCCCTCCAGTTGTCTCAAAACCCTAGAGTTCGGTCCGCAGCACATGGCATAGGAGCAATCGGTATTCTCCTAGCGTCTGCCCAAGGCGTCCTTCAATCCTCACGGGGGACGTCCTGCCCGCAGCATGGCGAGAGTGGCAGCCCGTTTGAGCCGGGCCAGATGCGTGGAGCCTCGTGCTGCGGGCGCGAGGCCCCCTATCTCCACTGTCGCCCAGGTTGTCACGACGTCGCGCGGTGCTACGGCTCTATTGATCCGCGGTCGACTGGGCTCCGCGCCGCGAGTGCGCACGCACCGATGAACGCGATCTGCAGCAGTGTTCTCGGCGGAAGGGGCGAGTCTGGCGCGCTTGCCTCCTCAACGCCTTTTGCGGCGATCACGTTGGCGGGGTACATCACCAGCAACAACCCGATGGTCGCGATCGCGGACCTTCTTCTGGTTCGGGGGACGCTCAACCCCACCGCGAGCAGCGCCTCGACAACTCCGGTCACGGCGACCACCCGGCCCGGCAACGGAATCCAGGTCGGCACGATCGCCAGTAACCCCGAGCGCTGCGGCTCAACGAAATGCGTCGCCGAACCAGCGAGCAACACGGCACTCATGGCCACGGCGGAAGAAGACGACCATGTCGCCCACGGCCGTGCCCAAGCGACTCCGCGGCGACGCGCAACCCCCATGCTCACGCGCGTACCGAGCAGGCACAGGACGAACGGGTAGATGAGAGACATGAGACCTCCGCGGATGGCGACGCAATGTGACACTGACACATCAGGGCTAACGTTACACTGACACAATGCTCGTTCGAGACCGCGAAGCCCTCCACGCCCGACTCTTGCAACTCGCCGCCGTGACTGTCGCCGAGCGTGGCGTCCACGCACTGAGCCTGCGAGAAATCGCACGGCAGGCGGGTGTCTCTCATGCCGCGCCGGTCCACCACTTCGGCTCTCGAGAAGGCCTGCTGACAGAACTCGCAGCCGGAGGATTCGAAGCACTGAGCCGCGCACTCGACGAGACCCCTGGCGACATCTACGACAAGGGTGTCGCGTACGTGAAGTGGGGGACCAGCAACCCTGGCCTCTACAACGTCATGTGGCAGACGGAGCTGCTTGATCCGGCACACCCCCGCCTCTCCAGCGCACGCAAGAGCGCCTGGGCTCACCTCGCCACTGGAGAAAACGAACCTGAGCGCACTGACGCGCTCGCCGCGTTCGCACTCGTCCACGGCATCGTGCACCTCGCGCTCAGCAACACCCAACCTGCCCTTCCCCACGACGACGCCGCCCTGCGGAACCTCCTCAGCAGACTCTCCTGAACAACCGCTTCCGGACCGCGAATCGAACTCGTTCCGCAACAGAGGCGGCATCGGGAGACCCTTGGGTTTCGCGGCGTCTCATGACGGCATCTCAGACGCCGACGCCGACGTCGTCGCGGAGGCGTGACCACCGGGAAAAGCTAGGCAACCCCTTCTCGGACTCAGCGCACCATCAAGAGCACGTCGCGAACGAGTCGCCGCGCATAGTCCTCGTCGGCAGGAAGGGCGAAGACGACATGGTGATAGAGCGGTGCGACGATGTGGTCAAGGATCTGCCCGACGGTCGGCGCTGCTTGTCCACGCCCTGATGCCCGACGCACCATCTCTGCCGCCTGGTCGCGCCGCCGCTCCATCACGGGGCAACTCGAGACGATCTCAGCGCGCGCTGCCACCATCGCTCGCAGATACCGTGTGCGGTGTGGCCGCACGATGTCCTTGGTGATGATGAGTGCCCATTCCGTGAGATCCGTCTCGAGGGCGCCTGTGTCGGGAATCTGGTCACCCTCTCGCGTCAGCGCCGCGACGGAGACCTCTTCGAGCAGAGCGTCAATGTCGTCCCATCGGCGATACAGCGTGGTCGGGTTGACTCCGGCGCGCTCGGCGATGAGCGGAAAGGTGATCCTCTCTGTTCCTTCGCCGACGAGCTCGCCGACGGCGGTGTAGATCGCGTTCAGAACTCTTGCGCTCCGGCCACCGGGCCGGGTCGACGCTGCAGCAGATGACATGATCAGATTATCGCAAAGAAATTTGCTATAACCAACACCGACGCCTATGTTTAAAGCAAAGATCATTGCTTTACGACGGAGGTATCGTGCTCTCACGCCCCATCTCATTTGCGCTCGCTGGCCTCGCCGGTGCGGCGACGCTGACCGCCGCATCGGCTCCGTCTCCGCTCTACCCCGTCTACCAGCAGCTCTGGGGCTTCTCATCGTTCACCTTGACGGTCATCTTTGCGGCCTACGTCGTCGCGTTGCTCGTCGCTCTGCTCACGGTCGGTTCGCTGAGCGACCGGATCGGGCGCCGCCCCGTGGCATCGGCCTCTCTTGTTCTGCTGACCCTCGGCATGGTTCTCTTCGCAACGGCCGACAGTACGGGCGCTCTGGTAGCGGCGCGACTCGTGCAGGGTTTCGCGGTCGGCGCCGCCACCGGCACCTTCACGGCGATGATCATCGACAAAGCGCCGAGCGCCCGCTCCGGTTCGCTGGTCAGCAGCGCGGTCCCCTCATTGGGAATCGCGTTCGGAGCAGTGCTCGCCGGCGCGCTGGTCGAATTCGCGCCCTTCCCCCGGCAGCTGGTGTTCTGGATCCTGGCTGTCGGCTATCTGGTCATCGCCGCTCTCATCTGGCTGGTTCCAGAACACGTCCGGCCAGACAGCCCCACAGCCCGCTCGATCTGGCGGTCGCTCCTGCCGAGCATCGGGCTTCCTCCCGCCGCAAGGAGTATCTTCTTCGCCCTTGTCCCGTCGATCGCCGCGACCTGGGCCCTAGGCGGCCTCTACCTGTCACTCGGGTCGTCAATCCTCGGCACCGTCCTCGGCGTGCAGAGCCACTTCACCATCGGCCTCGTGCTCGGGGTCTTCTTCGTCGCGGGTACAGTCGGCACAGCCATCTCGGCATTCCTCCCCCCGCGCCTGGGCACGCTGTTCGGCTACGGAACACTGATTCTCGGGGTGCTGATCACGATCGCGGCACTCGTCATGGCCGGTACGCCGCTGTATGTCGTCGGTTCGGCGATCGCGGGTCTCGGTTTCGGTGCGACCTTCCGCCTCGCCGTCGGCGCGCTGGGTGAGGCAGCTCCGGATGCGGAGCGTGGACAAGTTTTCTCGACGATGTACATCGTCAGCTATATCGCTTTCAGCGTTCCGGCGCTGGTGGCGGGCCTCGCCGTCGAGCGCTTCGGTCTCGAACCCACCGCGGTCGTGTACGGGGTGCTGGATATCGCTCTGGTTGTGATCGCGATCGTGGCTGGTCTCGTCAGGGCCCGTCGCCAGGCTGCGGGGGTTCCGGATGGCGCCAGCGCCTCCCCGCAACAGCCCGTTTCGCGCTAACCGATCAGTGGTTCACCAAGCCACGCCACACGATGCACATGCCCGCAGGACGCTCAACGTCTTGTCGAAATGGGTGCTCACTGTCCCACGCTCTCGCCCGACCTAGCCACGGGCGGACACGGCCAGGCGGCGTGTCCACGACGAAGTGCGGGAGGTGGGCGCGGGAACACATACTTATGGGGCTCACCTTCATTCTCACAACCCACGGGTTTTGCGATGTCTCACTTGGCCAGACTGGGGGAGCGAGACACTCCGAACTCGTCTCCACCATCCCGGGCTGCGCCCGATGTCGATCAGCCGGCCGTACGCGAACAGCACGCGCGCTGTTCGGCCTACGCTCGTCAGATGAGCCCGTTCCTTCCTGGTGCCCGCGGAATGCAGCCCTGCCCGAACTGCGGCACCCAAGTCGTCCAATCTGACCGGTACCCCGAATACCTGTGCCTCGAATGCGAGGCTCGCGCAGTGGATGCGAACGGTGCACGAGTGACTGGATCGAACGCGTCGTTCAGCGGCGGGTTCGTGTTGCACTGGCCGAACGGCGAGCACGAATCGCTGCCCTGCATTTCGGCGCGGGTGTGGGTTGATGGACGCGAGTGGGACTACTCCGAAGCACGATTCGGTGGGGTCCTGATCACGCCAGTGCGAGAGCCCTAACCAACGTCACGCCTGTGAGATTCCCCGCTACGAGCAATTGACCGCACGTCTTCCGACCGGTCTGGATCGTCAGCGTTGCATTCAGGCCTTGAACGATGGGTTTTGAGGTGCCTCACGCGGGAGGGCACGAGATCGACACGTCTCGGCGTGCGAAGGCAACACGACGACTGCTCATCGCGTCTCGCAACACTTGTGGATTCCCTCAGGTGCAGAGCATGCAAGCTGGTTTCATGCCATCAAACGAGGAGAGAAAGATGCTCACGCTGCTTGTGAGCCTAGGAGCAGCGGTCACGCTTGTATGGCTCACGCTGACCAGCGGAATTCTGGGGCACGTCTTCGATCCAGGCTAGGGCGACTCGCTGCAAAAGTTTGCTCGCGAAACCCATGGGTTTGGAGACGGTCTCACTACGTTCTCCAGGCGCCCCAGTCAAGGCTGACACGAGCCGTGCTATACCTACGGCGCTCGGGGCCCGCTGTCTGGGGAACAGTCACTGAGCATAGGATTTTCGGGTGCCAGTAGCGATACGAAATGCAACTCACTCAGACCTATCTCAAGCGGCAGCTACCCTTGCTGCCGCCTTCGATTCGTACCCGTGGACGCGCTGGAGCATTCCAAGCGACGACTACTCAGCTCGACTCAAGCAACTCCAGGCCATCTACCTGACGCATGCGCTGCAGCACGGCGCCGTCGTAGTCAGCGACGATCTCGCCGGAGTCGCCGCCCTGCTCCCACCCGGGGTCCCCGAACCTGCCGAGTCTCTACAGGTTGAAATCACCGAGCTCATGGGCGATCGTCTCGACCCTGTATTCGGGGTCGAGTTGCCCCCCAGGCTCGAGAAATCATGGGACCTCGCGACGATAGGAGTGCGTCCTGAGCAGGCTGGGCAGGGCTTGGGTTCTCGACTCCTTGAAGAATGTTTGCGTCAGGTAGCCACGTCGCCATCCCCACGCATCTCCCTCGAAACATCTGCAGAACGGAACGTCTCCCTCTACAGGCGACACGGCTTCGAGGTCAGTCACGAGACGCAAATAGCGGATGGGCCTTTCGTCTACACAATGAGTATCGAGCTCTAGCCAGGGACGCACGGCGAGCTTCGCGGCGCTCAACCCGGTCCCACGTTGTCGCAGAACCCCTGGGTTTTGCGATGTCTCACTGGCAGGTACCTGCGCCCGAGACCTCGACCGAGGAGGGGCGATGACTTGACCGGCCGATCTGACAGCTGACGTGGGACCCTGTTCTCATGATCCGAGTGACGTGCAGCGTGACAGAACTCGAAGAAGACGGCGAGATAATCGCAGTTGGCGACAGAATCGAACGCCTAGCCGAGAAGGCCACCTGGCAGTACTACGGCAACGAACTCGACGAAATCTGTTGGCACTTCGACCAGTACGCTCCACTACGCAGCGCGTCGCCATGGTCGATCCTTGGAACCGTTGCATCGATAAGCGCTGTCTACGTCAGGCTCGCCCTGACAGGTGCTCGAGAGCAGATCCTTCGTCCGGAACCCGGATCAGCGCATCTCGAGGAAGTTCTTACAACACGGAACACGCGAAACCCTCAACGAGAACACGAGCAACGCGAACTGGCAAAGCACGACCCTCCGGCGGGTGCGACTGGCTGGTACGGGCCCGACACTCTCCAAGCGCATGAAGGTGACGAGAGTCTGACCGGGTGGCTCATCACGCTCGTCGACGAGCGGGTACAGCCAGCCGACCCCTGGGTCCTCTGATTCTCAGAACCCATGGGCGGTTTCTGTCGGTCGTTGCAACACCCCGATGAGCAAGGGGTGGGCGGATGCCGGCGAACAATGCTGCGCGGGAGCGCGAGCGAAAGTT
>NZ_PSXZ01000001.1:0-468560 GCF_002931375.1 Pseudoclavibacter sp. RFBJ3 | reverse complement strand
CCCCACCCGCAGAATCCACCACCTCCCCCGCGCCCGCGGATGCCCCCGCAGAGCCCGCGGCCGTGGCCGCAGAGCGCGCGGCGCCCGCAAAGTTGTGGCCAAACGCGATCGCCCGCGACACGAACCGCACTTCGCCAAAACTCTCCGCAGCGGAAGCCGCCGGTGCGACGCAGCTGCGGCTTCTGCTCGCCGGGGAGGTCGCGCTCGACGGCGACAAGGACAGCGACAGCGGCGGCGACGAGGACTGCGCCAGCGCCAGCGCCAATGCCGAGGCCGGCCCCGCTCGCCGCGGCGCGACGGTGACCCCGCTCGCCGGCGCCCCGCGCATCCGCATCACATGGGACGAGGGCGTGCACGCGAGCCTGACGCCCATCGAGCTCGAGGATCCGATGCTCACGGACGTGTGGGGCCCTAGACTCGTGCGACTCGACCTCGACGTCGCACACCGGTCAACGCTGACCGTCACCGCGCGACAAGAGCACTCGACACTGCCCCTCGGGCAGACAGAAGCTGTGGGGGTCACAGAATGATGGAACAGGGATCACGACTCGCGACCGAGCGGCGGGACCTCATCCTCGAGCGGCTACTCGCGTCCGGCGCGGTGCGGGTCGCCGAGCTCACCGACGCTCTGGATGTCACCCCCGTCACGCTGCGACGCGACCTGCAGCAGCTGGAAGCGGAGGGGCTGCTCGTGCGCGTGCACGGCGGCGCGGTGCTCCCGCCCGACGGCGCACCGGCCCTGCAGGCGCGCCAGGCGAACAACGGCGCGCAGCAGACCATCGGCGTGCTCGTGCCGTCACTCGACTTCTACTGGCCGCGCGTCATCCGCGGCATGGAGCAGGCGGCCCGCGAGCAGGGCGCGAAGCTCCTGCTCCGCGGCACGTCCTACGAGATGCAGGATGAGCGGCCCGTGCTCGAGCGCATGGTCGAGCACGAGGGCGTCACCGGCCTTGTCGTCGCGCCCAACACCGACACCGACCACGCGCGCGAGGTCATGGAGTGGCTGCACGAATCCGGCCTGCCGTTTGTGCTCGCCGAACGCGACGCCGTCGTCGGCCCCGACCGCACCCCGGCCGAATCGGTCACCACCGACCACGCGCTGGGCGCCGTGCTCGCGGCCCGGCACCTCGCGCAGCTCGGGCACCGCAAGGTCGGCCTGTTCATCTCGCGGAACTCCCCCACCTCGCGCAAGATCATCGCGGGCTGGTCCGCCGCGTGCCGCGAGCTCGGCCTCACGCCAGGTGAGCATGTCGAGCGCATCCTGCCCGACCGCCGCGACCCGCGATTCTCGGGGGCGGTGGATGCCGTGCTCGATGCAGTCCTCGAGGCGGGCGTCACGGCTCTCCTCGTGCACTCCGACCGGGAGGCGATGGCGATCATCGACGTCGCCCTCGCCCGCGGGCTGAGCGTGCCGGAGGACCTGTCGGTGGTCGCCTACGACGACGAGGTCGCCGACCTCTTCACGCCGGCGCTGACCGCGGTCACGCCGCCCCGCTCCTCGCTCGGGCGGGCCGCCGTGACGACCCTGCTCGCGCGCATCGCCGACCCGACGCGCCCCGTGCACCGCACCGTGCTCAGCCCGAGCTTCAACTCGCGACTCTCCACGGCACCGCCTCGCGACAGCTGAGGCGTTTGCGGGCGTTCTCCCAGCCTTCCCGCCCGGGCATCCCCCTAAGCTCTTCCGAAGCAAGGGGAGTACTCCCGTCTGCGGTGTGCCCGTCAATACGAGCGTGATTCCACGTTCCGGGGCACCGGTTCCGCCATGTCAGCGTCGCTGATCTGGTCGGGGCGGAGGAGACCTTGGTGTCGTTGTCGAACACCAATCCCCCTTTGGAGTACCCCCATGCAGGTCACGACCACTGTCTGGCTCATCACGATCGCGGTGACGATCGGATTCTTCGTCTACGAGTTCTTCGCGCACGTGCGGAAGCCGCACGAGCCGACCATCCGCGAATCCGCTCGCTGGTCGGCGTTCTACATCGGCCTCGCGCTGCTGTTCGGCGTCGGCATCGGCTTCGTCACCGACTGGCGCTACGGTGGCGAGTACTTCGCCGGCTACCTGACAGAGAAGGCGCTGTCGCTGGACAACCTCTTCCTGTTCCTCATCATCATGACCGGCTTCGCGGTGCCCAAGATCTACCAGCAGAAGGTGCTGATGATCGGCATCGTCATCGCGCTCATCATGCGCGGTGGCTTCATCGCCGTGGGGGCCGCCCTCATCGAGAACTTCTCCTGGGTGTTCTACCTGTTCGGCGCGCTGCTGTTCGTGCTCGCCTACCAGCAGATCAAGGGCGACCACGGAGACCCCTCGAACAACGCCTTCATGCGCTTCGTACGCCGCATCCTGCCCGTCACGGATGAGTACCACGGCGACAAGATGACCGTGAAGAAGGACGGCAAGCGCTTCGTCACCCCGATGCTCCTCACGATCGTCGCGATCGGCTTCATCGACCTGGTCTTCGCGCTCGACTCGATCCCCGCGATCTACGGGCTCACCAACGAGGCGTACATCGTGTTCACCGCGAACGCCTTCGCGCTCATGGGCCTGCGCCAGCTGTTCTTCCTCATCGGCGGACTGCTCGAGCGCCTCGTCTACCTCAGCCAGGGCCTCGCCGTGATCCTCGGTTTCATCGCCGTGAAGCTCGTCTTCCACGCCCTGCACGTCAACGAGGTGCCGTTCATCAACGGCGGCGAGCCGCTGCTGTGGGTGCCGGAGATCCCGATCTGGTTCTCGCTCACGTTCATCGGAACGACCATCGCGGTCGCCACGATCGCGAGCCTCCTCAAGACGCGGAACGACCGCAGCAAGTCCGAGCGCTCCACGGTGCAGGACGAGCCCATCGAGACGGCGGCCGACGCTGCGGATGCGCCCCGCGCCGCCAGCGCGGGCCGCGCCGCGAGCGACGCGACCTCGAGCGGGTCCCCCGTCTCCGGCGGCGACTCCCGCGACGCCTAGCCGCCGCAGAACCCCGACACCGCGAACGCTGCCCGGCGTCTCGCCCTCTGAGACCACTCTCAGAGGGCGAAACGCCGGGCAGCGTCGCAGGTGGGGCGAAAGCTGCGATGCGACGCCTCGGCGAGGACAGGGCCAGCGCTCCAGTTGACGCGCGTTAGTCAGTGTCGTACTGTGCTCCTATCGCTCGCATTAACGCGAGTTAGTCAACGAAGACAGGATTCCAATGAGCGGTCAGAATGCGTCGGCACACGGGGGTCCCGTGCGTGCGAAGGCAGTCACGATGGCCGACGTGGCACGCCACGCGGGCGTCAGCCGGACGGCAGTCTCCTTCGCTCTGAACGGAACGGACGCGGCCATCCCGGAGGGCACCAGGCGCCGCATCCGCGATGCCGCAGCCGAGCTCGGGTACCGCCCGAACGCGGCAGCCAGAGCACTCGCCGTCCAGCGCACCGGATGGTACGGCCTCGTTACGGAGATCGTGACGGCCCCGTTCGCCGTCGACATCGTGAAGGGCGCCCAGGCCGCCGCGTGGGAGCTCGGCAGCTTCCTCCTCATCGCCCCGAGCGACGAGGAGCCGACCATGGAGTCGCTCGCGATCGAGAAGCTGCTCGAGCAGCGGGTCGAGGGCATCATCATCGCCGCGACCTGGCATCGCGGCATCCGCGTGCCGGACAACGCGCACGACGTGCCCTGCGTGCTGGTGAACTGCTACGACCTCGACAACCGAGTGCCGAGCATCGTCCCCGATGAACGCCAGGGCGGGCGCACGGCCGCTCGCGCGCTCCTCGACGCCGGACACGAGCGCATCGGCCACATCACGCTCTCCCCCGGTATCGCGGCGACGGTCGGCCGCCTCGCGGGCCTCCGCGACGAGATGCGCCTGGCGGGGCTCCCCCTCGGCGACGAGCTCATCGAGTCGAGCGACGGGACAGCGGATGGTGGCTACGCCGCGGCCACCAGACTCCTCGATCTGCCCGAGCGACCGACCGCGATCTTCTGCGGCAACGACCGCGTCGCGATGGGCGCCTATGACGCCATCAAGGAACGCGGGCTCCGGATTCCCGAGGACATCTCCGTCGTGGGCTTCGACGACCAGGAGATCCTGGCCGGCTACCTGCGACCCGGCCTGACCACCGTCGCCCTTCCCTTCGAGGAGATGGGCGCGGCAGGGGTGACCATGCTCACCTCGCTGGCAGCGGGCGAGACGATCACCGATCGACAGATCGAGATCGCCTGCCCGCTGCGCTCGCGCTCGTCCATCGGAGGTCGAATCCGATGATCGAGCAAATCCCTGCCCTGCGAACTCCTACGCACGCGAAGAAAGAGACACCATGACCCTATCCATCAGACAGCGCGTCGTCACCGTGGTCGGCATGGGCGCCGTTGCCGCGGTCGCCATGTCCGGCTGCACTGCGTCCGCTTCCGGCGCCGGTGAGGCACTCCTGACGATCCCTCGCGAGGACATGGGGACGTTCAGCCAGAACTTCAACCCGTTCTCGCCGACCGCCGCCCCGATGACGCAGCAGGCGATCTACGAGTCGATGCTCATCTACAACCCCGCCGCTGGCGACACCGTGCCGTGGCTCGCCGAGTCCTGGGAGACGAGCGGCGACGGCCTCACGCAGACCTTCGACCTCCGCGACGGCGTGCTGTGGTCCGACGGCGAGGCGTTCACCGCCGACGACGTCGTGTTCACCGTCGACCTGCAGCGCGAGCTGCTCGGCGGATTCGACTACCTCGCCGACGCCAAGGCCGTCGATGCGGACACGGTCGAGTTCACGCTTTCGAAGCCGTACAGCCCGGCGCTCTACGAGCTGGGCCAGCTGACGCTCGTCCCCGAGCACATCTGGGCGGCCGAGGAGGATCCCGGCAACTTCGAGAACCCTCTGCCCGTCGGCACCGGCCCCTACACGGAGGTCACGAACTTCCAGGCGCAGTCGTTCGACCTCCTGCCGAACCCGAACTACTGGCAGGAGGGCGCCCAGAACATCCCCGGCATCCGGATGCTGGCGTTCGCCGGAAACGACGGGGCCAACCTGGCGGCCATCAACGGCGATGTCGACTGGGCCCCGCAGTACATTCCGAACATCCAGACCGCGTTCGTCGACCGCGACCCCGAGAAGCGGCACTACTGGTTCCCGCCGACGGGATCGATGATCAACTGGCAGCTCAACACGACCCTCCCGATGTTCTCCGACGTCCGCGTCCGTCAGGCGCTGTCCATGGCGCTCGACCGCGAGCAGATCGTCGACGTCGGCATGTCCGGCTACACGAAGGCGGCGGACTGCACCGGGCTGTCTGGCGCGTATGACACCTGGCGCGACGAGGCGGTTGCGGACTCCTGCGGCTGGGCCTCGCTCGACCTCGCAGCGGCGGCAGACCTCCTCGACGCGGCTGGATACCCGGAGGGCGCAGACGGGATGCGGACCACTCCGGACGGCCAGCCGTTCTCCTTCACCATCTCGGTCGGCTCGACGTCGAGCGACTGGCTCTCGGTCGCGAACATCATCGCGCAGAACCTGGGCGAGCTCGGCATCCAGGCGACCGTCGATTCGCCCGACTGGGCCTCGGTCGTCGCCGGATACGAGACCGGCGACTTCGAGACCGGCATCGTCTGGAGCGCCGCCGCGCCGACTCCGTACCAGTACTACCGCAACACGATGTCGACGGAGACCGTCGTTCCCGTCGGCGAGCAGACCTTCGACAACTACCACCGCTTCGGCAGTGCGGACGCCGATGCGCTGCTCTCCGAACTGGCCAGCGCGTCCGAGCCGGAGCAGCAGGCAGCCGCGACCTCGGGCCTGCAGCAGCTCTTCGCGGAGCAGACCCCGGTCGTCCCCCTGTTCTCGGGCCCTGAATGGGGTGCGTACACGACCGAGCGCTTCGTCGGCTGGCCGACGGAGGAGGACCCGTACGCGACCCTCGCGACCCGTTCCTCCACCACCGTGCTCGTGCTCACGAAGCTGACACCCGCCGAGTAGCAGCCGCCTTCTCTCGCCGCCGGCCGGGCCATACCCCGGTCGGCGGCCCAGCCGCCGCCTGCCCTGAAGGGGCCGCGCCGCCATCCCATCAACTCCACCCGCTCCATCCATCGAGGAGGATGTCGTGAGCTTCATTCTGCGCAGGCTCGGGTTCTACCTGCTGGCCTTCTGGGTCTCCATAACCCTCAATTTTCTCCTCCCGCGTCTCATGCCGGGAGACCCCGTGACGCGCATGCTCTCGCGTTCTCAGCAGCGGCTCGACCCTGAGCAGGTCGATTCCCTTCGCGAGATGCTCGGCGTCAACGGCGGCCCATGGTGGCAGGAGTACCCCGAGTACCTGGTGCGCATCCTCACCGGCGACTTCGGCGTCTCCATCTCGAGGTTCCCGACCCCCGTGACGGAGGTCATCGCCCAGCAGCTGCCGTGGACGCTGCTCCTCGGCGCCGTGTCCCTGTTCATCGCCGTGATCATCGGCAACCTCCTCGGCATCCTGGCCGCGTGGCGTCGCGGTGGGGTGCTCGACTCGATCGTCCCGCCCCTGCTGGTCTTCATCGGCTCGTTCCCCTACTTCTGGCTCGCGATGGGCGCGCTCTACGTCTTCGGAGTCATGCTCGGGTGGGCCCCGCTGCGGCACGCGTTCAGCGTCGGCCTCACCCCGTCGTGGGATCCGGTGTTCATCAGCGACGTCGCGGCGCACCTGGTCCTGCCTGCGCTCTCCATCGTGCTCGTGTCGATCGGCGGGTGGATGCTCGGCATGCGCAACACGATGATCGCCACGAACTCGGAGGACTACATCCTCATGGCGGAGGCGAAGGGGCTCAGCTCGTCGCGCGTCATGCTCCGGTACGGGGCCAGGAACGCGCTGCTCCCGAGCGTCACCTCCATCGGGATGAGCCTCGGCTTCATCGTCGGCGGGGCTCTGCTCACCGAGGTCGTCTTCGCCTACCCGGGCGTCGGCTACCAGCTGCTCGCTGCCGTCCAGGGCCTCGACTACCCGCTCATGCAGGGCCTGTTCCTCACGATCACCGCCGCGGTGCTCCTCGCGAACTTCCTCGTCGACCTCATCTACGTCCGACTCGACCCGCGCGTTCGCGTGCGCTGAGAGGTACCCATGTCGATCCAAAGCCCCGAGTCGCTCGCGCACGCCTCAGCCGTCCGCGACGCGAGCCAACCGCCGAGCACCAGCCCGATCGCCACCCGTGAGCCGGATGCGCAGAACCGCTCGCGCGGACGTCAGCTGACGCGCCTGCTCCGCGCCCTGCTGCGCAACAAGAAGGCGCTATCCGGGCTCATCATCCTGCTGGTGTTCGTGGTGCTCGCGCTCACCGCACCCGTGATCTTCCCAGGTGACCCGTCTCGGATCGGGTCGGGCGGAGCAACGCCACCTAGCGCGGATCACCTGCTGGGCACCACCGCGAAGGGGCAGGATGTGCTCGCGCTCACCGTCTGGGGAGCTCGCTCGAGCCTGCTCGTCGGGTTCGTCGCGGGTGTGCTCTCGACGCTCGTCGGCATCGTCGTCGGGCTCACGAGCGCCTTCTTCGGCAAGCGCGTGGACGATGCGCTCTCGCTGGTGACGAACGTCTTCCTCCTGATTCCCGGCCTCCCGCTGCTGGTGCTGCTCGCCGCGTTCCTCCCGCCGGGACTCGGCACCGTCATCGCGGTGCTCGTCATCACGGGCTGGGCTGGCAGCGCTCGAGTGCTCCGCGCTCAGGGCCTCTCGATCCGCGGCAAGGACTACATCGGCGCCGCCATCACCTCCGGAGAGCGACCGCTGTCGATCATCCTGCGGGAGATGCTGCCCAACGTGGCATCGATCGTGATGACCACGCTCCTCGCCTGCATCATCGGAGCGATCGGAGCGCAGGCCGGCCTCGAGTTCCTCGGGCTCGGCGACCCGAACACCCTCTCGTGGGGCACAAACCTGTTCTGGGCGTCGAGCGACGGCGCGCTCATGATCGGCCAGTGGTGGATCTTCGTCCCCTCCGGTCTCGCGATCGCGCTCGTCGCCTTCGCCCTCGCCCTCTGCAACTACGCGGTCGACGAGGTCACCAACCCACGGCTCCGGAGGCCGCGCACCGCGCGGACCGCAACGGCGCCCACGACCGTCGACCGCAAGGAGCAGGCACGATGAGCGTCCTCGAAGTCCGCGACCTCACGGTCGACTACGTCAGCGACGAGCGGTCCGTCCGCGGCGCCGACCGTGTGTCCTTCTCGATCGCGCAGGGTGAGATCCTCGGCCTCGCCGGGGAGTCCGGCTGCGGGAAGTCGACGTGCGCGAACGCCATCATGCGGCTGCTGAAGGAGCCGGCCCGGATCACGGGCGGCAGCATCCTCTTCGACGGCCAGGATGTGCTGAGCATGGACGCCGGGCGCCTTCGCGATTGGCGCTGGCGGGAGGTGGCCATGGTCTTCCAATCGGCGATGAGCTCGCTCAACCCGGTGATGCGCATCGGCGACCAGCTCGTCGACACGCTGCGGGCCCACGAGCGCATCTCGAAGCGCGACGCATGGCGCCGCGCAGGGGAGCTCCTCGAGATGGTCCGGGTGGGCGCGGACCGTCTCCGCTCGTACCCGCATCAGCTCTCCGGCGGCCAGCGACAGCGGGTGGTCATCGCGATGGCCTGCTCGCTCCGCCCCCGCCTGCTGATCCTCGATGAGCCCACGACGGCCCTCGATGTCGTGGTGCAGCAGGACATCCTGCAGCAGATCCGGGACCTCCAGCAGGAGCTCGACTTCGCCGTCCTGTTCATCACCCACGACATGTCGCTCATGCTCGAGCTGTCCGATCGCATCGGCATCATGGTCGCCGGCCGCATCGTGGAGGTCGCGCCCGCCGCGGTCATCCGGGACGGCGCGCGTCATCCGTACACCCGGGCGCTGCTCGGGGCGTTCCCACCGATCAGCGGCCCGAGGACGAAGCTCTCCGGCCTGGCTGAGGGTGTGCGCTTCACCGATGTCCCCGACCTCGTCGAGGTCGCCCCTGGCCACCTCGTCGCTCCGAGCGGCGCACTGATCGAGGAGGAGACGCGATGAGCGTCGTCACCGAGCACGAACCCGTCCTGCGCGTGCGGGGCCTCTCCAAGCGGTTCCCCGGTGCCGGCCTCTTCGGCCGCCGCGGCGCGGTGGATGCCCTGTCCGACGTCGACCTGTCGATCGGCCGCGGTGAGATCGTCGCGCTCGTCGGCGAGTCCGGGTCGGGCAAGTCGACGCTGGCGCGGTGCGTCGCGCGCCTCGAGCAGCCGACGTCGGGAACCGTCGAGCTCGACGGAGTGGATGTCCTGCGCTCCGAGCGCCGCTCAGCCTCCCGCGCATACCGGAACCGCGTGCAGATGGTGTTCCAGGACCCCTTCGGATCGCTCAACCCGGCCCACCGCGTCGGGGCGGTCCTCGAGCGGACCTTCCAGCTGCACGGCATGGGCCAGGGCGACGTGCACGAACGATGCGCCCAGCTCGTCGAGTCGGTGGGCCTGGATCGCCAGGTCCTGAGCGCATTCCCGCACGAGCTCTCGGGCGGCCAACGGCAGCGCATCGCCATCGCGCGTGTGCTGGCCGTGGAACCCGATGTCATCCTCGCCGACGAACCGACGTCGATGCTCGACGTCTCCGTGCGCATCGGCGTGCTGAACCTGCTCGCCGGGCTCAGGGACGAACGCGGCATCGCCATGCTCTACGTCACGCACGACCTCGCCTCGGCGAGGTACCTCGCCGATCGGATCCTGGTCATGCACCGCGGACGGATCGTCGAGGGCGGCGAGTCGACCACGCTGCTCGCCAACCCCAGCCACCCCTACACGCGCCTGCTCGTCGGCGCCGTCCCCGACCCCAATCGGAGCTCCGCGCCGGATGTCGGCGTTCGCGCCCGCCTGCGGGAGGAGATCGCCGCGTGGACCTCCGCGCCGGCGCTCTCGCGCCGCATCGTCGACGCCGACAACGACCACTGGGTGCTCGCACCCGAGGAGAACGAATGACCGACACCACCGTCCGCGCCGACGAGCAGCTCGTGAGGGCTCAATCGGACCGGCTTCGCCCCGCCTTCCACTTCACCTCGCCGGCCGGCTGGCTCAACGACCCGAACGGGGTCGCGCAGATCGACGGCCTCCACCACCTCTTCTACCAGCACAACCCGGAAGCTCCGGTGCACAACCGCATCCACTGGGGTCACGCCGTCAGCGACGATCTCGTGCACTGGCGCGATCGTCCGATCGCGCTCCGCCCCGGAGAGGGCGCCGACGGCGACGGCTGCTGGTCCGGCGTGCTCGTCGACGACGCTGGCACGCCCACGCTGATCTACTCTGGCCGCCAGGGGCTCCGCGAGCTGCCGTGCCTCGCCGTCGGCTCGGCCGATCTCGAGGAGTGGTCGCCGCTGCCTGAGCCGGTCATCTCGACCCCTCCCGAAGGTGACCTCACGGCGTACCGCGACCACTGCGTGTGGCGCGAAGGCGACGTGTGGCGCCAGCTCATCGGCTCGGGGGTGCGCGGAGACGGTGGGTGCGCGTTCCTCTACGAGTCCACTGACCTCCGCGAGTGGCGGCTCATCGGCCCGCTCGCGTCGCTCCCCGCTGGCCAGATCGCTCTCGACGACCCGGACTGGACGGGAACGATGTGGGAGTGCGTCGACTTCTTCCGGCTGCTCCCCGGCGACTCAGCTGGAACCGCGGCGACGGCAGCGCCGGACGCCGCGAGCGGCGACCCGCACGCGCTCATCTTCTCCGCCTGGCACGAGGGCGCGACCCTGCATCCGCTGATCGCCCTCGGGAGGTATCGGGATGACCGGTTCCAGATCGACCGTGTCCAGCGGCTCGATCTCGGGAGGCGCCACGCCTACGCCCCGCAGACGTACCGCGACGAGGCGGGCCGACGCATCCTCTGGTCGTGGATGCAGGAGGGGCGCACCGACGAGGCCATGATCGCCTCGGGCTGGTCGGGGGCCATGGCCCTCCCCCGGACCCTGTGGCTCGACCGTGCGGGCGTCGTCCGGCAGGAGCCGGTTCCGGAGTTCGCCGCCCTGCGAACGCACGAGCTCGCCGGCGACTGGTCTGGCGACACCCTCGACATCGAGGTGGATGCGCTCGTCGGGGACGGTCGCCGGCTCGCCGTGACCGTTCTCGCCACCCCGGACGGCGAGGAGGCGTGTGTCGTCGAACTCGCTCGCCGGGACGGAGCGCTGCACCTGAGCCTCGACCGATCCCGGTCTTCCGCCGACACGACCGCGGACCGTTCGCGCCTCGCCGGCACGGTGCCGGAGCCGGGCACCGCCGACGACTGCGAGCGCCCCTCGCGTCTCCGCATCGTCGTCGATCGGTCCTCGATCGAGGTGTTCTGCGATGGCATCGCCCTGACGGCTCGTGTCTACCCCACCCGCACCGATGCGCTCGGCGCGAGAGTCGAGGGGAACGCGGCGGTCACGCGCGCGACCGCGTGGCACATGGCAGGCGCCGAGGAGCACAACCGGATCCAGCTGCACTGAACACGGCACCGACCCACCCCCGAGGGAACCTGATGACGAGCACCGCACCGACCACCTTCCGTCCCGCGTTCCACATGAGCGTGCCCCGCGGGTGGAAGAACGATCCGCAGCGCCCCATCCGCGTGGGCGACGAGTACCTCTCCTACTACCTGGCGAACGACGACTACGTCGAAGGCGGGATCGGAACTTCGTGGCGGCTCGCGACCACGCGGGACCACGTTCGCTTCAGCGATCAGGGAACGGCGATCCCCAAGTTCGCGAACGGGAACGGGGACTGCTGGTCGGGCTCCGTCGTCGTCGATGCGCACAACACGGCCGGGTACGGACGTGACGCGGTTGTCGGGCTGGTCACGCAGGCGCCGGCTGGCGTGCAGGCGGTGTACCTCTGGGTCTCGACGGATGGCGGGCGCACCTTCACGCCTGGCGCGCCCGACCCCGTCCTCGCGAACCCCGGGGTCGTCGACTTCCGCGACCCGAAGGTCGTGTGGGATGACGACCGTGCGCGCTGGTGCATGCTCCACGCGGAGGGCGACACGATCGGCTTCTACGTGTCGGCTGACCTGCACGGTTGGCGGCGGGTCGGCGAGCATCGCATCGAGGGCATCGGCCTCCTCGAATGCCCCGACCTGTTCCGGATGCGCGCGAGCGACGGCACGCGCCACTGGGTCCTCGGCACGAGTGCGAACGGCAAGGAGAGGGGCCTGCCCGCGACGTACGCCTACTGGGTCGGCGAGTTCGATGGCTCGGCCTTCACCTGCGACGAGCGGGAGGCCCTGTGGCTCGACCACGGGTTCGACTTCTACGGCGCCGTCACCTACGACGCGCATGATGCGGGCGGAGACGTCGACGAGTCGCTGCGCCGCGCCATCGGCTGGGCGAACTTCTGGGACTACCCGCACAATGCGCCATCGATGGTGACCGACGGGTACAACGGCGACGACATGATCGTGCGGGAGCTTCGCCTGCACCGACGCGGCAGCGGCTACGCGCTGAGCGCTCAGCCACCGGCTGCGCTCCTGGAGCACGCCACTCGCCGCCATTCGCTGGGGACCGTCGCCGTCGCCGGGTTCTCGGACCTCGAGGTGCGGGCGGTGGCGTACGAGCTGCGCTGCGAACTGCGCTGGGACCCGAGCTCGCCACCCACCGGTGCCGGGCTGGAGCTCCGTCGTGCGAGCGGGGGTGCCCGGCGCATCGGGGTGGGGGTGTCGTTCGCGGATGCCTCGATCTCCGTGGACCGCGGAGAGACGTGGAGCCCGAGCGGCGGCGCGACGACGACGAGCATCGACGCGTCGACGGGATCGCTCCGCCTTCGGATCCTCGTCGACCGGTCCAGCATCGAGGTCTTCGTCGGCGAGGGGTTCGAGGTGCACTCGCATCGCGTGTTCCCGCTGCCAGCCGACGACGGCATCCGGCTGCTCGCCGCGGGCGGCCAGATGACCTTCGCGGACCTCGAGATCATCGAGCTCGAGGTCCGCTGAGGCGCATTCGCCCGTGTGCTCAGTCCAGCGCGGCCGCGACGGGCACGCGTGGCCGGGGCTCTTCAGCCAGCTCGGCAGATGAGGGCGGGTCTGCGCCGGGACGGGAGACGGTGATCGCCGCCGCCCTGGCCGCTCGTTCCAGCAGGCTGCTCAGGTCTCCGCGATCGATGCGGCGGAGGGCCCCGCGGGCCGCGCCGTCCCTGAAGCCGAGCCGGAGCATGCCCTCGATGATCGCCGACATGAACGTGTCGCCGGCGCCCACTGTGTCGGCCACCGCAACCGAGGCCGCGGCGACGTCCGTCGTTCCGGCCTCGGTCACTGCGGTTGCACCGCTGCCCCCTGCGGTGACGACGACGACCGAGGGGCCCATCGCCCGCCAGGCGCTGGCGACGTCGGCGAGGCGTTCCCCGGGGTAGAGCCAGGTGAGGTCCTCGTCGCTGGCCTTCACGACATCCGCGAGCGCCACGATCTCCTCGACGCGCCCACGGACCTCGCGGTGATCGCCGAGGAGTGCAGGCCTGATGTTCGGGTCGTAGGTGACGAGCGCACCTCCGCGCAGTCGCCGGATCGCCTGGAGCACCTCGCGTGCGCCCGGCTCGAGCAGGGCCGCGATGGACCCGGTGTGCACGATGCCGGCAGTCACGACGTCATCGACTCGGACGTCCCAGTCGAGCTGGAAGTCGTAGCGCGCCGACCCCGACTCGTCGAGGAACGCGGTGGCCGTCGACGTGGCGCCGGCGCTCGATCCCCCTCCGGTCAGGATCTCGACGCCGGACGCCTGCAGCCACGCGCGGACGCCCTCGCCGCGCCGGTCGTCGCCGATCCGCGTCAGCAGGCGGGGGCGACAGCCGAGTCGTCCGAGCGCGAGCGCCATGTTCGCGGGGCTTCCCCCTGGGCTCTCGTCGATGCTCCCGTCCACCCGGTGGACGACATCGACGAGCGCCTCGCCGATGACGAGGACGCTGGCGGTTGACAGTCCGGGCGCCACGTCTGCGGTGTCTGCGGTGCCTCGCATCCCGATCAACGCCCCGTCGAGCGCAGGAAGCTCAGCTCGCTCTGCGCCTCTTCGATGAGCGGGGTGAGCCGGTCGTTGAAGGCCTGCCCAGCAGGATGCGCCAGGTGGGCCTGGAACGCGGCGTCGTCCGCGTAGATCTCGAAGACCAGGAATCGGGCAGGCGCCTCCTGCCTGCGGTAGACCTGGAACTCCAGATTGCCTGGCTCGGCTCGCACGACCTCGGCGTAGGCGAGGATCAGCTCCAGGACTGCGGCCTCGGTGCCGGGCCTGGCCGTGAACTCCGCGTAGAGCGTCGTCTGCTCAGCGCCCGATGCGCCGTCCTCGCCCTCACGCATCAGCGGCCCCCGTCATGATCGCGACGGCGTCGGTCATGGTGTGCGACTGCGGCGTTATGGTCGCCGCTCGCTTCCCGAGGCGCTGGATGTGGATCCGGTCGGCGACCTGGAAGACGTGCGGCATGTTGTGCGAGATCAGGATGACGGGAACGCCCTGCTCGCGGAGCCGCTCGATGAGCTCGAGCACCTGCTTCGACTCCCGGACGCCCAGGGCCGCCGTCGGCTCGTCGAGCACGACGACCTTCGATCCGAACGCCGCCGCCCGCGCGACCGCGACCGCCTGCCGCTGACCGCCTGACAGGTTCTCGACGGCGACCGTGACGTCCTGCAGCGTCGAGATGCCGAGGCGCTGGACCTGCTCGCGGGCCTCCTTGCGCATCCCCGAGGTGTCGAGGGCACGGAACACCGTGCCCGCGATGCCGGGCTTGCGCCGTTCACGCCCGAGGAAGAGGTTGGATGCCACGTCGAGCGCAGGCGACACCGCGAGGTTCTGGTACACGGTCTCGATGCCAGCGTCGCGTGCATCCTGCGGTCGCTTGAAGTGGACCGGCTCGCCGTCCAGCAGCAGCTCTCCCTGGTCCGGCACGTAGGCGCCGGTGAGGCACTTGATGAGCGTCGACTTCCCGGCGCCGTTGTCGCCGATGATCGCGAGCACCTCTCCGGCGTGCAGCTGAAGGCTCACCCCATCCAGCCCCACGACCTTGCCGAAGGTCTTGACCAGCCGCTTCGCCTCAAGGACCGGGATCCCCTTCGGTGCTGTCGTGGGCTCGACCGCGTCTGCTACGAGGCTCATTTGCGTACCTTCCTGATCCACTGGTCGACGGAGACCGCGACGATGACGAGAATTCCGATGGCGAGGGTCTGATAGAGACCGTCGACGCCTGCAAGGAAGAGACCGTTTCGGAAGACGCCCACGATGATCGCCCCGAGCAGCGTTCCCCAGATGATTCCCCGCCCGCCGAAGAGCGAGGTTCCGCCGATGACGACGGCGGTGATCGAGTCGAGGTTGAGGTCGGCGCCGGCGTTGGGGCTGGCGGCACCGGATCGGCCGATCTGGATCCACGCGGCGACCGCGAGGACGGCACCGGCGACGACGTAGACGCTCATGAGCACCTTCGTCGTGGAGATGCCAGCCAGTCGCGCAGCCTCGGCATCGTCGCCGACCGCGTAGACGTGCCTCCCCCACGCGGTCCGCCCGAGCACGTACGCGACGAGCACGTAGAGCGCGAACATGATGATGACGCCGACGGTGAGCATGACGTCGCCGACCGGGAAGGCGGTGGCCGTCCACGTGAGCAGCTCCGGCATCTCCGCCTTGCGGATCGTCTGCCCGCCGCTGTACAGCAGCGTCAGCGCGACGAAGACGTTCAGCGTGCCGAGCGTCGCGATGAAGGGCGGCAGCTTGACCCTCGTGACCAGGAACCCGTTGAGGGTGCCCGCGGCCAGCGCGGCGAGCAGGCCAGCGAGCAGCGCCAGCGGGGCCGGGAACCCGTTCTGGACCGCGGTCTGCGCGGTGACCATCGACGCCAGGATCATGGCAGCCCCGACCGACAGGTCGATGCCTGCGGTCAGGATGATGAGCGTCTGGGCGATGGCGACCGTGCCCACGACGGAGACCTGGTCGAGGATGAGCGACAGGTTCCCCGGGGCGAAGAACCTGGGGTTGATCGTGCCGAAGACGATGATGGCGATCACGAGCACGACGGCCGGGCTGATGGCCGGATAGCGGTGGAGGACGCCGCGGACCCGATCGAGCGGGGTCCGCCGGTCGAGGAATTCGGCGGCGAGGTCGAGAGATGAGGTGGGAGGAGAGGTCTGAGTCACGAGTTCACTTCCTTGCAGTGGCGAGAGGCGTCGCGGCGCCGTGCGGCTGTCGCGACGGGTGCTGGACTACTTCGTGCCCCAGCAGAGCTCCGCACCCTCGGTCGTGTCGATGGACTCCACGCCGTCAGCGGGCTGGTCGGTCACCAGCGAGACACCCGTGTTGAAGAAGTCCAGGCCTTCGCTGGTCTCCGGGGTGCTGCCCGTTCCGACGAGCTCGGCAATCGCCTCGACGCCGAGCTCCGCCATCTTCACCGGGTACTGCTGGCTCGTGGCGTCGATGATGCCGTCTGCGACCTGGCCGACACCGGCGCATCCGCCGTCGATCGAGACGATCGTGACATCGTCCTTGCTCTTCCCCGCTGCCTCGAGAGCCTGGTAGGCACCGTAGGCGGCGGGTTCGTTGATGGTGTAGACGACGTTGATGTCCGGGTTCTTGGCGAGGAGGTTCTCCATCGCCGTGCGCCCACCGTCCTCGGCACCCTGGGATGCCTCGTTCCCGACGATCGTGTACTTGCCGCCCTGTCCGCCGGAGTAGTTCCCCTGCGGGGCTTCGTCGCCGTTGACCGTGTCACTGCCGAGCTCGATGCCCATGCCCTGGAGGAACCCCTGGTTCCGGTTGTAGTCGACCGAGACCGCCTTGTCGTCGAAGAGGTCGATGAGGCCGATGACGGCATCCTTGCCAGCAAGCGAGTCCGCTGCCCACTCGCCGACGTACTGCCCGGCGAGGAAGTTGTCGGTCGCGAAGGTGATGTCGACGGAGTCCGCCGGGTCCGGCACGGTGTCGAGGGCGATGACGAACAGGCCGGCGTCGCGAGCCTTCTGGACTGCGTCGAGCACGGCAGGCCCGTTCGGGGTGATGAGGATTCCCGCGTCGCCCTTGGAGATGGCCGCTTCGATGGCCTGGATCTGCGTGTCCTCGTCGCCGTCCTCCTTGCCTGCAGCGAGGGTGAGCGTCACCCCGTTCGCATCCGCTGCCGTCTGCGCGCCGTCCTGCATCGCGATGAAGAACGGGTTCGAGTTGGTCTTGACGATGAGCGAGACGCCGATGTCGCCCTCTCCCCCACCCTGCGCGCCCTGGTCGGCTCCGGCGCATCCCGTCAGCGTCAGCGCTGCGATGGCGAGCACCGAGGAGGCGGCGAGAAATGGCTTCCGAGCGATTGGATTGCGGTTCTTCATTGAATTCCCCTGATCGTCTGCGTTGATTGACAACGTTGTCAACGACGTTTGTACTCCATGCGCCGAGTAGAGTCAACAGGCCGTCGAAAGAAAGGTCGATCGTGACAACAGCACCTCGGCGAGACGACCCCGCGAGCGGGCGCTCGCGCACGACCATGAAGCAGGTCGCCTCCCTCGCAGGCGTCGGAGTGAAGACCGTCTCCCGCGTCGTCAACAACGAGCCGAACGTGTCCGCGACCACCACCGAGCGAGTGTGGAACGCCGTCAGGGCCCTGAACTACCACGTGGACCTCGCCGCCGGGAACCTCCGCAGAGCTGACGGACGCAGCCGGACGATCGGCCTCCTGGTCGGCAGCGTCGACAACCCGTTCGCGGCCGCGATCCACCGGGCCGTGGAGGACGCGGCATTGCACCACAGCGTGGCCGTGTTCGCATCGTCGCTCGACGACGACGCCACCCGCGAGGAGGGTGCCGTCAGCGCATTCATGCGACGGCGCGTGGACGGCCTGATCCTGACGACGACCCAGCAGCCCACCTACCTCACCACCCTCCGCGACCGGGACATCCCGGCCGTGTTCGTCGACCGTGTCCCCCAGGGGCTCGACCTCGACGTCGTCTCGAGCGACAACCAGGCCGCGGCAGCGCGGGCGACGGCGCACCTGATCGAGCACGGCCACCAGCGGATCGCGCTCCTCACCGACCGACTCTCGATCCAGACAGCCGAAGAGCGCCGTCGAGGCTTCCTCGAAGCCCTGGGTGAGGCCGGCATCCCCACACGGCTCGCCACGATCGTCACGGAGCTCCACGACGAGGAGACCTCGCGCGCGGCGCTCGGCCGACTGCTCGACTCCGAAACGCCACCGACGGCGGTCTTCAGCGCCCAGAACCTCGTCACCATCGGGGCCCTGCGCGCCCTCCGGGAGCGGGGACTGCAGAACGAGATCGCTTTGGTCGGCTTCGATGACCTCCCACTTGCAGACCTGCTGGTTCCCGGCGTCACCGTGATCGCCCAGGACCCACAGCAGATCGGGCAGCGCGCCGCCGAGCTGCTCTTCGACCGCCTCGGCGGCGACCGTGGCCCCGCCCAGCGCGTCACCGTCCCAACCCGCCTCATCGAGCGCGGCAGCGGCGAGATCCTCGCCCCCACCTCCTGACGAGGCACTCACCCCCACTCGTCGAGGTCGACGCCAATCGACTCTTGCTTTGTCCGGTGGACAGTCTCTAGCATCGCTCGAAATGGATTGACATCGTTGTCAGTCCAGTCCGTTGCATTCGACGCACTGAGAAGAAATCGAGCGAATCCATGACATCGACGTCACCGAGACACCCGAGAACGACGCGGAAGGCTCTCGCCGCGCTGGCAGCAACCAGCATCGCGTTCGCCGTCCTCGCCGGCACAGCCGCCACAGCCACCGCCGAGGAGTCGGCCGAGGCGGGACAGGAGCAGTTCCGCCCGCAGTTCCACTTCTCTCCCGAGAAGAACTGGATGAACGACCCCAACGGCATGGTGTACGTCGACGGTGTCTATCACCTCTACTACCAGCACAACCCAGAGGGCACACGCTGGGGGAACATGAGCTGGGGCCACGCGACCTCCACCGACCTCATGCACTGGGAGGAGCAGCCGCTCGCACTCCCCCAGACCTTCGACGATTCCGGAGTCGCGATCGAGGACATCTTCTCTGGCTCCATCGTCGTCGACGAGACCAACAGCTCCGGTTTCGGCACCGGAGACAAGCCCCCGCTCGTCGCCATCTACACGAGCGCGTACACCCAGGATCATCCGACTCACCCCGGGATCCAGGCCCAGTCGCTCGCCTACAGCAATGACGGCGGATACACCTGGACGAAGCACGAGGGCAATCCCGTCTACGACCGCGGCTCCGCCAACTTCCGAGACCCGAAGGTCTTCTGGTACGACGGTCCGGCCGGTGCGTACTGGGTCATGGCGGCCGTCGAGGCGGTCGACCACAAGGTGATCCTCGCGAAGAGCACCGACCTGCGCTCCTGGGAGCACCTCTCGGAGTTCGGGCCCGCGAACTCCACGGAGGGCATCTGGGAGTGCCCGGAGCTCTTCGAGCTGCCCGTCGACGGCAACCCGGATGAGACGAAATGGGTCATGGTCGTCAATCTCAACCCGGGTGCCGTGGCTGGCGGCAGCGGGGGCCAGTACTTCGTCGGCGACTTCGACGGCACCGAGTTCACCAGCGAGACCACCGTCGAGCCAGGCACCACGGCAGAAGGAACCCCGTTCGCGACCTTCGACGGCGGAGACTTCAGCGGGTGGACCGTCACCAACGAGTCCGGGAACGAGGCCGATGGCCCGTGGGGGCTTGCACCGGCGGCCGGGACGCTGCCAGGCCAGGGCCCAGTCAAGGGCGCCATCGGAGCCGGCTTCGCGAACGGCTTCCACGGCGGGGACTGGCCGGTGGGCTCGCTCGAGTCCCCGCAGTTCACGATCGAATCCGACGTCATCAACCTGCTCGTCGGCGGAGGCAACCACCCGCACGTGGACGGCTCGCAGCTCGGGAACGAAC
Organism: Pseudoclavibacter sp. RFBJ3; assembly: GCF_002931375.1. Classification (NCBI taxonomy): domain Bacteria; kingdom Bacillati; phylum Actinomycetota; class Actinomycetes; order Micrococcales; family Microbacteriaceae; genus Pseudoclavibacter; species Pseudoclavibacter sp. RFBJ3. The sequence goes on along the minus strand of NZ_PSXZ01000001.1, from coordinate 448,791 downwards.
CGCCGGCGGGCACCACCGTCTTCGACTTCGAGCTCGCCGATGGCGAGAACCTCCTCGGCTCAGGCTGGGAGGCGACGGGCGACTTCGCCCTCGACCCGGCACGCAGTCCCTCGACGACGAGCGGCGAGTACGCGCTCGGCGACAAGCGCGTCAACACGTGGGAGGGCGGGCCGCTCGGAGACGACAACACGGGCACGATCACGTCGCCCTCCTTCACGCTCGACGGCGATTTCGCTTCCTTCCTCGTCGGCGGGGGCAACCGCACCGACGGCACCCTCCAGGTCGAGCTGCTCGTCGATGGCAGCGTCGTGCGCACGCAGACCGGCGCCAACGCCGGGCAGATGACGTGGCAGTCGTGGGACATCAGCGAGTTCGCCGGCAAGGATGCGCAGCTCCGCGTTCGAGACGAGGCGACAGGCGGCTGGGGGCACCTCACCTTCGATCACCTCGTGATCGGCGACGAGCCCTCGCAGCTTCGCTCGGAGGAGACCGCGGTCAACCTCATCGTCGACGGCGAAGTCGTGCGCACGGCGACCGGCAGGAACAGCGAGACGCTCGACTGGGCGAGCTGGGACGTCTCCGACCTCCGCGGACAGCAGGCCATGATTCAGGCGGTCGATCAGAACAGGTCGGGCTGGGGCCACCTGATGCTGGACCAGATCATGTTCGCCGACACGAGCGTCCCATCGACGCTCGAGAGCTACGACTGGCTCGACTGGGGCCGCGACTACTACGCGACGGTCTCGTACTTCGGCACCCCGGAGGGGAGCCGGATCATGCAGGGCTGGATGAACAACTGGGATTACGCCAACGACATCCCCACCTCGACGTGGCGCAGCTCGATGACGCTCCCGCGCGAGGTCGTCCTGACCTCGACTCCGGCGGGACCGCGCCTCAAGCAGCAGGTCGTTCCCCAGGTCGATGAGCAGCTCGACGTTGCAGGCGCGGCCACGCGCACGGACGTCGCCCTCGACGGCGCGGTGGATCTCGGACTCTCGGGAGACGTCGTGAAGCTCGAGGTGACCCTGGAACCGGGCGAGGCGCAGCGGGCGGGAATCACGGTCTTCGGGGACGCCGAGTCGGGAACCCGCATCGGCTACGACGCCTCGCAGGGACGCCTGTTCGTCGACCGGACGAACTCCGGCAACGTCGACTTCCACCCCGCCTTCGCATCGGTGGAGGATGCGCCGGTCGCCCTCGACGATGACGGCTCGGTCACCTTCTCCCTCTACCTGGATCGCGCATCCGTCGAGCTCTTCACGGCGGACGGGATGGTGACCATCACCGATCAGGTGTTCCCGAACGAGGGCGCGGACGCCATCACCGCCTGGTCCGAGGGTGGAGCGGCGACGCTGCGCAGCATCACCGTCACGCCGGTCACGCCGACGATGTGGCAGGAGCCCGGAGCCGTCGTCACCCCGCCGACCGCGACGGCCACGGCAACTCCGACCGGGGGCGCCTCGCCCTCGCCGTCAGCCACCTCCGCATCCACATCCGCACCCACGTCCACGTCCGCACCCACATCCACGCCTCAGGGAGGATCGGACACCGGGACGCCGACTCCGGAGGGGCTGGCGTCGACCGGCGCGGACTTCCCCCTGGCGGCGGTCCTCTTCGGCCTGGCGCTTGTCGGCGGCGGAGCGGTGCTGGGTGCTCGACGACTCGGTCGCCGACGTCAGTAGCAAGGGCGTCCCGGCGATAGGGCCCGGCGGACCCTATCGCCGATCGCTGCCCGGTGTTTCGCCCTCTGAGACCACTCCCAGAGGGCGAAACGCCGGGCAGCGTCGCAGACGGGGCGGGCGCAGGGGCCGGCGGGTGTGCGGGGCGCGGGACGGTCCCCGGTTACTCCTCGAGGGGGCCGAGCGTGGCCTGCGCGACGAAGCGAGCGACGGGAGACGCCGTCACCTCGAGCTCGACGATCGCGACCGTGTTGACGCCGGCGCGGAGCACCGAGCCCGGCACGTAGAGCGTCTGCTGCGGTCCGCTGCGCCAATAGCGCCCGAGCAGGAACCCGTTCACCAGGGCGTACCCCTTGCCCCACTTGGCGGTGTCGAGGTAGAGGTCGCTCGGCGCTTCGAGCTCGAACTCTCCGCGAAGCCCGGTGAGCCCGAGCGGCGTCTCGGGATGAGCCAGTGGCGCGGATGCGTCGGCCGCAGCAAGAGCAGCACCACCGGCGCCGGGTGCGCCGGTGAGCGCCGGGCCGATCGCGATTCCGGCCTCTGCGACGTCGATGGGCGTCGCCGTCCAGCCTTCGAGGGGAGCCCCGTCGAGGAGCGGCGTGCCGATGATGCCCTTCTCCTCGCCGATGCGCTCGGCGTAGTTGACGCGACCCTGCTCCTCCACGAGCACGCGCAGCCGCGTCCCGGCGGGCACGACGATCGACGTCTCGTGGAGAGTGCGCGATAGCGTGCCGAAGGGGACGCCATCGATGGAGAGCCACGCGAAGTCGCGCACGTCCTCGAACTCCAGCAGGCGGGGTGCGGATGCGCGCGGCAGCTCGGTCTCGTAGGCGACCAGGGCGCTCAGGTGCTGCAGGGCATCGAAGGTCGGGGGCGTCGTGTGGCGTTCGGGACTGACGGGCGGGAGCCACGCATCCGGTGCCACGACGGAGAGCGGCACCTCGAGCTCTGGGGCTGGGACCGCGAGCGCGGGGGTCTCCGCCGGCACGTCGGCGTACTTCGAGATGACGTCCCTGAACGCGAAGAACTTCGGGGTGGGGTTCCCTGCCTCGTCGAGCGGCGCGTCGTAGTCGTAGGAGGTCGCGATGGGCAGGTACCTGCCCTTGTGGTTCGCCCCGTTGGTGAGGCCGAAGTTGGTGCCACCGTGGACCATGTAGAAGTTCACGGAGGCGCCGGCGGCGAGCAGCGCGTCGAGCTCGCGAGCCGCATCCTCGACGCTCGTCGTGTGATGGAAGGCGCCCCACCAGTCGAACCAGCCGTCCCAGAACTCGGCGCACATGAGCGGGCCGGTCGGCTGGTGGCGCCGCAGGGTGGCGAGGCGCTCGTCGGCGCGCGACCCGAACGAGCCGGTGAGGTGCACGCCGTCGACGCTGCCGTCGCTCAGCATCTGGTCGGTGGGCTGGTCGATCGTCGTGAGCGGCACCGTGATGCCAGCCTCGCGGGTGACCTCGACGAGCCGCTCGAGGTAGGCGGTGTCGTTGCCGTAGGCGCCGTACTCGTTCTCGATCTGCACGAGCACCACGGGGCCGCCGACGTCGATCTGCCGCGGCGCGACGATGTCGTAGACGCGCTGCAGGTAGGTCTCGACCTCGTGCAGGTAGCTGGGTTCCGAGCGTCGCAGCCCCACCCCGGGCATCGCGGTGAGCCACGTCGGGAGCCCGCCGTTGTGCCATTCCGCGCAGATGTAGGGGCCTGGGCGCACGATGGCGTGCATCCCCTCGGCCGCGATCAGGTCGAGGAACCGGCCGAGGTCGTTCCAGCCGGTCGCATCCCACTCCCCCTTGCGGGGCTCGTGGGCGTTCCAGGCGACGTAGGTCTCGATCGTGTTGAGGCCCATGAGCTTGGCCTTGTGGATGCGGTCGGCCCACTGCTCGGGATGCACGCGGAAGTAGTGCAGCGCCCCGGAGAGCACGCGGTGGGGTTCGCCGTCGAGCAGGAAGTGCTCTTCGCCGATCTCGAAGGTCATGTGAGCAGACTCCTGTCTTCTGTCTTCGCTGACATCGGGGGTGTTGAGAGGAACCGGGGTGGATCAGCGTTGGACGGCGTCGCCGACGCCGTCCACGAGCTCGCGCAGGTCACCCCAGCTCGGCAGCGACTCCCAGTCGCCGTCGCTGCGGCAGGCGCTGGCTCCGCACGCGGCGGCCGTCAGCATGCGCTGCTCGAGGGGCGCCCCACGCGTGAACTCGACGAGGTAGCCGGCCGCGAAGGCATCGCCGGCGCCGACCGTGTCGACGACGTCGACCGCGAAGGCCGGCACCTCGACCTCGAGGTCGCCGTCGACGCCGGACGCGCCGTGCTCGCCGCGCTTGATGACGGCCTGCCGGGGACCGAGGGCCTGCAGGGCGCGGGCCTGCTCGAGCGGGGATGCCTCGCCGACGAGCATGGCGGCCTCGTCGTCTCCGGCGAAGACGATGTCGCTGAGCGCGGCGAGCTCGCGGTAGCGGGGAGCCGCGGCCTCGGCCGACCACAGCTTGCTGCGGTGGTTGACGTCGAACGACACGGTCACGCCGTGCTCGCGAGCGAGGCGGACGGCGCTCAGCACCGTCTCGGCGGCGCTGTCGCTGAGGGCGAGGCTGATGCCCGTGACGTGCAGGACCTGGGCGCCCACGATGGCCTCGCTTGGGACGTCGGCCGGCGTGATGCGGCTGCCGGCGAGTCCGCCGCGGTAGTAGGTGACGCGGCTGCGGCCCGGGCGGGGCCGGTCCTTGAGCATGATCGCGGTCGGTGCATCCGCGTCGACCGTCTCGTGCAGCTGCACCTGCTCGGCCCTGAGTGCCCGGAGGATGCGCCTGCCGACGGCGTCATCGCCGACCCGGCCGATCCACGCGGCCTCGACGCCGAGTCTGGCGGCGGCGATCGCGACGTTGCTCTCTGCACCGCCGAAGCTCATCTCCGCGTCGGACTGCAGGTCGAAGCCGCCGGCCCGGCGCGCGATCACCAGCCCGAGCGCCTCCCCGATCGTGACGATGCCGCTCACGTGCGGCCGACCTTGGCGGCGCTCACGCGGGTCGCGATGTCGGCGGCCGCGCGGGCCGCCTCGGCGACCGCGTCTGCACCCTCGTCGAGCAGCTTCGAGCTGCCGAGCCAGCTTCCGCTCGCGGCGAAGACCGCCGGATGCTCGAGGTGCTCGGCGAGGTTGGCGATGCTGATGCCGCCGCTCGGCATGAACGTGATGCCGCGGAACACGGAGGCGTACGTGCTGAGCAGGGACAGTCCGCCGAAGTTGCCGGCCGGGAAGAGCTTGAGCTGCGACAGCCCGAGGTCGCGGGCCGCCGTGATGTCGCTCGGCGTGAGCGTTCCCGGGAGGATCGGAACGTCGGCGTGCTGCGCGACTCGGACGACCTCCGCCGACAGTCCGGGCGAGACGAGGAACTGCGCCCCCGCATCCAGCGCCTGCTTGGCCTGCTCGGTGTCGAGCACGGTGCCAGCACCCACGATGAGGTCGGGGCGCCCCGCGATGTGGCGCAGCGCATCCAGTGCCCCGTCGCCGCGCAGTGCGATCTCGACGATGCCGATGCCGCCCGCGACGAGACCGTCGGCAAGCGCCTCGGCCTGCGCCTGCGTGCTCGGCGTTGAGAGGGGAACGACGGAGTGGCCCTCGAACAGGGCGCTCATCGTGCGAGCCATCCGCCGTCGACGGGGAGGACGACGCCCGTGACGTAGGCAGCGGCCGGGCTCGCGAGGAACACGGCGGCACCGCCGAGGTCTTCTGCCTCGCCCCAGCGACCCGCGGGGATGCGCTCGAGGATGGACCGCGAGCGGTCGCTGTCTTCGCGCAGCGCCTCGGTGTTGTCGGTCGCGATGTAGCCGGGGGCGATCGCGTTGACGGTCACGCCGCGGGATGCCCACTCGTTGCTGAGGGCGTGGACGAGGCCCGCGATGGCCGACTTCGACGCCGTGTACCCGGGCACGTTGATGCCGCCCTGGAAGCTGAGCAGGCTGGCGGTGAAGATGATGCGCCCGTTGCCGCGCTCGACCATTGCCGCGCCGACGATCTGGCTGAGCACGAACTGGCTCGAGAGGTTCACCTGGATGACCTCGTCCCACCAGTCGAGCGAGTGCTCGGCGGCGGGCGCGCGGCGGATGGTGCCTGCGTTGTTGACGAGGATGTCGGCGTGCTTCACGGATGCGCCGAACTGCTCGACGGCGGCACGGTCGGTGAAGTCGACGCCGTGGCCCTCGAAGCTGCGGCCGAGCGAGCGGACACGCGCCCCGACTTCGCCGCCGTCGGCTTCCTGCTGGGAGGACGCGGCGATGATGTCCGCCCCCGCCTCAGCGAGTGCCGTGGCGATGCCGAGGCCGATGCCGCGGCGGGCGCCGGTGACGACCGCGGTCTTTCCAGTGAGGTCGAAGCTGGTCATAGCGACCCTTTCGCGTGAGGCCAGGTCCACCTGGCGGAACTCGGTTTCATTCACCTACTATAGACGTGCCACGAACGAATAACGAGAGGAACTCCCTTGTCCCAGCAGTACCGCCCGGGTCGCCCGGAAGACATCCCCACCCTCGACCAGCAGGCACTCCGTGACCGCTACCTCGTCGAGCAGCTCCTCACGCCAGGCGAGATCCGCGTCGTCGCGACGCACTTCGACCGCGTCGTCACCGTCGGCGCCGTCCCCACCGACAGCCCCCTCACGCTCCAGACCGTCGACGAGCTGCGCAGCGAGAACTTCCTCGACCGCCGCGAGCTCGGCATCGTCAACACGGGCGGCGCCGGCGCCGTCGTCGCCGACGGCGAGCGCTACGAGCTCGCGAAGACCGCCGTGCTCTACCTCGGCCGCGGCACCGTCGACGTCACCTTCGAGAGCAACGACGCCGCCGACCCCGCCAAGTTCTACGGCTTCAGCGCCCCCGCGCACACGGCCTACCCGAACACCCTCGTCACCCCGGAAGAGGGCACGATCCGCGAGCTCGGCGACCAGGTCACGTCGAACCGCCGCACGCTGCGCCAGTGCATCCACGAGAACGGCGTCAAGAGCTGCCAGATCGTCATGGGCGTCACGAGCCTCCACGCCGGCAGCATGTGGAACACCATGCCGGCGCACACCCACGACCGTCGCACCGAGGTGTACCACTACTTCGACCTCGAAGAGGACCAGCGGGTCGTGCACCTCATGGGCGACCCCAAGGAGACGCGCCACCTCATGGTCGCGAACGGCGACGTCGTGCTCTCCCCGAGCTGGTCGCTGCACTCGGGAGTAGGATCTTCCAGCTACTCGTTCGTGTGGGCGATGGCCGGCGAGAACCAGTCGTTCGACGACATGGACTCTGTCCCGATCACCGCGATGCGGTGACGACTCCAACAACGAGGGTGGTCAGGATGGACGACGCAGGCCAGTCGCCGACCCCGCCCGCGGGCGCAAGCGAGAAGACGCTGCTTGTGCTCGCGGCGGCCCTCGCGCATCCGCGCTTCACGGACATCGTCGCCGAAGCCGGACTCGCGAAGGCCACCGTCCACCGCATCCTGGGCACCCTCGTCGCGCAGCACTACCTCGGGGGCAACTCCGAGCAGGGCTACCGGGCCGGGCCCAACCTGCTCGCCCTCGCGGGCCGGGCGCTCGCGAGCGTCGACATCTCGCAGGTCGCGGGCCCCATCGTCGACGAGCTCGCCGCCTCCGTCGACTGCACCATCCACGTGGGCGTCGCGACGGAGAGCGAGATGGTCTACCTCATCCGCCGCGACTCGGCGAAGCCGTACCGCATGCGCTCGCGCGTCGGCCTCGGCGTGCCCCTGCACAGCTCCGGCATGGGCAAGGTCGTTCTCGCCGACTGGGCGCCCGAGCGAGTGGATGCGCTTGCCGAACGCGTCGGCCTGCCCCGGCGCACCGACCTCACGATCACCGACCTCGGCCTGCTGCACGAGGAGCTCGCCCGCGTCCGCGAGCGCGGCTACTCGACGGACCTGGGCGAGAACGAGACGGGCACCGTGTGCGTCTCGGCACCCATCCGCGACCACACCGGCGCCGTGACGCACGGCCTCTCGGTGTCCTCGATCGAGCTCGAGTACCCGGGCCTCAGCATCGAAGCCCTCGCGCCTGCCGCGATCGCCGCAGCCGACCGCATCTCCCGCGAGCTCGGCGCCCCCCGCGGCGTAGGGGCGTAGGGGCGCAGGGGCGTAGGGGCGTAGCGCCGAGCCGCCGACTCTCGGAGACACCCGCCGCTGCTGCCTGACCAACTTCAGTGCTCAGACGGCCGTTTCCCGCCGCTCCAGGCCAAAACCGGCCGAATCAGCACTGAAGTTGGTCAGAGGTGGCGGCGGTAGTGGCGGCCGAGGTGGTGGCCGAGGCGGCGAAGTGGCGAAGTGGCGAAGTGGCGAAGCCTCACACCGTCGCCCCAACCGGAACCGCTGACCAACTTCAGTGCTCAGACGGCCGTTTCGCGCCAGTTCGGGCAGAAAGCGGCCGGATCAGCACTGAAGTTGGTCAGCGGCGGCGGAGAAGGTGGCGGCGGCGGCGCGACGGCGCGCCGGCGAAAGGGGCCCGGGGCGTCACATCGACGCCGCGGGCCCCTGCCGGTGTCCGGTCAGCCGCGGGCGTTCGACTCGCTGGAGGAGCTCCTGCGGTCCGAGGCCCCCTCAGCTGAGTCCGTAGCCGGCCCGTCCACCGCGAACCCCGTCTTGCGGTCGATGCTGTCGGATGCCAGCTCCAGGTTGCTCTCCCCCTCGGCGCGAGCTTCGGCGTCCTCCTCGCCATCGAGGCTCATGAGGTGCTCGACGTCGACGTCGTTGGGGTTGTCGAGCACTTCCTGCAGTCGATCGCGGTCGAGCACCTTCGTCCAGCGGGCGATGACGAGTGTGCCGATGCCATTGCCCGTCAGGTTCGTGAGGGCGCGGCCCTCTGACATGAAGCGGTCGATGCCGACGATGAGCGCGAGCCCCACCATGGGGATGATGTGGTCGAACGCGGCGATGGATGCGGCGAGGGTCACGAGTCCCGCGCCGGAGACGCCCGCTGCTCCGTTCGAGGAGATGAGCATGAACGCGAGGAGTGCGATCTGGGTGCCGATGGGCACGTCCACTCCGAACGCCTGCGCGATGAAGATGGCGCCCATGGACATGTAGATGGCGGTGCCGTCGAGGTTGAACGAGTAGCCGGTCGGGATGGTGAGGCCGACGACGTGCTTGGGCACGCCGGCCGCCTCGAGCTTCGTCATCATGCGCGGCAGCACCGTCTCGGAGGAGGAGGTGCCGAGCACGATGAGCAGCTCGTCCTTGATGTAGCGGAGGTACTTGAAGATGCTGAAGCCAGCCCAGTGGCAGATGGGGCCGAGCACCAGGAAGACGAAGATGAGGCAGGTGAGCCAGAAGGAGCCCATGAAGAAGGCGAGGTTGCCGAGGATCTCGGCGCCGTGCTTGCCGATCGTGAAGGCGATGCCGCCGAAGGCCCCGATGGGGGCGACCCACATGACGATCTTGATGATGCCGAACATGACCTTCGCGAGCGAGTCCATGGCGCGCACGACCTTCTCGCCACGCTTGCCGAGCATGGCGATCGCGATGGCGGTCAGGATGGCGAGCAGCAGCACCTGGAGGAGCTGGCCATCGACGAACGCCGACATGAACGAGGTGGGGATGAGGCCGAGGATGAAGCCGGGCAGGCCCTCTCCCCCGGCGTCGCCCGCGTCGGCGATGGTGGCGTCGGCGGCCGATCCGTCGAAGCTCGCGACGTCGTAGTTCAGGCCGGCGCCCGGCTGGAACACGTTGATGGCGATGAGGCCGAGGCCCAGGGCGACGACGGTGGTGATGTTGAAGTAGACGGCGGTGCGCAGGGCGAGGCCGCCCGCTTTCGCGAGGTTGCCGAGGCCAGCGATGCCGACGACGACGGTCGCGAAGATGGTCGGCGCGATGACGACCTTGACCAGGTTGATGAAGAGCGTCGCGAGCCAGCGCAGCTCGGAGGCGAAGGCCGGGAAGATCAGGCCGACGGCGACGCCGAGCGCGATGCCGACCAGCACCCACACGTAGAGGTGGTGCCAGAACGGCTTCTTCTTCTTGACGGGAGGGGTGCTGCCTGCTGCCCGGCCTGGTGAGCTCGGGGTGGTCTTGACCGCTTTGCCCTTGTCGGGGCTCGAGTCGTGTGTCACGGTGTTCTCCTTTGAACTCCAGCGTGTGCGTCATCGGTGACGGCTCGTCGTCCAAGGGTGGGCGCCCACAAGCCAGGAGCCCAGGGGCTCGGCGCATCCTTAAGGTGTTCTTGACATTCGGTCGCGGATGCCCGCTTGTTAGGCTCGAACCGTGGCGTTTGCACCGTGGATGTCGTCCGTTGAGCTGCCAGCAGGCGGCCTCACGCGGCGAGCGCTCCTGGGAGGCGCGGCAGCCACGCTGTCTTCGCTTGCGCTCGCGGCGTGCGCCTCGCCGAAGCCTTCCGGGCAGGTGCTGACGCTCGCGACCGGCCCAGAGGGGGCGGTGTTCCGGGAGATCGGGGCGGCCTACGCCGACGCGGTGAATGCCTCGTGGCCGGCCGGCGAGATGCTGGTGCGCGACACCGCATCATCGCTCGAGAACGCGCAGCTGCTGAGCTCAGGCGAGGTGGATGCGGCGCTCATCAACGTCGATGTCGCTGCGGAGTTCGAGGGCGAGATCGTAGCGCTTGCGCGTGTCTTCGATTCGGTGCTGCACCTCGTGGTTCCGGAGGACTCGGACATCACCGACCTGCGGGGCCTGCATGGCAAGACCATCGCGGGGGGACTCGAGCTGTCTGGCACCCGCTTCACGACGTCGGCGATCCTGGACGAGTTGGGCGTCGAGGCGGACTACGTGAGCCTTTCGCAGGCCGATTCCGTGGCGGCGCTCGCGGGCGGCGCGGTCGAGGCGGCGGCGAGCCTCACGGGCATGCCCACCCCTGCGATCAGCGAGATCGGCGCCGGGCAGCGGGTGCGCTTCATCGACGTCGGCGCGAACGCGGAGCATCTCATCGACCGCTTCTCGCTCGTGTACTTCCCGGTCACGATCCCGTCGACGATGTACGAGGGCCTGCAGGCGGCGACGACGCTCGCGGTGCCGACGGTGCTCGCGGTGAGGCCTGGCATGGCGGATTCGCTGGCCGAGTTCCTCACCGCCTGTCTGTTCGAGAACTCGGATGCGTTGTCGCACGTGCGCCCTGAGGCGGGACAGATCAACCCTCGGACGGGCGCGGGGACGACTCCCATCGCGCTGCATCCCGGGGCCGCCGGCTGGTTCACGGCGAACAAGCCATAGGGGCCACTCGCCAGCAACCGGTGACAACTGTGTACACAACGTCTACTCTTGACACATGGACTCTGTAACGCGTGAGATCAGCACCCGAGAACTTCGCAAGCAGCTCTCCGACGTGCTCGGTCGGGCCATGTATGCCGGTGAACGGGTGGGAGTGACTCGGAACGGCAAGCTCGCCGCAGTCGTCATCAGCGTCGCGGACCTCGAAGCTCTGGAGTCGTTCGAGATGCATCGCGATGTTGAGTCGTATCGCCATGCGAAAGCGGCAGATGATGGCGACCGGGTTTCCCTCGATGAGCTTCGCGGTGAGCTCGGCGCGTGACCTACCGCGTCGAGTTCACCTCGGCCGCCGCAAAACAGGTCCGCAAACTGACTCGCCCAGTCCAACTGCGCGTGCTGGATGCGATCCAGTCGCTGTCGGAAACACCACGCCCGCAAGGGGCTCGCAAGCTGGTGGGCGAGGAGACCGCGTGGCGACTTCGCATCGGCGACTACCGCGTCATCTACGACATCTACGACGAGGAACTCGTCATCACGATCGTGCGTGCCGCGCACCGTCGCGAGGTCTATCGCTAGCAGATGCTCCGCTCGGCTAGGACTGAGATTCCGCCAGGGGCACCGCGGCTTCGACGCGGAGGCCGCCGCCGGGCGCATCCGCGAGCGTCAGCCCGCCCCCGATATCTCGCAGGGCTTGCGCGACGATGCTCAGGCCGAGGCCGGTTCCCGGCAGGTTGCTGGTGCGGGGTGAGCGCCAGAAGCGCTGCGTGGCATGCTCGCGGTCGTCAGGTGCGAGCCCGATGCCGTTGTCGTCGACCGTGACCACGTAGCTGCGCGAGCCGATGTCCGGCCTGCCAGCGACACGCACCTCGGTGCCGCCGGAGAGCTTGATGGCGTTGGTGACGAGCTCGCTCACGACGGCGTCGAGGCCGCCGGCCGGCTCCTGCACTTCCAGCGTCTCCCCCTGGAGGTGCACGGTCTGCACGGCGATGCCCGCTCGTGCGCCGGCTTCTGCCCACCGGAACGCCGCCCCGGCGAGCGCGTCGCCGATCGCCGAGATGCGCGGCGGCCGGCTCTGGAACTGGGTCGCGTCGAGCAGTCCCGCGACGGTGCCGGTCATGCGGTCGATGGTCTCGATGGCTTCGGCGTGCACCTCTCGGGCTTCGACGTCGTCGCGGAGGTACGGCTCGAGGTTCTCGACCGAGATGCGCGTGGAGGCGAGGGGCGTGCGCAGCTGGTGCGACGCATCCGACACGAACTCCTGCTGCCTCGTGACGGTCGCGGAGACGGTGCCGACCATGGAGTTGAAGGTGGAGGCGAGGAGCCGCAGTTCGCTCGGGCCCGCGTCGGTGCCGGCCTTCGCGTCGAGGTCGCCGCGCGCGACGGCGTCGACGGAGCGTTCGAGTTCTTGCACGGGGCGGAGGATCCACCGAGACATGGGCCAGAGCAGCCAGAAGGCGACGGCGCCCGGAACGAGCAGCCCTGCGGCGAGGATGAGCCATTCGGTCAGGATCGTGGCGCGGGCCGTTTCGGTGGGCACGTCGAAGACGAGGGCGCCGACGACCTGCGAGTCGCGGCCGACGGGGGCGACGATCGTGAGCCGCTCGGGCCCCCACGGCCAGACGGTGGTGGTGATGTCGGGCGATTGCCCGGAGAGCGCGGCGTCGACGAGCGCGAGATCTGCGTCGTCGACCGCGTAGGGCAGGCCTGCCGAGTGGATGATCTGCCCGTCGCGGTTGAGGAGCCAGGTGGGGGTGTCGAAGAGCTCGGCGTAGTCGTCGAGCTCGGCCTGGAGGCGGACGGGATCGGTGCCGATGGCCGTGTAGGCGGCGGTCGAGAAGCGGGCGGCATCGTTGAGGCGGTCGTTGGTGAGCTCCGCCGAGTGGCGGTCGGCGATCGTGACGGCGGTGGGCACGGCGATCATGATGAGCAGCAGCACGAGCAGCGGGACGGCGCACAGCACGAGTCGCCGGTGCATCAGGTGGGCCCGTCCGGGTTGGCGGGTGCCGTCAGGCTGTAGCCGACGCCGCGGAGGGTGGTGATGGTGACGGTGTCGCCGAGCTTGCTGCGCAGTGTGGCCATGTGGGTGTCGAGCGAGCGGGTGCCGGTCTCGACGCTGCTCTCCCAGACGCGGTCGAGGAGGTCCTCGCGCGTCACCGGCTGTCCTGCCCGCGCCGCGAGGAGCCGGAGGATCTCGAACTCCTTCTGCGTGAGCGCCTGAGCGGTGGGGGTGGCGCCGTCGTCTGGGGTGATGGTCGCGGTGCGCGTCTCGGTGTCGAGGCGCAGCATCCCGACTTCGATGACGGAAGACTCGGGGATGCTCGTGGAGCGGCGCATCTCGCGGGTGCGCCGGGCGAGGCCTTCGATGCGGACGAGCAGCTCGGCGACGCTGAAGGGCTTGGTGACGTAGTCGTCGGCGCCGGCGCGGAGCCCCGCGATGCGGTCCTGCTCGCGGCCGTGCGCGCTGACGACGATGATGCCGATGGCCGGATGCTGGCGCAGCTTTGCGATGATCTGCGTGCCGGGCCCGTCGGGGAGGGACATGTCGACGAGTGCCAGCTCGGGCACTTCGTCGCGGATGCAGGCGAGGGCTTCGGCGACGTCGGCGGCCCGCGTGACGCGGTGTCCGGCGTGCTTGAGAGCGCGGCTCAGCCCCCTTGCCAACTGGTCGTCGTCTTCGCAGAGCAGCACGCGCATGGGACCGAGTTTATTTGACGCGTCCCTCGGGGGTCGGTGGCACTCTCCGGGCCACTGGCCTCGTGAGCCAGAGCCAGCCGGTGAGGGCGAGCCCCCAGAGGAGGAAGAGCGGGTCCCAGAGGAGGGCGTGCCCGATCATGGCATCCCGGTCGTAGCCGCCTTCGGGCACGAGTACCCCGAGCAGCACGGCGCCGCTGGCGACGATGTTGACGAGCCCGTAGAGCACGATGCCGGGGCCGCCCACCCAGCAGATGGCGCGCCAGACTCGCGGCCAGGGCATCCGCTGCGCGTCGAGTGCGACCGGGATGAGCGCGGCGAGCAGCTTGGCCAGCGCGACGGCTCCGAGCAGGAGGCCCGACTCCAGCGGTTCTCGCCTCGAGAACTCGACGGCGATCGCCCCGATGGTCGACAGCAGCCAGGTTCCGCCGAGCGCCCAGTAGGCGCTGAAGGCGGCGTGCACGACGCCGATCGCGGCCGCAGCCAGCACGAGCATGCGCGCGGCGCTGCGCGAGTGGCGAGTGCGGGTGTCTTCGCGCATCCAGCCCCTACTCCCCCGTTGTCTGGCCGGCCTGGTCCTCCAGGTAGACGAGCCCGTTGCCGTCTGGGTCTTCGAACGAGAACATGGGTGCAACGCTCTCCCAGCGCAGCACTTCGGCGTTGTGGAGCTCGACGCCGCTGGCCTTGATCCGGTCGTGTGCCTCCTGCGCGTCGGTGGTGCCGAGGCGCACGGCGATGGGGATCTCGCTGTCGTGCGGGAGCAGGACGATGCCGACGCTCGAGCCAGGCGGGAGCACCTCGACGTAGCGGGCGCCTGGCCATGCTTCGACGTCCATGACGAGCTCGCAGCCGAGCACGTCCGTGTAGAAGGCGAGCGCCGCGTCCACGTCGGAGACGGGAACCGAGACGCTGAGCACGCGTGTTGTCTTTGCCATGGGTCAAGTCCACCGCGAGGTGAACGACGACGCCAGTGGTTGGGGTGGATGCGCAGGAAGTTCGGTGGGGCGGACGGGGCCGCTCTGCGTTGGCGCGAACGTCTACCTCTTCCCAAGTGCTTCGAGCAGATCTTCGGCCAGAAGCGAGACGGCGACCGAAACCTGCTCAGGCTCTCCCACGCCTTCTTCAGCACGGCCAGCCATCACGGATCCGAGAGCATCCGAACTTGATGCAAAGAGCTCTTCCAAGTGGTCGAGCGCTTTTCGCGTGACTTCCCTGGTCAGGTCATCAGCGAGGAGATTGTTGATCGACGCAGCCAGCTCGGCAGTGCCCACTGCCCGGAGAATCCTGTAGCTGTCGTGGGCGTCCTTGTCGTTCAAACGATCCGGTTTGTTGACGCGCTCTGCGATCTTATGCAGCTTCGAGACGCGGATCAGGTTCCAGACCTCGCGGGTCGATGACAACGTCGCTATCTTTCGTGGACTCGGCAAGCGCGACGTCGAGACCGCCGGTGCGCAAGTAGACCGCTTGTGCCCCGATGACGATGACGGAATCGTGGTGCTCGCGCAGCGCTTCGAGCGCATCCAGAAGCACGGAGCGGGCGCGAACAAGGAGGTCAACGCTCGGTTCGCCAGGTGTCTTCATTGCGCTCCATCCATTTCACGAGTTCTTCGGCTTCTGACGGTGATCGCCCGGGCCCCGTCATGAGGTCGACGGCAACTTGTGTGGGCGCTGCCATGAGAAGACCACCGTCTGTCTCCACGGATCGCTGGAGGGCAACGTCGAAGTTTGGGGCGGCGAGGAGAACGTTCGCGCCGCGGTCCGTGGCCCTCAGCCCCCACTCGCTGGCGGCCTCCTCCGGGTGCGCGCAGTAGACCATGGCGGTTCGGGCCGGCGCGTACGGGGCCCAGGTGGCCGCGGCGACCGAACCTGTAATGGCGTAGTCGCTCCGGCCGCGACCTCGCACTCGGTCGAGGAAGGAGTCGAGACCACGTGGCGCAATCCATTGCGAAACGTTGTTCGTGCCTTGGAACTGGTAGTCATCACTCCAACGGCGGAGGAGAGCTGCCCAATCGGGAACCGTGATAATCCCAGCGGCGTCTCGCGTTGCCAGCTCCTGCTCTTGGAGGAATTCGACGACACGATAGACCGACCCCGTCGAGGTGGCGGATACCTGCACGAGGTCGCGCGCTCTCCAGGGGCCAGAAAAGTCGAGAAGCGCCCGCACCACATTGGCAGCTGGAGCGCCCTTGAGCGTTCCTCGAGGCCGCCCGGGACCCCGCCACGGATCTTTGTCCGCCCCACGGTCTGAAATGTAGACAAGCGGCTCCCTTGAGTTCAGCAGGAGGTTCCCCGTAGCGTCCACATAGGAGTAGCCAGCCGACGCTAGACGATCGCGAACTGACTTCGAGAGGTAGTTGGCCGCGACCATACCGATAGCTTTCGGAAAACTCTCGAGGTGCGTATCGAGTTGCGCAGTCAGGAGAGACACATCCCTCATGTTGAGCGCCCTCTTCACTTCCACGAGCACACGCACCTCGGTGGCGTCGGGCGCGCGCAAGAGCAAAGATCCATCCACCCATGAATCAGGAGATGTCGTCTGCGTGTCCTGGGTGACGCCCCAGCTCGCGGGGAGACGGTCACTGATCAGCGAACTGGCGATACCGACCAGCTGTTCAGCTGCGTGCGGTGCCCGCATGCCCATGACCTCGGTATCCATGTTCAGATAATAGCCCGATTCCGCTGGCAACGGAACCAATGATTTATCCGAACGTGACTCATGATGAGGTCAACAAACACGAAGCCCGCAGGCCTGCCGCCCCGACAGCTGGTGGATGCTCCGGGCGCGGCGGGCCTGCGGGCCTCGTGTTCTCGCCGTCTGCTAGCTGTTCGTCTTCGCGGAGCGCTTCCGCACGACGAGTGCGGTCAGACCGGTCGCGAGCAGCGCGAATGCGGCGAGGATGCCAGCGCCGACGTTCTCGGCGCCGGTTGTCGCGAGCGCGTCCGAGCCGTTGTCGGCGTTGCCGCCGCCAGCGACCGGTGCGGTCGTCGACGTGGCGGAGGCGGGGGGCGTGGTCGTCGCCGACGCGGTAGGCGCCGCAGTCGCGGACGCGGTGGGCTCCGTGGTGGCGGTGGGCGCCACCGTCGGGGCTGGGGTCACGGTGGGCTCGGCGGTGCCCGGCGTACTGGGCTCGGGCTGCTCGGCTCCGGCGTCGATGAGGCTGATGTTCCCGTCGGCGTCGACCTCGACCTGAGCTGCCATGGCGGCGGCCAGGTTGAGGCGCTGCCAGCTGCCTTCTGCGCCCTCATCGAGCGGGTAGCCGGAGTCGAGCGCGGTGAGCTCGAGCACCTGGCGGCGCTGCTCGGGCGTGAGGTCGGGGTGGCTCGTGATGAGCAGTGACTCGGCGTTCGCGGGGATCGTCACGGCTTCCCCGGCGGGCGCGATCTGCGGGAAGGCGTAGGACATGCGCTGCTCGTAGAGGGCAAGGGCGTCGCCGTCGGAGAGGTACGGGGTGTCGGCCTCGATGCAGTCGGCGAGGGCGGCGCCGCATCCGGCCTCGAGCACGCCGCGCAGCTCGGCCTCGGCCTCGGCGAAGAGCTCGCGGAACGCGGGGTCGCTCATGCGGCGCTCGACGATGTGCTGTCCCATCATGCGTCCGCTCATCACGTCGAGCGGGTAGTGCGCTGCCATGACGATGCGGTTGTTCCCGGCTTCGGAGGTGCGCGCGAGGATCTGCGGGGCGAGCTCTGGCAGCATCATCGAGAGCGACGTGCCCTGCCAGTACGCCTGCGAGGTGTGACCGCTGGGGTAGGCGCCGCTCGTGGAGTCCCAGGCGTCGCCGCCCTCCTTGTCGCGGTACTGGAGCAGCTCGGGGAAGCGGATGTAGGGGCGGTCGTAGTCGAAGTAGTTCTTCGACGGGTTCGACGAGGAGTAGTACCCGACGAGGCCGCCGCTCTTCGCGAGGAGCGCGTCGATCTTCGGGAGCTCGCCCGCGAGGCGCGCCTCGGTGTAGATCGCACCGAGGTTCTCGCCGAGGCCGTCGGCCATGGAGACCGACATGTCGTCGTACTGGTCGACGATCGCGCGCTCGACCTGCTCGGGGGTGGCCGAGGTGTTGATGTCGACGGTCTGGCTGTCGTTGAGCGCGATGATGTCGGCGCGGTCGGTGACGAGCCAGGAGAACTGGTCCATGATCGGCACGTAGTCGTACTCGGCGTTCGACGGGTAGTCGTAGGCGAGCTGGTCGTCGGTGAACGGCTCGGCGGCGGATGCTGCCCCCGCGCCGAAGCCGGAGAGGAGCACCCCCAGCCCGGTCGTCACAGCGATGGTGGAAGCGAGGCGTCGTCGAGACGTCGTGATGCGCATGCGGGGTTCGGCCTAACGGTCGGGGGATGAACCCGGCGAGCGTAGAGGCCCGGGGAAATCAGCCGATGTCCACTAGGTGACCGGCTAGTGAACGAGGTCGCGGAGATCTGCGAGAAGCAGAACGGGGACCCGGCGCGTCCTGCGCAGGGCCCCCGTCTCGTGATCGTCTCGGCTCAGTCGGCGATCTGCGCCGCGAAAGACTGCAGCCAAGGGCGGAGCTCGGGACCGAGCTTCGGGTCCTGGCTCGCGAGCTCGACGGTCGCCTTGATGTACTCGAGCTTGTTGCCGGTGTCGTAGCGGCGTCCGCCGTAGACGACGCCCACGACTCCGCCGAACGCCTCGGGGTCGCCGGCGAGCACCTCGAGGGCGTCGGTGAGCTGGATCTCCCCGCCGCGGCCGGGGGCTGTGCGCTCGAGGACCTCGAACACCTCGGGGCGCAGCAGGTAGCGACCGATGACGGCGAGGTTCGAGGGCGCGTCTTCACGGGCGGGCTTCTCGACGAGCCCGGTCAGCTGGATCGTGTCGGGGCCGACGACGCCCTGTTCGCGCGGGATGCTCGTGTCGTAGGCGGCGACTCCATACGCGGAGATCTGGTCGAGGTCGATCTCCTGGAGCGCGACGACGCTGGCGCCGGTCTGCTCGTGCACCTCGATCATGCGCTTGAGCAGGGATCCGCCGGAGGACATGATGTCGTCGCCGAGGAGCACGGCGAACGGCTCGTGACCGATGTGCTGCTTGGCGCGAAGCACGGCGTGGCCGAGGCCGAGCGGGTCGCCCTGACGGAGGTAGTGCACATCGGCGAGGTTGGTCGCGGCGTTCACGCGGGCGAGCTTCTCGTGCTCACCGCGAGCCGCGAGGAGCGTCTCGAGTTCGGCCACGCGGTCGAAGTGGTTCTCGAGCGACGCCTTATGTCTGCCGGTGATCATGAGCACGTCGGAGAGGCCGGCCTCGACAGCCTCCTCCACGACGTATTGGATGGCGGGGCGGTCGACGACGGGGAGCATCTCTTTCGGGATGGCCTTCGTGGCAGGCAGGAAGCGAGTCCCGAGGCCTGCCGCGGGGATGACAGCCTTGGTTATTGGTGCGCGCATGAAGCTAGCGTATTGGAATTCGGTATCCAGGAGGTTTCGAAGCCCGGTCCGCGAGGTCCTGCGCGTTTCGCGGCAGGTCCGCTACTTCTGCGACTTCGTGGGCATCCGCCGCCCGAGGAACAAGGCAGCCCCGAGGAGCAGGGCGCTCCCGGCGAGGAAGATCGCCCAAGGGCCGCCTCCGTCGGTTCCGGTCGTCGCGAGGCCTGTTCCGCCATCCGTCGGTGCTGCGGTCGCCGCCGGCACGCCAGCGGTCGATGATGCAGACGGAGATCCGGGGGCCGCTGGTCGGGTCGCGGATTCGGACGGCACTGGATGCACGGTCGGCGTTGCCCACCAGGTGGGCTCGGGCTCCGTTTCACCGGGCACCGGTTCCGTGGACTGGGTGGGAGGAGCCGTCTCCGGCGGAGCCGAGGCGGTCGGCGCCTGGGTTGAAGTGGGCGCGGCGGTCGCTGTCGTCGTCTCCGTCGGAACGGCCGTCTCCGTCGGAAGGGCCGTCTCCGTCGGAACCGCAGTCTCCGTCGGAACCGCAGTCTCCGTCGGAAGCGCCGTCTCCGTCGGAACCGCAGTCTCCGTCGGAAGCGCCGTCTCCGTTGGAACAGCAGTCCCCGTCGGAACCGCCGTCTCGGTCGGAACAGCAGTCTCCGTCGGAACCGCCGTCTCGGTCGGAACCGGCGACTCGGTGGGGGCGGCCGTCTGGCACACCGCCGGCACCTCGGTCTCGCTGGGCGTCGGGGCAGCCGTGGGCGCCGGGGGCTCGGTCACCCAGTAGCCGAGGAAGGTGAAGGTGGGCAGGGACGCGAGGATGCAGTTGTCTTCCGCATTCACGACGCTGATGTTGTAGTAGATATCCCTGAAAGCGATGCCGGTGACCGTGTAGGTCCCGTCCGGGCCCGCGGGAGGCTCGAAGTGAGTGAAGGCGATGCTGGTGAACAGGCCGTCTGCGTCCTTCGTCCGGGGAATCAGACCACGGTTGTACATCACGTACTCCTCACCATCCGGACCTTCAAGGATGACCACCATGTCCTGGATCTCGCTGTCGTCTCGAGCCCGCCATTCGACGAGCACTTCCTGCTGGCCCCAGATGATCTGAGGCGAGAGGAACCTCGCGGTTACGAACTCGGGAGGCGAGTTGTCAGGCTCCCCGATGTAGGTCACGTTGAAGGACGGCAGCGCGGTGAGCACCGCGTTGTCTGCCGCATTGACCACCCGCGCATTCTCGAACGAGTCGAGCAGCCGGGAACTCACCACTGTGTACTCGCTGATCCTCCAGTACGGTCGATCGACCGTGAAGGTGACCGTTCCAGAGACGATGTCCCCGTCGACACGGTCAGGCGCGGACCCCGCTGCCCGCTCGGACCCATCAGGAGTGGAGACGGTGAAGCCGACGCTTGCGACTCCGGCTGGGTCCCGTGCGGTGTAGTCGATGGTGAACTGGTCGCCGAGCACCAGGTCACCAGGTGGTTCCATGGACACAGACAAGAGCTCGGGGCCGTCCTTGTCACCATTCCTGCCATCGACGTGGATCCTCGGGACATTCGCGACTGTGTCGTTGTCGCCGTGGTACGCGAAAAGGATGTTGCCTTCGACATCAATGAACCGGAAGACGGAGACGTACCAAGTGCGCGCACCCCAAGACGACCCGCCCACGACGAGCGAGTCCGTTCCGGAGACGATGTCCCCGTCCCGCGTGGTCGGCTCCGTGACGTCGAAGCCAACGTCCTGATAGTCCTGCTCCCCTCTCTTCGGGGTTACAGCTTGCAGGCTGACGTAGGAGTAGTCGATGTCCGCTTTGCTGCGGACGGTCCAGTTGAATCGGATCTCTTCGCCTCCCTTGACCTTGAGGGAGGACACGATCTCCAGGGAGAGCAGCTCTGGCTCCTCGCTGGCAACCTGCGCCACGATGGCAGGCTCTGCCGCTGCGGGGGCTGCGGCGACGCCTCCGACGAGGAGTCCGGCGAGCAGCGCGCATACAAGGGCGTGGAACTTCTTCATGAGTTCTCCGACGTCGGGGGATGCCAAGAGCATAGTGGATAAAACGCTATTTGAGGAGCACAGTTGAATTGCGGCCTCTACAACGCAGAAACCCGGCGACTAAACGGCCACACAAACAGTCCATTCAGCCACGGTTGCCACTTGATTATCCGCATGAGAAGTATCCCTGACCCAAGCCCAAAGATCACGAATATCGGATACTGCACATACGGGTCGGTCACATCCACCATCGCCAGCAGTGTTCCCGCAACTCTAATCGCAAAGAGGTGGACAATGTACAAAACAATCGAATTCACACCAAGATACTCTAGAAATTGCCTAGGCTTCCCAGCTGGGATGAGCGGTACCAAGCGCATCGCCAAGTAGATGGACCCAATAACCCCAAGCACGAAAATTGGTTCGTACACTACTTTAAATCCGACCACGTTGAACCATGACGAGGTCGCAGCCGAAGCGACAGCGATAATCCAGACAAAGGGGCGTCGCAGCCACACATCCACCACTGATCGGTGCTGCGCGTACCAGTGCCCCAGCGAAAATGACGTCGCCAGCCAACACCAAGCCGATCAGGCTCCAAAGCAGATACGGTCACCCGATCTTGTGCACTACACCCCCGAAGGACGGCACTGCTGACTTCGAGAGCGATCTGCGCAACAACATACCCGACAAGAACATCAGCGCCGGCATTCGGTACGGCTCGACCACTTGATTGAAGGCATCAATTCCACGCGGATAGAAATCCCCGAGGTAGGCGACACCAGTACCAGCATGAAAGAGGACCACAAGCAGCATCGCGATCCCTCGCATCGCGTCCATCCATGATTCGCGCATGGTTCTAACTTTCGTACACGACAGGGCAGATTCTGGGGCGGTTGCTCGAGTCGGACCGCTTGGTCCGCAGCAAATGGTGTGCGAAGCATCTCGCACTGAAAACGAGCCTAAGAGAGCTGTGCGACTAACATCCACGAGCACACAAAGCCGTCGGTCCGACCGTCGCGGGATGAGCCTCGCAGACGGCCCAGCCAGCCGAGGTTCAACGGTGGGGAAGGTGGGCCCCAAGCCTGCACGCCCCTGATAATGTCATGCGGGCCGCTTGGTTCGCGCTACCAGCAGTTGGAGGCCACCAGACCATGACCGTTGCACCCGACGACGACGGAATCGGCGCGAAAGCTGTCCGCGGCATCGGATGGATCGTCCTCGAGCGATGGGCCTCGCGGTTCATCGCGCTCGGCGTCTTCGCGCTCCTGGCTCGGTTCATCGCACCGGGAGACTTCGGGCTCCTCGCCCTCTCCACGGTCTTCACCGCGATCCTGCAGGTGTTCGTCGACTCGAGCTTCAACAAGGTGCTCGTCCAGCGGCTCACCCTGGAGCCCAAAGACGCGTCGACGACCTTCTGGACCAGCCTCGGCATCTCGGTCGTCATCTACGTCGCCCTCTTCTTCAGCGCGCCGCTCATCGCGCTCCTGCTCGGCGAACCGGAGCTTGGCGACATCCTGCGTGTGCAGTCGATCGCGATCGTGCTCGCCGCACTGAGCAGCACCCCGGCGGCACTCCTCGAACGCGACTTCCACTTCAAGCAGCTCTCCATCCGCAAGCTCGCGGGCACGGTGGCCGGCGCCGGCGTCGCGGTCCCCATGGCGATCATGGGCTACGGCGTCTGGGCGCTCGTCGGGCAGGCCCTGGTGCAGAGCTTCGTCGGATTCGTGACGCTCTGGGCGGCCTCACGCTGGCGTCCCAAGTTCGAGTTCTCCTGGACCTCGCTGCGCTCCATGGCCTCGATCGGCTTCAGTGTCCTCGGCGTGGAGCTGCTCAGCGCGACGCAGGCGAACATCGACAAGCTCGTGATCGGCGCTGCCATCAATCCGACCGCGCTCGGCTATTACTTCTTCGCGCAGCGGATCCTCACGATCACCTCGGAGCTCGTGACCTCGGTGGTCGGCCGCGTCTCGCTGACCACCTTCTCCCGAACACAGGGAGACGTCGCGAAGACCAACGTGGTCATGCGCAGCCTCACCTTCGCCTCGTCCGCAGTCGCGATCCCGGTCTTCCTCATCCTGGGGCTGCTCGCGCCGGACTTCATCCCCTACCTCTTCGGCGAGGAATGGGTGGCCTCGATTCCGGTGTTCCAGCTCCTGATCCCGTCGATCATCCTGGTTTCCGTGACCTACTTCGATGGAAGCGTGCTCATCGCAGCAGGTCGAGCGAAATCCGCCTTCGGACTCGCGCTCGCCCAGAACATCGTGGGCGTCATTCTGCTGTTCGTCGCCTTGCCGTTCGGCATCCAGGGGGTGGCGCTCTCCCGCAGCGTCCGCGTGATCCTGCTCTGGCCGCTGCGCCTCGTGCTGCTGGCGAAGCAGGCCTCGATCGCCATCGGCCCCTACATGGGGCAGCTCATCCGATGTACAATTGCCGCCGTCCCGATGGTCGCGTTGCTGCTGATCCTCGACCTGACACCGTGGGCTGCGGTTGAGCCCCGCGTCGTCGGGTACACCGTGCCAGCGGCCATCACCGCGTTCGCACTGTATCTCGGCGTCCTGTGGTTCGTCGCCGGTCGTGAGCAGCGGACGACGATCATCGGACTGGTACGAAAACTGCGTCGCCGGTCCGCGTGACATCCCCCCGCAGTGCTACGAGGAGTCACGTTCGAATGGTCTTTCGCACGCTGGTCAGACGCCAGAACCTGGCGCTGTCGACAAGTCTGCGCTCGGCAGCACACGACGCTGGCCTGAGCGACGTCTTCAACGTGTGCGTCCTCGAGCGCGACAACGCACTGCATGTCTCCTTCCGAGCGCTCGACGAGAGCGGCCAGAAGCCATTCCGGGCATATCTCGCCTCGGCCCCGGTCGGGAGCGACGACTGGACGGTCGTCGATCTCACCGCCCACGCAGGCTCGCACGGGGTCGCCCCGGTCGCCGACCCAAAGCTCTTCGCGACGAAGGACGGGGTGTTCGCGACCTTCAACACGGGATGGCCGAGCGGAGCTCAGAACGACATCTTCATCATGAGGGTCGCCCCCGTGCTGTCCGCACCGAGCCGAGTGCAGCTCGCCAACGCCGAACGGCAGCGCATCGAGAAGAACTGGGCGTTCCACCAGCTCTCCGACGGGGAGCTTGGCGGCATCTACAGCCTGCAACCGCTCATGACGCTCCTCCGCGTCGACGGGCAGGTCGGCGAGACGCCGGACATCACCTTCGAGCTCACGCGGCACGACGCCCAGTACCCGGTGAGGGTTCCTCGAGCGACCACCATCGGCTCTCAGCCCTGCCTGACCGCAGATGGCTCGCTCGTGCTCATGGCGCACGAGCGCTTCTCCATCCGGTCCAAGCGCGCCTACGTCGGACGCCCCGTGCGCATCTCTCGGCTCGACACGACGACACCGACGGTGGAGTTCTCCAAGCACCGCCTGGTGCACTCGGTCGCAAGCGCTCTCCCACGGCGAGGCGTCCACAATCGCAATCTGCTGAGCGCAAGCTACTTCGCCGGGGCCGATGTCCTCGGGTCGACGGTTCGGCTCAGCTACGGAGTCAATGACGTGAAATTCGGCATCGCGGAAATCGAGGAGCAGGCACTGTGGCAGTAAAGACGTTCTACTGGGACCCGGTCGACCGGACCCGTCGCTTCTCGATCCCCCGACGAGGCAAGCTGCGGGTCGGCAACGCCGGCGACCTCTTCAATCGAGACCTCGTACGATTCCTCTACGACGACGAGCCGGACAACCTGACCGACATCGGCGGGCGCCTGCTGCTCGTCGGCTCCGTCATCCATCGCGCGCTGCCTGGTGACATCGTGTGCGGGGTCGGGACGAAGGGTCGTGAGCTTCCTGCTGCGGCAGAGGGGCCTTCCGACATCCGCGCCGTGCGTGGGCCGCTGACGATGCGAGCCCTTGACGAAGCCGGGTACGACACCTCGAACGTCACATCACAGCTCGACCCCGGTCTCGCAGTCGAGTCCATCTACGCCAAGACCTGCGCCGAGACCCAGGCCGAAGCGGGTCGGGTCATCTTCATCCCCCATTACCGCGACCTGCCGCTCTTCCGCCGCCGCCGCGAGTTCTCCCTCGTCAGCATCGACTGCGAGCCGGAGGACCTGGTTCGCGAGATCCTGCGCGCGGAGTTCGTCTACACCTCGTCGCTCCACGGGCTGATCTTCGCGCATGCGCTCGGACGTCCCGTCAAGCTCGTGGCACCGGTCAACGGCGAGCCTGAACTCAAGTACCAGGACTACTTCGCATCAGTCGACCTCCCCTGGTCGACCCCCGTCTCCATCGACGAGGCCCTGCGCGAGCCTCGCCTCGGCTCCCCGGTCCACATTCAGAAGACCCTCGACGACTTCGCGTTCCCCACTCGAGCCGAACTCGTCGAACGCGGCATCGCATCCGCATCCTCCGCGTGACGGCGCGGCTCTGACCTGTGAGTATGAAGGAACCCGAAAGTCAGCAGAGCGCTGACGCACCGAGAAAGGAATTGGTTCGATGACCGAAGTCCTCCTGCCGATCCTCATCGTCGTCGCGACACTGATTGGCCTTCGCGTCGCCGGAGCCACGACCACCGTCGCGCTCGTCGCGCTCGTGGGCCTTGCGCTCTTCCCACGCAGCCAGGTGTACCTGTTCGGGTTCGACCCGGTGCCGTTGTCCACAGTGAGCCTCTTCATCTGCGTCATCATCGCCATCTTCGCTAAGCCGCGGCTACCGATTCCTGTCGTCTTCATCCCGTTGGTGGCCTACCTGATCCTCATGGTGACCACCGGCTGGACGAATCCGCACGTCTCGGGAGACGCTCTAACGCTCATCCTCGTCGCGATTCTCGCCTGGTTTGTCGGGACGTTCGTCGGACGGGCCGAGACAGCTCCTCAACTCGAACGTTGGCTTGCTTTCGCGATCCTCGCCATCCTCGGCTTCCAAGCGCTCATCGCGCTGGGCCAGAGCTTCGGCCTCTCCTGGTTCGCCGCCGTCTCCGAAGCATCCATCCTCGAATCCGGACGCTCGGCGGGTACGGCTGGGCACCCCGGCAACCTGGGGAAGATCGTCATCTGCCTGACGGCGATCGCGCTGCCGCTGAGCACGTCCACCGACAAGGTGGTCGCTCGCGCAGCGACGTTCGCGATGCTCGCCGGCCTGCTGGGGGTCGGCCTCTCAGCGAGTCGCACGAACTTCATCGCGCTGATCGGCATGCTCGGGCTCTGGATCATTCTCCAGCGCGGCAAGGGCGTCATGAAGCGACGTATCTGGTTCGGTGGCGCGATCGCGCTCGTTGGCGCGCTCTCTCTTGATGCCATCCTCGCCCGCTTCCAGCAGGACCCCCTCGGTGGAGAACGAGAGCACCTCCTTGCCGTCGCGCAGGAGCACATCGGTAGAAATCTCATGCTCGGCATCGGGCCGGGAAACTACATCACCTACTTCGGCCAGTTCGATGCGCTCACCGCGCGTGGGTGGCCTGTGCACAACGTGTTCTACTACGTCACGGCAGAACAAGGTGTCGTAGGGGCACTCCTCTTCTTTGGACCGATGGTCGCTCTGGTGATCAAGGGCCTTCGCGACTACAACAGGAAGAATCAGCACTCAGATTCCGGGCTCGCGCTCTTCACCCTGACCATGGCAATGATCGTCGTGGGCTTGACCGGATGGGGATTCGCAGGAGGCTTCCTGCTCCACATCTGGTTCTTCACATTCGGCTACTTCAGCGGGAAGCTCGCGAAGAAGCCCGTCGAACTGCCGCCGCCGGTCGCCGCCCTGCCGATCCGTCCCGCTGCCAAGGGTCTGCGCTTGCGCTGACGACTCCCTCCCAACGAACATTCCAGGAGAAGCCTGTGCTCAAGCACGTCCACGGTGTGCCCGCATTCATGTGGAACCCCCACCGGTACCGTCGTCTGCGACTCGCAGGTCGCACATTCGGGCCCCGGAAGAACAACTTCGGTGATCTGATCGGCCCGCAGGTCGTCGCGCAGGTCGCCGAGTCCCGACTCGGCTCGGGCCCCCACCAGGCGGTGGACTCGACGCGAACGCTCTTCTCCGTCGGATCCGTCATGCACTTCGCCGTCGACAACGACGTGATCTGGGGAACCGGCGTCAACGGCAAGACGGTCGAGCAAGCCCACCGCTTCACTCGACTCGATGTGCGCGCTGTGCGGGGGCCGCTCACCCGGGAATGGCTTCGCCGCGAGCGCGGAATCGACGCCCCCGAGGTCTACGGCGACCCGGCTCTGCTGCTGGGCGACGGATTGCGCGCGCGGCACCCGCTCCTCCCGTCCCGGCGCTTGAGCGTCATCCCGAACCTCAACGACGCGCGGGAGTACCGCAGCCACCCGGACTTCTTCAGCCCCAGGCGCTCCGTGGACGAGATCGCAGCCCGCATCGCCGGGAGCGAGGCACTCGTCACAAGCTCACTCCACGCACTCGTCTTCGCCGAGATGCTCGGCGTGCCGGTCGTGCTCATCGCCTCTCCCGTCGAGCCTGTCTTCAAGTACGAGGACTACTTCCGCGGCACGGGGAGGAGCAGTTGGACGATCGCCTCGAACCTCGACGAGGCTCTGCAGCTGCTTCCTGCCCGGACGGCCTCGACGGAGGACCCGCTTGCCGCCTGGGACCCCGCGCCCCTCGAAGCGGCCTTCCCCACCGATCTGTGGACCACGGCGAGCTGAGGGCACTGAACATGTCGAGCGTTCCCCCGAAGCCCAGAGTGCTGATGTCCTACAACCGGCCGCCCGGAGGTGGGAACCCGTACACGGCATTTCTCGCACAAGCGCTCGCCGACGACGTCGACCTGCAGTTCTTCTCGTGGAAGACGGCGCTCATCGGCCGCTGGGACATCTTCCACCTGCACTGGCCCGACGCTCTTGTCGTCGCCCCTTCCGCCGTGCGTGAGCTCCTGAAGTCCTTCCTCCTTGTCGCCCTGGTCATGCGCATCCGGCTCACCCGCAAGACGCTGGTGTGGACGGTGCACAATCTCAAGCCCCACGAAGCAGGGCGGCGGACCACAGCGTTCGCGATCGACCTCCTGATCCGGGCCGTCGACGTGCGCATCTACCTCAACAGCTCAGAAGACAACGACCTCTCGCTGGGGGTCACCGTGCCCCACGGGGACTACGTCCCACTTCTGCGTCAGCACAAGGAGGAGGGCTGGGCGTCTCAGGAACGCGTGGTGCACCAGATCCTCCACTTCGGCCTCGTTCGCCCTTACAAGGGCATCGAGTCCCTCATCGAGAGCTACGACCAGCAGCGGCTGCCTGGGTCGAGCCTGGTCATCCTCGGTGCCGCGAAGAACGCGCAGTACCGTCACGCGATCCAGCAGCTCGCGGATGCGCATCCCGGCACGGCGTTCGATGCGCGCTTCGTCGAAGACCCCGAGCTTCTCGATCAGCTCGCCGAGAGCAGACTCGTGGTGCTCCCGTACCTCCAGATGTACAACTCGGGCGCCCTCATCTACGCGCTGAGCTTCGGGTGCCCCGTGCTCGCGCCGGTCAGCTCCTCCAACCTCGCGCTCCAGCGAGAGGTCGGGTCGGAACTCCTCACGCTCTACCAGGGACCTCTCACGGGTGAGGTGCTGGAAGCGGCCTATCGGGATGCCCCGGCACGGCGCACGTCAGCCTCCGCCTTCTCCGAGCGTCGCTCGTGGGCGACCACCGGCCTCGCACACGTGCGCCTGTACCGGGCGCTGCGCGGAGCCCGAGCCGCCCGAGCCGCGGACATGCGTGCGCGGGTTGCCGCAGCAGTCGCCGCTCCGGATCAAGCCGCCTGAGGGCAGGCTCTCAGCCGGCCGCCAACTCCCGGAGGCGAGCGTCGACGCGTGCAACCGACCGCTCGATGGTGATCTCGCGTGCGTTCTCCACGAGGTGATCCGAGAGCCGTCGCCGCAGCGCCTCGTCGTCGAGGAGTCGTTGAACCGCGTCGACCCACAGCTCGACGGGCTCGCTCGGCAGCACGAAGGCATCCACGAGCTCGGGGTCCGTGATGAGGAACGGTGCGGCACCGTAGTCCCGCGAGAGGATCACGGGGACGCCGTGCTGCGCGGCCTCGACCGCGCTCCTGCCGAACGCCTCACGGCTCGACGTGCCGAGGAAGGCCGTCGCTCCCTGCCAGAGGGCGGCCGGGTCCACCCAGCCGGAGATGTCGAGCGTCTCGGGCCGTGACTGCTCGAGCTCGCCCTGCAATGGGCCGGCGCCGAACGCCTTGGCCAGCGCCCCCGTCCGGCGCACGATCTCAGCGAAGAAGAGTGGGCGCTTGTCGCGGTCGAGGCGACCGGCGAACACGAGGTGCCCGTCCCGTCCCAGTGACCCGTCAGCGATGCGCTCGACCGAGGGGACCCCAGCCGGCACGATCACCGGATCGACCGCAGAGCGGACTCCGTCGGCGAGCACCGTCGTCGTCGCCCAGACCTCGTCGGCTTTCCGCATGGCACGGGTCACGAGAACTCGCTGGAGCACTCGGCGCAGCGCTTTCGCCTCACCGTGCGCCGGCCACGGCAGTCCGCGGACGAACGAGACCCACGTGCTCGGCCGGTTGCTTCCAAGGCCGCTCACCGCGATGTCGCTCTGGCCGATCATCGTGATGACGACATCGGCCTCGCGGAACTCGGCACGGCTCAGCAGAAGCCGCCTGATCGCCGGGATCAGCTTCATGCCGTGCACGTCGATCGTGGTCTCGTGCACTCCGAGATCGCCCTGCGGCGGGGAGCCGAGTGCGCTCGGCCTCATGGCGATGATCCCGGACCAGTCGAGGCCGGCTTCCCGCGCGGCGGTCACGAGGTCGTAGGTGGAGCGGTAGACGCCGCTCCTCGTGGTGAGTGGGACGGAGACGATACAGACCTTCATGTCGCTCAGACGCTCTTCTCGAGTTCGGCGACGATGGAACGCGTCCCTGCCGCGTACTGCTCAGTCGAGAACCGCTCGAGGACTCGGGCGCGTCCCGCGGCAGCCATGGCCACAGCCCGATCCGGGTCGGCGATGAGCTGCGCGCAGGCCTCGGCCAGCTCCCCAGCGTTCTCGGCCTCGAAGGTCAGCCCGACTTCTGCCGAGTCGACGATCTCCACCAGACCCTGCGTGCGAGCGACGATCGTGCACCGACCCGCGGCCATGCCTTCGGCCGCCACGGTTCCGAACGGCTCGAGCCGCGATGGGACGAGCACCAGGTCCGCTTCTCCGAAGCGCTCCGCTGGCTCCGGGTCGAAGCCGGCGAAGACGACGGCATCCTCGAGACCGTGCTTCGCGATCTGCGCGCCGAGCTCGTCCCGGTACCACTCGTACCCGTCGAACACGTCACCGATGAGCGTCAGCTTCGTGTCGATGCCTCGCTGCCTGAGGAGGTGGACAGCCTCGATCGCGGTGTCGGTGCCCTTGCGAGGGCTGATGCGCCCCACCAGGAGCAGGCGAACGGGCTCCGCGAACCCTTCGAACGCCGGAGCCTCGTACGGGGCCCAGTCCTTGCCGTTGTACAGGACCGAGGTCTTGCCCGTGACGCCGGACGCATCGTCGAGCACGTATCGCTCAGTGGCCTTACTGTTGCAGACCACTCGGGTCGCGAGTGCCAGCGGAGCGAGCAGCACCTTGCGGACGATCGCCGGCTGCTCTGATTCCGCTTCGCGCACGTGCACGAGCCTCGGCTTCTTCGCCAAGGCCGCCGCGAGGAGCCACCAGGGCTGCGTGATCGTGTTGACGTAGACCACGTCGGTTTCGAGGCGACGCAGGACCCTCATCGACCGCACGATCGTGCGCGGCATCGTGGCTGCGAGCTGCAGCAGCTTGAGGGGGCGCAGCATCGCCTTGCGCAGCACGGGAAGAGGGAGAACGAGCACCCTGGCGCCCGCCTCCGTGAGGAGCGGCACGAGCGGTCCGTCAGACGGCAGCACCACATCCACCTGGTCGCCGGCTTCGACGAGCGCACGCACCGAGGCTACGGCCATGCGATCACTTCCGTACAGCTCCGCACCAGGATGGGTAAGGAGGACGCGAGTCACGATCGGCTGGGCCTTTCGGTAGGTTCAGGCACGTGCAAACAGCTCGGTCCTGACTCGCAGAAGCATGAGTCTTCGCACGAAACAGGACCGTCATCGGGGATGCCATAGAGTGTAGCGTGATCGAGCTATCGCATCGCGTCGCGCTCGTTTCCCCCCGTTAGCGCATCCCCCACCTGCGCTGGAGGTCGGTCGACCTCAGCCCTGCGAGTCGCAGGACTGACGTTCACCCCCTTCCCACCTCAACGCGAAAGAGGCCTGACCTGATGAATCGATCAGTCGCGATCATCGGTACTCGCGGTTACCCGAGCTACTACGGCGGCTTCGAGACAGCCGTTCGGCGCCTTGCTCCGTACCTCGTCGACCAGGGCTGGGACGTGACTGTCTACGGCAGGGATGGCTCCACGAAAGAGGGCGACCCGACGCGCGACCCACGCGTGCACACTCCCGTGACTCGAGGCATCGAGTCGAAGTCCCTCAGCACGCTGTCGTACGGCGCGACGGCCATGTTCGACGCGTCCAGGCGCCGCCCTGACGTCGCGCTCGTGATGAACGTCGCCAATGGGTTCTGGCTCCCCTTCCTCCGCGCACGCGGAGTCCCGACGCTGCTCAACGTCGACGGCATCGAGTGGGATCGCGCCAAGTGGGGGCGCCTGGCGAAGGCCATGTTCCGAGGAGGAGCCAAGGCGACCGCGTGGTGGGCGGACGAGCTCGTCTTCGACGCGCACGCCATCGGCGATCGTTGGCGCAGGGACTTCCGTCGCGACGGTGTCTTCATTCCCTACGGTGGCGATGTGCCGGAGGACCTCCCCATCGAGCCCGGCCTGACGCACCGCGGATACGCCCTGGCGGTCGCGAGGTTCGTGCCGGAGAACACGGTGGGCGAGTTCCTCGAAGCGGCGGAGACCGTCGCGAAGACGCACCACGTGGTCATCGTCGGCTCAACCGGCTACGGTGGCGAGCTCGACGACAAGGCACAGAAGCTCGCAGATGCGAACGCCAGGGTGCACTGGCTCGGCCACGTCAGCGATGACGACCGGTTGCACTCGCTCTGGCAGCACGCTGGAGCCTATTTCCATGGACACAGCGTTGGCGGCACGAACCCGGCGCTCGTTCAGGCGATGTCGTGCGCCGCACCGACCGTGGCGCGGAACACCGTCTACAACCGAGAGGTGCTCGACGACGCGGCGGTCTTCGTCGAGCCCACACCGTCAGCCATCGCGGACGGTGTCCTCCGCCTCCTGGGCGACCCAGCTCTGCAGGAGGACCTGAGCGCTCGTGCGTTCGCTCGCGGCCGAGCGGAATACTCGTGGGAAGGCGTGTGCGCGCGCTACGAGGAGAGCCTCGACAAGCTGGCGCGACGAGGGCGGTCTGGGAAGAAGTCAGCCGCCGGACGCCGCTGACCACTCGACCGGCACTCCGTCCGAGGTGGTCAGCACGACCTTCTCGAGATCGGGGTACGTACCCTTGACCAGGGTGCCGATCTCAGCGACCAAGCGACGCCGGTCGGTGTCGCTCACCGAGCCCGAGTCTACGCGGAGCTCGACCTGGAGCCCGTCACTGACTGAGCCGCTGACCTCGCCCACGTACCAGCTCGCGGCGCCACCATCGTGCGGTCGATCGAACCCGTCTGCGAAGTCCTGCACCTGCCACAGCCGCTCGAGAAGCGCCTGGGCATCGCTCCCCGAGCCGCTGCCCTGCGGTGATCGCACCGGTGCCGACACGCGGAGGGCGACCGTCCCATCCTCCGTGATCTCACCGGACTGGGGCCAGGCAGTCACGACGATCCGGTCCTCCGGTTCCCAGTCGATGTCACGCTCCGAGATGTAGATCGGTGCAAGGCCTGCCTCAAAGAGCCGCGCGGCCGCCTCGTCCACGCTGAGGCCCACGACGACCGGCACCTGGGTCGCCACGGCGCTCGTCGGCGGAAGGGCCTCGCTGGACGTCGGGGGCGGCTTCGGCTGGGTGAAGTCGCTGACCGAGAAGAGCAGCACCCCGGAGAGAGCGACAAGCAGCACCGCGCACAGAAAGAGCAGTGCTGCCTTGAGCGGCGGTTTCGACCGACCAGTTTCTGGCGTCGTCATGATCGCCTAGGCCGTGTCGGGTTGCGCGCAGCCGACGATGGCAAATTTCGCATAGCCACCTGTTTGGTACGCGAACTCGTAGAGCCACCCCCCAGGCTCAAGTACTGCTGGGGGTGCCACGACATCTACGGCGATCCCGCTGCAGGACTCGAAGATGGTCCGCGCGCGGGCGACGTGTGGCGTCGCGGTAACGACTGCGACCGAGGTCCAACTGTCGCGTTCAGCAATCTCCGCAATTTTCAGAGCCTCACCGGCAGTGGTGGCAGGCACCGGCATGAAGCAGTCAGCTGTGCGATCACGGCACTCGGGAATGGAGGCCTTGTCGTAGGCCCAGCCGGGCCTCCCCGCCGAGATGATCATGCGATCGGCGCGGCCTTCATCGACGAGTTGCTGGCCGAGCGCGACACGGTCGGGTGTCGCTGGTCCGAGGACGATGACGGCGTTGGCATGCTCGACATCGTCCGAAGCCGGGAAGACGTAGACGATCGTCGCCGCGACCAGCGCCGCGACGACGACGAACGCGCCAACAGAAAGCCAGAGAACGAGCCGACGCACAAGAACCTCCAGAGCTAGAAGGAAGCACGTCGTCGTGACCACCGAATGAAGATGAAACGATACCCGCTCTCTTGGTGACTCGCGTGTGAGCCGCTGGGGCGCTCAGTCGCCGAACACGATCGTCTCCGTGAAGTCGGCCCCGTGGGGGACCTTGACGACCACGCGCCGCTTCGCGGTCGACAAGTACGTCTTCTCGTACACGAGGAACGAGAGCTCGGACGCCGACGCCCTGGTGCCCTCGGAGAACATGAAGGTGAGCCGATTCGCTCGGTTCGCGCCCGTGACGATGGTGAACCGGTCGGTCGATACTCTGAGCGTGGACTTGAGCTGCGAGTTCACGACGAGCGGGCGTCCACTCACCGAGCTGTCGACCACCGCACCGACGACCGCAGACGGCTGCACGGAGAACTCGATATGGTCCTCCGGGCCCAGGAGCAGGGGGATGCAGTGGTACCCGGTTCTTCCGGGTGTCTGAACGCGTCGCACAAACCGGTCCTGCTCGCCCTGCATGCTGCCGAAGACCCGGCCGGCGTTGAACCGCAGGGTCGTCGTCATGACTGGCGACTTCGCCGAGCTCACGGCGGTCACCGTGAACGCCCCAGTGGATTCCCCGGCGCCCATCACCGCACCTGAGGCGCTTCTCGAGGTCGCGATCATCGGGGTGAGGGCTTCGGCGTACCCGGTCGCCGTCTTGCCAGCGTAGGTGCCCCAGCTCCGGTCGATGGCCTCGTTGTCCCTGACCACCTTGGAGCCCGAGAGCTTCGCGACGGGCTCGTTCGAGGACAGGACGACCGTGCCTCGGGTCGGAGTCCAGAGGATCCCCGGGCCGTAGCGCGGGCGAGCTTTCGTGTCACCCTCGTACGCGAGGTTCTCGAGTCTGTTCAATCCGTACTGGAAGCCCAGATGGAAGTTCTTCCTCTGCACGAACCCGTACCAGCGCGGCAGGATCTCGGGCGCCGTCGGGGCGGTGTCCGCCAGCAGGGTATTGCTCGACGCGGCGGTGAAATACGGGTAGTCGGCGGCGGAGGCGCGACGCTCAGCATCACTCGGGGCGGGTGCGACGGTCTGCACCGTCCCGAGAAGGCGACGTGGGCTGAGCAGCTCGCGGCTCCCGGAGAGCACCCTCGCCGCCCAATCCGTGATCGGGTACATGGCGGGGTCGCTCACCCAGTTGTCGAACCAGGCCTGCACCGCTTCCTGAGAGGGGTGCAACGCGGCGAACTCGGGAGTCACCGCGAGCAGGTCGCGACTCGGGGTCAGCGAGCTCTGCGTCTGGTTCGACTTCCCGAGGGGTGCCTTCCAGGCTCCGGGGATCGCATCGTAGGGCTGGAAGGTGAAGACGGTGTTGCGGGCGGAAAGGCCAGCGTAGTGGAAGCCTTCCACATAGTTCGGGGAGCCATCCGGTCCTGGAGTCGGCTCGAAGAACACTGTGTGTGTCACGAACCTAGTCACCTGCTGGGCGATGTCCTCGGTCGTGGTGGCGACGTCTCCTCGTCCCATCTCGCGAGCTAGGCGAGCGATGACTGCAAGGTCCGGAACTGCAACGTTCGCCGTGTACCCGTAGTCGTAGGCCTTGCGCTCCACGGTGTGGCCGCTTGTTGAGATCCCACGCTCAGCGATGATGGCCAACGTCGCGGGCACGTTTGCCAAAAGTGCTGTTCGATCGTCTGGTATCTCGAAGGCCGCGAGCACTGCCGCAGCGATCATGCCGATTGGCTGATTGGCGACGTCAATCTCAGCGCGGCCCCAGAGCTGCGAGTTGGGGTCGAGACCAGTCGCCACGGCTTTGCCGATCATGCTTCGCAGCGAGGAGAGCGCGGCGTCAATTGCGCCTTGGTCTGCTGCGGGGGCAGTCGCACGATCTTTCGTGAGAAGACCGAAGGTGGAGGCCATGGCCTGCACCCCGAATGCAGTGGCAGCAAGACCAGACACAACCGTCGGGTTTGGAACGGCAGCATCGCTCTGTGCGCCTGAATCCTCAGGGAAGAAGCCATCCGCGAGCTGTGTTGCTGCGTAGGTTTCTATCGCAGCGAGGAGTCGAAGCCTCAGCTCGCGGTTACCCCGGTACTCCACATTCCACGGTTCGTCGTTCGCAAGGAAGTAGGCGAGCGTGGAGATGTGCTCCTGAGTGCGCGCGTTCCACCATGTTGACGCGGCTGCTCTCCAGTACTTGCCCGTGAACCACCCTCTTGGTGCCACGTGTCGACCGGCTCCCGCCGCTACCGGTCCATCGCCGACCATCGCGTTGGTCACCGCTGCCAGGGAGCGTTCGTAGTAGGCAGCGATCGCTGACGTTTCCGTGTACAAAGCGCGGTCTGCCGGCGTCCAGGTCGAACTCAGAGTGCGTATCTTCGCCAACGACGCGGTCGCGGCATGTGCGGGGTTCTGCGCCGCGAA
Source organism: Pseudoclavibacter sp. RFBJ3 (assembly GCF_002931375.1). Lineage (NCBI taxonomy): Bacteria > Bacillati > Actinomycetota > Actinomycetes > Micrococcales > Microbacteriaceae > Pseudoclavibacter > Pseudoclavibacter sp. RFBJ3. The sequence goes on along the minus strand of NZ_PSXZ01000001.1, from coordinate 412,865 downwards.
CAATCCGACCGTAGAAACAGCGCCGCCGATGATGGCCGCTCGAAGGAGGCCTCGCCTACTCAACGCATGCTTGGACGGTTCTGTCATGCTCGGCACTCCTTGCTGATCAAGGCGAAGTCGGACGTGACGCGCACACCTGCGAGACTCGCTTTCGACTGGCGGGTCAGTGTTCCCCGAAAGTCGCCGGGACTTGCCGAGTCAAGCTGGGATGCCCCATTCGCGCCGCTCCAAGCCTAACCGGGTTATGTTTCGAGTCAACGAACGGACTCTGACGATCCCGTTCGACGCCAGAGCCTTTCCCCGCGCACCTGCACCTCCGAGCTCGCGCAGCTAGCGTCGTCCCATGCCGACGAAGTTCCAACCCGCCTCACGCCACGCAGCCGGGTCGAGCACGTTCCTGCCGTCGATGATCGCGCGGTTCGCGACGAGCTGAGCTGCCGCGGCCGGGTCGAGCGCACGGTACTCGGCCCACTCGGTCACCAGCACGATCACCTCGGCGTCGCGGAGGGCTTCCTCGGTCGACTCGACGTACTGAAGCTGCGGGTGGCGCCGACGGGCGTTCTCGATGCCCTGCGGGTCCGTCGCGACGACGTTCGCGCCGAGCCCCTTGAGCTGCACGGCGACGTCGAGGGCAGGCGAATCACGCACGTCATCGGACTCCGGCTTGAAGGTCACGCCGAGCACGGCGATCTTCTTGCCGTTCACGGATCCGTCCAGCGCGTCCACAGCCAGATCGATGACCCGCTGGCGACGCCGCAGGTTGATCGCATCCACCTGCTTCAAGAAGGCGACCGACTCGCCACGTCCGAGCTCTTCGGCGCGAGCCGTGAACGCACGGATGTCCTTCGGGAGGCAGCCGCCGCCGAACCCGACACCCGCGTTCAAGAACTTGCGACCGATGCGCACATCGTGTCCGATCGCATCCGCGAGCTCCTTGACATCGGCACCGACGACCTCGGAGATCTCCGCCATGGCGTTGATGAAGCTGATCTTCGTGGCGAGGAACGCGTTCGCCGCGACCTTGACGAGCTCTGCCGTCGCGTAGTCGGTGATGATGCGAGGTGTGCCGGTGGACAGGGCCTGCGCGTAGACCTCGTCGAGGACGTCGGCCGCGGTCTGGTCAGCGACGCCGTAGACGAGGCGGTCGGGCTCGAGCGTGTCCTTGACCGCAAAGCCCTCACGGAGGAACTCCGGGTTCCAGGCGAGCGTGGCGCCGCTTCCGTGCTCGGCGACGATGGCGGCGAGACGCTCCGCGGTTCCAACGGGGACCGTGGACTTGCCGACGATGAGGTCCCCGGCCTTGAGGTGCGGGAGGAGCCCGTAGAGCGCCGCATCAACATAGGTGAGGTCAGCTGAAGCGCTGTCCTTGGCCTGCGGGGTGCCCACCGCGATGAAGTGCACCGTGGCTGAGGCCGCCGCTGCGATATCGGTGCTGAACTCGAGGTTCCCGCTCGCCGTGGCCGACGTCAGGATCTCGGGGAGACCGGGCTCGAAGAAGGGTGGCTGACCGGCGGCCAGGGCCTCGATCTTCCGCTCGTCGACGTCGATGCCGATGACCTCGTGACCGAGCTCGGCCATCGCCGAGGCGTGGACGGCTCCCAGGTACCCGCATCCGATAACGGAAACTCGCATCTGCTTCTTCTCCATGAATCTCACCCGACTGACTGAAGACCGGGCTGGGGGATGATTTCTTGAGGAACGTGCGCGTTGCCCAGTGCTCGGAGGTCTCCGCGCACTGGGCAACGCATTCGAGGACTAGTTGTTGCGCCTGGACTTCGCGCTGATGATCGGCATCTGCCCCGTGCCGATCTTGCGGTACTCGGTCGTCGGGTTGCCGGCCTCATCCGTCCCGTAGTACGCACCGTAGGCGCCGTACGAGCCGTAGGCGTAGGAGTCAGGGCCCTTGGTCGGAACCTTCGTGACGACGATTCCCGAGACCTCGGAGCCGATGCCCTCGAGCTGGGCGACCGCGCCGGCGAGCGCCGAGCGCGGGGTCTGCCCGCTCGCGACGACGAGGAGCGTGCCGTGGGCGAGCTCGCTCAGCACCGCACCATCGGTGACGAGGAGCAGCGGGGGCGCATCGATGATGACGTAGTCGTGCTCGGCGAGCAGCTGGTCGTGGACCTGCTGCATCGTGTGGGAGCCGAGCAGCTCGCTCGGGTTCGGGGGGATGCGACCGGCGGGGAGCACGTAGAGGCGACCACGGCCCCAGCGCTGCAGGACGTCCTTGGGCTCTGCGCGGCCGCTCAGGAGGTCGGTCAGACCAACCGAGCCGTCGACGCCCATGGTGGTCGCGACCTTCGGCTTGCGGAGGTCGCCATCGACCAGGACGACCTTGGCGCCCTGCTCGGCGAGCGCGATCGCGATGTTCGCGGACGTGGTGCTCTTGCCCTCCGAGGGGAGCGAGCTCGTCACGACGAAGCTGTGGCGAGTGTTCTCGATGTCCATGAAGCGCAGGTTCGTGCGCAGAGCACGGTAGGACTCGGCCTTCGGGCTCTTCGGCTCCTCGTGCACGATGAGCGGACGCTTGCCGGCATCCGGGTCGAACGTGATCGTGCCGATGATCGGACGGTCAGTGATCTGCGCGATGTCGTGAGTGCTCCGGACCTTCGTGTCGACGAACTGGCGGAGGAAGGCGATTCCCAGACCGACCAGGAGCCCGATCAGGGCGCCGAATCCGACGTTCATGGGCACTCGAGGGCTGACGGCGGTTCCCGAGGGCTGAGCCGACTGCACAGGTTCGATCTTCACGAGGCTGGGCGACGCGCCGTCCGGCTTCTCCAGCTCGTTGACGATCACATCGATGAAGTTCGTGGCCACGGAGTTCGCGATGGACGCGGCCTGGACCGGGTCCTCGTCAGTGACCGCGATCTCGATGACAACCGTGTTGAGCTCGTTGGTCGCCGTGATCTTGGAGGCGAGTTCCGCCGGCGTCATGTTGAGGCCGAGCTCCGCGATGACCCGTGAGGTCACGATCTCCTTGTTGACGACTGTCGTGTACGACTGCACTGCCTGCCGGGCGAACGAGGTTCCCTGGTTCAGCTCCTGGACAACGGCACCGTCAGAGGAGCGCACCGAGACGTAGAGTTCCGCCGTCGAGGAGTACTTCGGTGTCTGCAGCAGCGAGACGCCGGCACCGCCAGCGACCCCCGCAAGCGTGCAGATCAAGATGATGATCCAGTTTTTGTGCAGGATTCGCAGGTAGTCGCGCAGTTCCATAAAGGTCCGTCCGTGTGTCTCTTGCGCTCGTGCCGCTGCCGCTTTCGCGGCTGGCACGAAACGGGTGGCTCGCGGTTCGGAGCGCAGGGGGTATCTCAGGCAAGCTGGGGCGAGCCCGGCCTCATACTACTGGTGTGATGTTATTGGGCTGTAAATTCGTGAAATGTGATCAATCAGTCGCAGAGTGACCACACTTCGGTGCCGAGCGACGATCAGCCGCCGATCTCCACCGGAAGGCCGGCGTCGACCGCGTTCGCGATGAGCTGGTGGCCGGCGTCGTCCGGGTGCAGGCCGTCGAGCTCGAAGTACTGGAACTCGTCCTCGAAGAGGTGACCGACATCCAGGTACTGGCCGCCGACGGAAGTGACGTCAGCCTCGATGAGCTCGCTCGTGAGCGCCAGCTGGGCGGGGTACGCCGTGCTGACCCAGAACGGCGAGACCGCGAGGATGCGGGCATCCGGCAGACCGGCACGGAGGTCGGTGAAGACCGACTCGACGCCGAGCTCCTGGTCGAGCTCCGACATGTTCAGACCGCCGGAGACGATGACCACGTCCGGCTCGGCCGCGATCGCCTCTTCGACCTGGAGCGCGTAGGAGTTCCACTCCTCGAGGCCCTGGCCGTAGCTCGCGCCGCTCACGCCGAGGTTCAGCTCTTCCCAGCCGTTGGCTGAAGCCAGCAGGGTCGTCCAGCGCAGCGACGGGTCGCTCGCGCCGACACCCTCGGTGTAGGAATCGCCGATGAACGCGACGGTCAGGCCGGTGCCCGCAGGGGTCGCGGATGGCGCCGAAGCGGATGGACCACCAGCGGAGCTCGTCACCGAACCGGCGTCTTCTGAGCTGGAGATCGTAAGAATAGGTTCTGCGCCAGCCCCCGCGGGGGCCTCACGTGGCATGAACGCCAAAGCCACCAACGCGACCGCAGCGAGAGCCACGACCACGAGCAGTGTCAGCTGGGGCCAACGACGCGCACTCTGGTTGCGTGTTTTCATTTCCATGTGATCGTACCGGCCCATCGGCCAAGCTGATACTCCCCTGGGAACTTTCGATTGCCCCGACACGCTCAAATCCCCGGGATTTAGCCCCGGAATTGGTCCGAACTTTGTCTCGATTCGCCATGTTCCGGCCCAGAAAACCGGGAAGTGTAGCGTCGAGACACGGCGAGACGGGGAATTCATGGCAGCACACGACGCGGCGAGACAGCCCGCGGCGACCCTCCCCCGCCACCGCGAACGGTGGATCGACATCATCCGCGGCGCCGCCATCCTGCTCGTCATCGCCAACCACGCCATCGACGTGCCCATGCACATCGCAGAAGTCACCCCGGGCACGGTCATCGACGACCTCACCCTGTACTTCGCGCCCTTCCGCATGACCTCGCTCATGCTGCTGTCTGGACTACTCCTCCCCCTCGCCCTCGCCAAACCGCGCGGTCACTACTACGCCGGCAAGCTCCGCACCCTCGCCTGGCCCTACGTGGTGTGGCTCGTCATCTTCTGGATCGCCACCGAGAACGCGACAGAGTGGATGCGCCCGGACGGCTGGATCACCCGCAGCTGGCTCTGGTTCATCCTCTGCCTGTTCCTCGCCTACCTCGCCGCGCCGCTGCTCACCCGGATCCCGAGCCCCTGGTTCGCCTCCGTGCCGGTGACCCTCTGGCTGCTGAGCATCGCCGCGCCGGACGGCACCCTCTTCGACCTCGCCTACTACGGCGGCTTCTTCTTCGCCGGCTACCTCGTCGCCGAGAACCGGCACCGGCTGCGCCGCTTCGACACGACGCCGACGATGCTCGCGCTCCTCGCCGGCAGCTCCATCTTCGCGGTCCTCCTCGTGCTCCAGGAGCACGGCCTGGCCCTCGGCGGCGCGGAGACACCGGCAACCGACGACAACGGCGCCATCGAGCGCTTCGACCTGATCTGGGTTCCCGTCGTGCTCGCCGGGATCACGGGCACCATGCTGCTCGCGAGACGCGTCCGCGGAGCGCTCGACGGCGCCCGCCAGTCCGCGCTGTCCCGCGCGCTGCAGTATGTCGGCCGCAACTCGATCGTCTTCTACCTCGTCCACTACCCGCTGCAGATCGTGGTCGTGAAGCTACTCGATTCCTGGGGCGTCACCGCACAGCCCATGATGATGACCGCGTGCATCCTGGCCGCACTTGCCGTAGCGTTCGCCGCTGTCGCACTCCGCCGCCGCAGCCGCGTCGTGGATGCGCTCTTCGTCTTCCCGAGACGAGAGCAGCTGAGCCCGGCACGTGCACGGTGACCCCCGCCCGCGCCCCGTCTGAAAGCCCGATGACCACACCAGCCCACGCACTCGCACCCACCGAGCGGCCGTCGCCTCGAGGCCCATCGCGCCAGGCGACCCCGCCCGCCTCGGGCCGCGAGCACTGGATGGACCTCGTGCGCGGTGCCGCGATCCTGCTGGTCGTCACCTTCCACGCCAGCGCGATCCCCATCTTCCTCATCGACGTCGCGCCGACGAGCCTCATCAGCGACCTCAACACGTTCTTCGCCCCCTACCGCATGAGCACGCTGCTGCTGCTCTCCGGCATGCTGCTCGGCCGCTCCCTCGCGAAGACCGGCCCCGCGTACTTCGCGGGCAAGCTGCGCACGCTGCTCTGGCCCTACCTCGTCTGGGGCACGGTCTACTGGCTCGTCACCATGCAGGACGGCTGGACGCAGCCCAGCAGCTGGATAGCTCTCAGCTGGCTGTGGTTCATCTTCTACCTGGCGATCTACTACCTGGTCGCTCCCCTGCTCACGCGCATCCGCGGCCCCTGGTTCGCGGTCGTCCCGCTCGGACTCTGGGCGCTCAGCGCGATCCTCTCCACCCGCGGAATCGTCCCCCTCGTCCCGCTCGGAGACCTGGCCTACTACGGTGGTTTCTTCTTCGCCGGCCACCTCATCGCGCAGTACCGCGGCCAGCTCGCGCGCTTCGAGCGGTGGCCGGTGATCATCGCCTGCACGCTGACCGCCGTCGGCTTCGGGGCACTGCTCATCGGCCAGACCCACGGCACCTACTTCGGCCTCGACCAAGCACTCCGCCTGGTCTCCGACACCAGCTCGACCGCGCCAAGTGACGTATCCCTCACCGCCGCAACGCGCCTCATCGACCGCTACGAGCTCGTGTGGATCCCCGTCGTGCTCGCCGGCGTCGCGGCCATCATCATGATCACGCGGCGCCTCACCGGCACGACGCGCGGCCGCGACGGCGACAGCGCCCGCTGGCTGCAGTACATCGGCCGGAACTCGGTGGTCTTCTACGTGGTCCACTACCCCGCGCAGATCATGATCACCTCGTGGGTCGGCGACTGGGGCCTGCTCGACCCCACCTGGATGCTGATCATCAACACGGTCGTCGCGATCGGCCTCAGCTGTCTGTTCTGCTGGCTGCGGCGGTGGCCGGTAGGTGACGCCGCATTCGTCTTCCCCAAGCTGCGGACGAGCGGGAGCCCCGCTACGCCTTGAGCGGGGCCCCGTTGCGCTCGAAGCCCGACCAGGCGGACATCACCATGTCGTCGAGCGTGTACTGCGCGGTCCAGCCGAGCTCGTCTTTGATCCGGGATGCGTCAGCCACCAGGAGGGCAGGGTCGCCTGGCCGACGCGGGGCCACCTCGGGCTCGAACGACAGACCGCTCGCGCGGCGCACCGCATCCACCACCTCGAACACCGAGTAGCCCTCACCGCGACCCACGTTGTACTCGGCAGACACCGGCGTGCCCGCCGCGATGGCGTCGAGCACCGCCAGGTGCGCGTCGGCCAGGTCGACGACGTGCACGTAGTCGCGCACGCACGTGCCATCCGGAGTCGGGTAGTCGTCGCCGAACACGAGCGGCGCCTTGTCCTCCGCGAGCTTCTCGAAGATCATCGGCACGAGGTTCAGGGCGAAGCGGTCGGCCAGCTCGTCGCTGCCAGCACCGGCCACGTTGAAGTAGCGCAGCGAGACGGCGCTGATGCCCGCCGCCTTCGCCGCCGCCTGCACGAGCCACTCGCCGGCGAGCTTCGTCTGCCCGTACGGATTGATGGGGTTCTTCACGTCAGACTCGCGGATCGGCTCGTCCGAGCCCGTGCCGAGTCCGTACACCGCCGCCGATGACGAGAACACGAGGCTCTTCACGTTTGCCCGCTGCATCGCCTCGAGCACGTTCGCGAGGCCACCCATGTTCTGCTGGTAGTACCACGCGGGCCTCGCGACCGACTCCCCCACCTGCTTCTTCGCGGCGAAGTGCACGACGCTCGTCACCTCGAGCGCCTGCATGATGTCGGCCAGCGCGTCCGCCGCACCCGTCGTCGAGATGTCGAAGTCGAAGTGCGGCGTGGCACCGACCTTCTCCGCCGTTCCCGTCGTGAGGTCGTCGATGACAACCACCTTGTCTCCGCGAGCCTCGAGGGCCGCGAGCACGTGAGCGCCGATGTAGCCGGCGCCGCCGGTGATGAGCACAGTCATGGAGAATCCCCTCAGAGGTGCGCAATCGACGCGCTCCTGCGCGCCGTTGCCGATGTCGTCGAGCCCACCGAAGCGCGCCCTCCGACATTCTGGCAGTTCTCGGAGCCGCCCGGGCCGACCGTGGCCGATCTCCCTGATCGCGCGCCTAAACGAAGCGAAACGATCATGGGAACGGACTCAGCCCTGCCTGGCTTTCATGCGCGGGTTCTTCTTGTTGATGACGAAGACGCGGCCGCGACGACGTACGATCTGCGCACCAGGGACCTTCTTGAGCGCCTTGAGCGAGTTGCGAACTTTCACGAGGACCTTTCTTCTTGAGAACCTTTCTCATTAGACTAGCCCCATGACCTCCGATCGACCAAGCGCCCAGACCGTCACCAGCTCGCTCGGCCTGACACTCGTCAGCGGGCTCGAGACCTCGGGCCGACAGCTCGTCACCGCGCTCATGTGCGGAGAACCGAGCGGACCGACACCCGTCACGGAGTTCGGCGACGAGCAGACGAACGCCCTGGAACTCGGCGTCGACATCGCCGACGACCTCCTCCGGCAAGCCGCGGACGGACGCAGGGGCAACATCATCGTCGAGCTCTCCTCGGACGCCGAGACGCAGAGCGTCGGCCTGGCCATAGACCACGTCATCGCCGAGGCACGCAGCCACCCCTCCGCGCCGGACACCGCCGACGTCACCGTCGGGGCCAGAGAGTTCATCACCGTCGCGAGCATCGGCGACATCCGACGCCTCCTCTTCCAAGAAGGCACGCCGCTACCCGAGGATGCCAACACCTCCGCCACGCTCGCCGAGCAGCTCGAGTTCGCCACCATCGTCGTGCTCACCGGAGCCGACGCACACCCCTCTGGCCACGTCAGCGAGACCTGCACGCTCATCCAGCAGCTCAACCCGACGGCGGTCATCACCACCCCGGCCGCGGCCTCGGACCTCGGCAGGCACCTCAGACCGATCCGACCAGGGCTCGCACACCAGCTCGCCTCGACCGCCGGATGGATGCTGCGCCTCGACGACCGCACGCACTTCCCGCCAGCCCGCGGCCACATCGACTGCACCGTCTTCACCGAGCCACGACCGTTCCACCCGGAGCGCCTCGCCGCCGGTCTCGCGAACCTCACCCCCGAGCAGGTCGGGCTCATCACCCGATCACGCGGACACTTCCGCCTCGCCAACAGGGCAGATCACGTCGGCGACTGGTCGAGCACGGGAGGCAACATCCAGCTCGGGGCATCGGGCGTCACGAGCTCGGACCCCGACGCACCCCTCGGCACGTCGATTGCCGTCTTCGGGCGCCAGCTCCGCACCGACGCCATCGCCAGCCTGCTCCACGAGTGCGCCCTCACCGACGAGGAGCTCATCGCGGGCCCCAGTGCCTGGTGCGACTACGCCGACCCGTTCCCCGGGTGGGAATGACCGGCTGAGGAGACGAGCCCGGCCCACCCTCCGAGACCGCCCTGGGCGTAGCCGCCCTCAGCGCGCGGAGAGCGGGAGGTGGATCTCGAACGTCGTGCCACTGCCGACCGTGCTGGACGCCTCGAGGCGCCCACGGTGCGCCTTCACGATGGCGAGCGTGATGTTCAGGCCGAGACCCACACCGGGGACCGCCTGCTTCGTGGCCGTCGTAGCACGGAAGAACTTGGTGAAGAGGCGGTGCATCTCCTCCTCGGGAATGCCCATGCCGGTGTCCGAGACGTAGACTACGACCTCGTTCCCGTCACGCCGCACCCCGACACGGACGACGCCGCCCTCCGGAGTGAACTTCACCGCGTTCGAGATCAGATTGTCGATCGCCTGCCCGAGCCGCATCGCGTCCCCGGAGAGGACGACGTCCTCGCCGCCGGCCTCGCCGACCAACTCGACCGACGCCTGCGCAGCAGTCGGCAGGGCCGTCTCCAGGGAAAGCCGCACGACCTCCCCCAGACGCACCGGCGAGAACTCCATCGGCACCTTCCCGGCATCGACCTGCGCGACGAAGAGCAGGTCGCCGACCAGCGACAGCAGGCGGTTCGCATTGCGCTCCGCGACGTCCAGATAGTGGCGCTGCTCGTCGTTCAGCGGGCCGCTCTCCTCATCGCGGGCGAGCTCGAGGTAGCCGAGGATCGAGCTCAGGGGCGTGCGCAGCTCGTGCGAGATGGTGCCCACGAACTCGTCCTTGAGCCGAGACGCCTCGTTCACCGGCGTCATGTCGTAGGCGATGAAGATGTGGCCGACCGTCTCACCATCCGGCGTCTTGCGAGGAGCACACGTCATGAGCGCCGGCATGGGTTCGTCCTCGGCGCGAACGAGCTCGACCAGCGTGCCGGCCTGCTCGTTGCATCCCGCGGTCTCGACCAGACGGCGCAGCAGACGGCTCCCGTCCTCGTCGTCATCGCCTTCGCCGCGGATCGCGGACGCGGAGACCTCGGAGAGGAAGTCCGTGACATTGCGTTTGCCGACGACAGCAGAGGACGACGGACCGAGGAGGTTGCGCGCCCCTGGCCCCCACGCCACGATCGTCCCGTCGAGCTCCGTCACGATGGCGATCTCGTGGACCGCCGCGTTCCAGACGCTGAGGTTGAAGGCCTCCGAGGCGCGCAGCTCACGGGTGGCCACCTCGCGCGCCTTCTCGCTCGCCTGCACCTCCAGCAGGCGTCGCTCGCGCTCCTCGGCATAGAGCCTGGCGCTTTCCACCTGCACCCTGGCACGGTGGGACATCTCGTTGATGACGCTCGCGATGACCGCGAACACCAGCGGCGTGAAGACGATCCGCAGGATCTGCGGATCATTCCACGGCGCCGTCCCCATGAGGTAGGGAAGCGCGAGCGTTACCAGCAGCGTGCCGATGGCACACCAGATCGCCCGACGCCCGGGCTCGGTCGCGATGAAGATCAGCGGCAGGAGGACGAGGGACGTGAACATCGACAGCGCCCCACCGGTTCCCACGCGGAAGAGGCCAAGGGCGAGCATGGAAGCCATGGGGAGGATCAGCCGCGTGCACGGCGGCGCTGTGTCCCACGGAACCAGGAAGGCAGCTCCCGCGAGGGCGACGACGATCACCACCCCCGTCCACGCCGGAACGGGCTCCGTGATCAGGGCCCCGGGAACGAGGAGGATGGCCCCGAGCGCTATCAGCAGGCCGAGCACCGACGCGAGCTGACGGATGGCGGGCGACGTCGTGTCGACCGTGAACTGGCCGAACGGACTCTTCACGGAGACGCTCATGGCTGGACCTCTCTGAGCTTCGCGACGAGACTCGCCAGCGAGAAGGGCTTCGTCAGATAGTCATCCGCGCCCGCCGCCTCACCAGCCTCCTGCGCCACGACATTGGCGTTGGCCGACACGATGATCGCGTGCGCCCGAACGTCGCCCTCCTGGGCGCGCACGCGCGCGAGCACTTCGAGCCCCGACAGCCCAGGCATTGAGACGTCCAGGAGCAGCAGATCCGGCACCGACTCGAGGGCGGCCCGCAGCGCGCTCACCCCATCGCCGTACGAGCCGATGATCTCGAAGCCGGCCCGTCGCGCGGCAGTCTCGAGCAGGAAGCGGATGTCGTCGTCGTCATCCGCGATCACCACCCTCGCCGCCATCAGGTGCGCCTCGCACGCAGACGCGCGACAAGTCCCTTGACCTGCTTGCCCGTGAACGGCTTCGGGAGCACATCGTCCGAGCTCGGGTAGTCGCTCTCGTCGAGCACCGAGGAGATGACGATCGCCACCTCGGGAACCAGCTCGCAGATCCGCTCCCGCACCTCCCAGCCGCTCCCGACCCCCAGCAGCAGGTCGATCACCGCGACGTCCGGGACCTCCACGCGGATGCTCGCAAGGGCCTCGTCGAGCGTCGCCGCCGACTTCGCGGCGCACCCCGCCTTCCGGAACTGCGTGCGCAGCAGCTCGCGCTGGTCCGCATTGTCGTCCACGATCAGCACCCGCAACTGGTCAGCGCTCACAGGAAGAACACCTCTCTCACGACGACCAGCACTGCGACGCCGACCAACGCCAGCGTCGCCTGCAGGTACAGGCGGTTCTCCGCTCTGGCGTCCCGCTTGATCTCCTCCGTCAGACGGCGTTCACCCAACTCGCTCATGCCAGCACGGCTCCGCTCTTCTCCGTCTTGTCCCACGTCATCGCGGCGCCGCGCGCCTCCTTGATGTAGGAGTCGAACGTCACCGCGCAGAGAATCGGCCCGTAGCCGATGAGGTAGACGAGGAACGGATTCACCACCCGGCCGAACTTCGTCGAGTCGATCAGCTTCATGCCCCACGCCGCGACCATGCACAGCGAGATCCACGCGAAGATCGCCAGGTTCCACGCGTCGTATCCGCCCTCGGTGAGCGTCAGACCGAACATCGCCGGGATGCGCTGCTCGAACAGGCCGGGGAAGAACGCCGCCAGCAGCACGACCATCGAGATCAGCCCGGGGAAGAGCAAGACCTCACGCCACGCCACCCTGCCCACCTTCGGATCGAGCTGTGCGGCGAACAGCATGATGTACACGTATGCGCAGCCCACCACGATCCAGAGCGCGCGGAACACGAGCATGGCAAGCGGCGAATCCATCAGGTACAAGCCGATGAGGCCCACCGACGAGAGCAGCATCAGCACCGGCAGCAGGAACACGCTGAACCAGAAGAGGCCGAACGAGATCGTGCCGAGCTTGTGCTCCTTCGACGGGCGGAACCAGAGGTGGCTGTACCGCTTTGTCAGCTGCACGTTGCCCCTGGCCCAGCGAAGCCGCTGCTTCCAGAGATCCCCGACGTGACGCGGCTCCTCGGCGAGCACGACAGCGTGCGGCTCGAACACCACCTTGCGCCCCGAGAGCTGCGTCTCGAACGTGGTGACCGTGTCCTCCGCCAGCGAGCTCGTGTCGATCTGCCCGCCGATGGCAAGCAGGTTCTCGCGCGAATGCAGCTGCGCACCTCCAGCGAGGCAGGCCAGAGCTCCGAGCACATTCTGCGCACGCCGGCTGCCGACCTGCGACAGGACGTACTCGAACGCGATGAACCGCGTCAGGTAGTTCTTGCGCAGGCTGCCCTCGCTGATGTAGGCCGTGACCGACCCCACCTCGGGGTCGGCGAGATGCCTCGTCATCTTCCGCATCGAATCCGGAAGGTAGATGACGTCGGCGTCCATGATGAGCAGCGCCTCCATCCAGTCCTCGCTGAGCACGCGGCGGAGCCCGTGGTTCAAGGTGTGCGCCTTGCCCTCCCCGCCCTTCTCGCGACGAAGGTGGAAGACCCGGCCCGGGTACCGACCGGCACGCTCGAGGACGACGTCAGGAGTGTCGTCCGTCGACGCGTCGTCGACGACGTACACCCTGAGCCGCTCCGGCGGGTACTCCAGGGCCATGAGCCGGTCGATGGACCCGCCGATCACCGCCCCCTCGTTCCACGCCGGGACGACGACGGCCACGTTCGGCAGGTACGGCGCAGCCTTCTCGTAGTGGTTGAAACGAGCGTGCAGCGGCACGATGAGGAACTGGTAGGCCATCGTGAAGGCCGGTATAGCGCCGATGGCGACGAACACGACGAAGATCGTCGCCAGCACCGCACCGCCGATATCGAGCCAGGCGTCGGCGCTCACGCGAGCCCCCCGGCGTCCGACGAACCGAACGCGGGCACCTCCGCCAGCAGCTCGCGAACCCGGGCATAGACACCGACGTCAGCAGCACGGTGGCTATCCGTCGAGGCGACCAGCGTCGCCCCCTCCGAGAGAGCAGCCTCGATCGCCCGCGAACTCGGGCAAACCCACTTCTCGTTCACCTCGATGGAGGTTCCCGTCTCACGAGCGGCAGACGCCCACGCCGAGAGGTGCTCCGCAGAGAGCTGAGACTCTTCGATGCCCACCTTGGGAAGGATCGAGAAGGGATGCGCCAGCTGCGCACCGCCACCAGCCGTCCGCATCGCGCCGATCGTCGCCCCGATCAGCAGATCGAGTGCATCCTCGACCGCAAGACCAGCCGCCAGACGCTCCCGCGTCTCACGCGGCGACCACGGGCCCTCCGGACCAGGGAACTGATGATCGGCGATGACGATGCCATCCACCCCTCCGGCCCCCACCCGCAGGTCGCTCGGCACGTCGAGCGTGCCCCGCGCATCCATGATCTTCGCCTCGACGCCGATCACCAGCTCGACCCCGGTGGTGCGCCTCGCCGCGACGACCGCAGCCACGAAGTCCGGCACCCAGGCCGTGCTGCCGCGCACGTGATCGGTCGCCCGCATCGTCACCAGGCCGCGCTGTTCGGCGGCACGGACGTTCGCCGAGATGGGACTCTCCGCGTCGTCCGAGAAATCGGAATGGACATGCCAGTCGCCGAGCAGCAGCGCTTCGAGACCGGGACCCGCCTTCGTGTCAGTCACGAGCGAGAACTTCGTCAAAGGGCAGGAACACATCCTCGAGGAAGCGGACATTCGCGACCTCACGGAACTCGACGCGCGACGGAACCGGCCGTTCGAGCGCGATATCCACTGCGAGCGACGGCATATCGACACCGGCCGCGATCGTCAACGGCATGGCGCCAGAGAACCTCGGGTTGATCTCCAGCAGCGCGGGGCGACCATCGGTGCTGTACCGCAGCTGCACGTTCGCCACCCCCACGAGCCCAGCCGCACGGGCGCAGGCGGCGGCCGTCTCCTCGAGCTCAGCGCGGTGCACCGTCCTGCCGGCGACCGCCACGCCGGAATCGACGCGAGCACGCAGACGGGGAACCGCCGCGATCGCCTCGCCGTCGGCACCCATCACGACGTCCACGGAGAACTCGTCGCCCGGGAGGTTCTCCTGGATGAGCAGCGCAGTATCCCGCGTCTTCGCCTCGAGCTCCTCCCGCGAATGCACGAGGTGCACTCCGCGAGAGCCCGCACCGCTGCGGGGCTTCACGATGACCGGGAACACCCAGTCGCGCGCGATGCCCTCGTCGTCGAGCAGAGCCGTGGCCGGCACCAGTGCGTGCGGCTCGCACGCCTGCACCAGCAGCCACTTGTCGAGGCACGTCGCGAGCGCCTCCGCGGAGGGCGCCGCGAGGACCGCGCCGAGCTCCGCGCGTCGCGCCGCGAGCGGCGGGAGCTCCACGTCGACGGTCGACACGAGCACATCGATGCCGTCGGCGGCGACCAGGTCGATCAGCGCGTCGCAGAAGCCCTCGGAGAGGCCAGGAGGAACGAGCCTCCGATGCGCTTCATCCACCAGGTACAGGCCGCTCGCCCAGCCGTCCATGTCGGCGGCGAACACCTCGAGGTCATCTCGACCGAGGAGAGAGCGGATGACCGCCACTCCAGCCGGCCCGCCGGCACCCGTGACCAGGACTCGAAATCTCATGCGCGGTTCTTCTTCTCAGTCTCAGTCGTGCCCAGATTATGCACCGTCGCGAACTCACCGTCGCCGCGCTCCGCAGTGATGCTACTCGCATCCCGGATCACCTCGAGCGGCTCGCTGTACGTGCCAGTGCCGAAGCGCGACCAGTACCGTGCGGCGGAGAGCACGAAGTCCGGCGCCAGGTAGTCGCGGATGTCGGCCTGCGACGCGAATTGCGCAAGCAGACCGAGCTTCATATCCGTGAATCCGTCGACGGTCACGAACCGCGTCGGACGAAAGTCGATCGTCGACGACGGGCTCTGATAACAGGCCACACTCGCGACCCGCCGACTCGCGACGAGCGTCGCCTCGTGCACGGCACGATGGTCTTGATGGCGGTCATTCCGAGAATGCGTGTAGACGATCGTCGGGTTGGTCTCCGCGATCACCCGCTCGATGATGCCCACCGTCGGGTCATTGTTCGGAATCGCGGTATCCGTGAGGTCCTCGAGGAAGAGACGAGCACCGAGCGACTCCGCAGAGGCAAGCGACTCGTGCTGCCGATCCGCAGCGTCACCGCCGCGGCCGCCGCGAGACAGGGTGAGGATCACGATCGAGTCGCCAGCAGCCGCATGCGCCGCCAACGTGCCGCCGACGCCGATCTCCACGTCGTCCGGATGCGCACCGATCGCGAGCACCCGCCGGCGCGGGCTGCGCGCTCGCTTGGCCCTCGCCGCCTCGACAAGACGCTGCACTGTGCTCACCAGCAGCGCACCAGGGATGGGCTTCTGCAGGAACTCGTCGGCGCGATCGCGCAGAGCGCGCACCGCGTACTCGACGGAGGCGTGTGCCGTCATGACGACGACGGGCAGATCTGGCTTGATCTCTCGCAGACTCCCGAGAACCTCGAGTCCGTTCGCCCCCGGCAGCTCGACATCGGTGAGCACCAGGTCGGGGTTGAAGTCATTCACGTGCATCAGCACGGCAACCGCGTCCCGAAGCACGCGAACCTCGCATCCGAGGCGCCTCCGAAGCACCGTCTCCAGGAACTCGGCGACGTCGCCATCGTCTTCGATGATGAGAATGCGGTACGAAGCCTCTGGCATAGTCGCCAACAGTAATCGGAAAAGCAACCGGCGGCACCCGCTTCCGGCGATTCTCGAATGCGTGAGAAATACCCGGAGAATACGAAAAGGGAATGCCTATGAACTTGCCGCCATTCGGGCGACGCGGAACCTCGACGACGACCGCTACGCGGCGACCGCATCCTGCGATGCCGTCGGCTCCTCTCCCCCCGGAGGAATGCGACACCACGACTCCGCGATAAGGCCCACGACGAGCAGAGCCACTGCCCCGACCAGCGAGAGGACCGCGTGCCAGATGGGCTCCTCAGGCGGCACCGTGCGAGTCACCGCGAACGCCAGGACGCCGAGCGCCGCACCGGCCAGCAGCGACGACGCGAGGCTCGCCGCGCGCGCGAACGCGAGAACCCGGAACGCGTACTGCGGGTCGACGCGCTTCCCCTTCGACTCACGTTGTGGCTCCGTGGCGCCATCTTCTGGACGCGCGCCGTCGCTCGACGACCGGTCTCGCTCGAGCCCGGGGGCCCGCCTCCGAGACTCGGCATCTCGACGCTCACGCCACAGACGGCGCGTGTACGCGCGGATCGGCCACGCAAGCCACAGCAGCAGCCCCGCGAGAACAGCAAGCGTCAACGGCATCGTCAGCGGGGGCGCCACGACGGCGCGCCCGGAGCTCACGAGCCACGTCTCCACACACCAGGCCAGCACACCGCCGATGACGCCGAGCCCGACGAGCAGGCCCGGCCTCGTTCTGCTCGCCAGGTTCACTGAGCGATCCGCTCGACGCGATCCTCCGCCGCGGCCCGCAGCTCAGCGACGCTGCCGTGAGGGGCGAGCTGCGCGCGCGGATCGACCTCCAGCCACGGAGCGAGCACGAACGCGCGCTGGTGCGCCCGCGGATGCGGCAGCACCAACTCGCCGCTGCTGACCTCGCCGGCCACCTGGATGAGGTCGAGATCCAGCGTCCGGCTCCCCCACCGCGTCTCGCGGGTGCGCCCATGCGCATCCTCGATCGCGTGCAGCGCCCGCAGGAGCTCCGTCGCCGGCAGCTTTGTGTCGACGAGCACCACCGCATTTCGGTACGCGGGCGCCTCCTCGCTGACCCCCTCGAGCGTGAGCGCCGGGGTCTCGTAGAAGCTCGAGGCCGCGACGAGCTTCGTGTCAGGCAGCTCGGTGATGCTCCGAAGGGCCGACCTCAGCGTCGCCTCCCGGTCGCCGAGGTTCGCGCCGAGCGCGATCACGGCCTGACGGACCTGACGCGCCGGCTCCGCGGGTGCGACGTTCGGAGCACCCCCGGAGCCGATCACGATCGCCGCGTCGGACGCCGTTCCCGCCGCCGCCGCTGCTGCCGCCTCACGGGCGTGGAAGTCGTCCTCCGCGCTCGCCGACACCGCGTGGGCCGCCGACGACTCGAGATGATCGCCCCGCAGCGTCGGCCGGTGCCGGAGGATGCTCACCGCCACGTCCTCGAAGTCCAGCGCGACCGGCGCCTGCGGCTTGTGCACCGTGATGCGCACGGCCACGGCATCGTCGAAGCCGAACGTCGCCGACGCGAGACGCTCCGCGAGCGTCTCGATGAGATCGACCGGCTCGCCCGTCACGATCGCGTGCAGCGCGTGCATCCACTCCCCGTAGTGCAGGGTGTCGCCGATGTGGTCGCTCGACGAAGCCGCCGCCGCATCGACCCACGCCTCCGCGTCGACATAGAAATCCTGACCATCGCGGCGCTCGTGATCGAAGACACCGTGATGCCCGCGCGCATGCATGCGCGTGATGAGGATGCGGTCGAGCTCAGGCTCGGGCGCGCCGGGGCGAAGAGCCGCCACCGCACCAGGCGCCAGATCGGCGCCGCCGCCACTCGCATCCGCGACCCGCTCACGCGTGAACGCGTGCTCGTGCGCCTGCCCGCCGGCCGCGACCGCCTGGGCCGCCCGCACCTCCGCACCGCGCCGCCGATCGAGGTCCGGCTCGTGCCCGCTCATGTGGTCAGTCATCCTGTGCTCCTTCACGCCAGGAGGCGACGACATCCAACGCCACCCGGTTCGCCTCGACATTGTGGACACGCACGCCCCAGATGCCCGCCTTCGCCGCCAGCGCCGTGATGACCGCCGTCGGCAGGTCACGCTCCGTCACCTGCGCGTCCGAGCGCAGCATCTCGCCCGTGAAGCGCTTCCGGGAGGCGCCCACGAGCAGCGGGTGCCCGAGCGCCACGAACTGCTCGAGCTCGCGCAGCACCGCCCAGTTGTCATCCCTGCGCTTCGCGAACCCGAGGCCCGGATCCAGGACGATCTGAGCCTCGTCGAGCCCCGCCGCGACGGCGCGGTCTCGCGCACCGGCCAGCTCGGCCAGGATCTCCGCCGCCGGGTCGCGGTAGTCGGCGAGCTCGTTCATGCGCACCGAATGGCCGCGCCAGTGGCTCAGGATGAACGGGCTCCGGCTCTCGGCGACCACCTCGAGCATCGCCGGATCGGCCAGACCACCGGACACGTCGTTGACGTACTCAGCACCGAGTGCGAGCGCAGCCGCGGCCGTCTTCGCGTACATCGTGTCGATGCTCACCAGCACACCGAGCGCCGCCAGCTCCTTGACGACCGGCAGTACGCGGGCCGCCTCCTCCTCCTGCGGCACCCGCACCGCGCCCGGCCGCGTCGACTCGCCGCCGACGTCGATGATGTCTGCGCCCTGGTCGACGAGCTCCCGAGCGCGTCGCATGGCCCGCTTCGTGCGGCGCTTCTCGCTGAACAGGTCCTCGAACCTGCCGCCGTCGCTGAACGAATCAGGCGTGATGTTCAGGATGCCCAGGATGCGCGGACGCTTCGGGATAGCCGGCTGCAGCAGGTTCGTGAAGCGCTGCGGCAGGGCGAACGGCCTCGTGTTCGTCGTCACCGGCCCAGTGTCGTCGGCCTCATCCACCGAGCTGGCGACCGCGGCTGAGCCAGCGGCTTCGGTCGGCGTCTCCGCGGCCGGAAGACCCGCACCCGACTGCGCCTCCGCAGCCGAGGCCGACGCCTCGAACGCCAGCGCCTGCTCGGACCCCGAGGCCTCCTGCTCGACGAACAGCGGCGCGTCGTCCTCGCCCGCCGTCGAGCGAGAGCGGCGCACCGGATCGAACCGCGCACCGCGCAGCACCTGCCCCTGCACCGCGACTGGCTGATCGGATCCGGCAGCGCCCTCGGGAACCTCGGGCGCCGAGGTGACCTGCGCCTGGGACTGCGAGCCGATCAGCCCCATGATCTCCGCCCGGGCCACCGGGTCCGACAGCTCCCCGCGCGCCGACACCGTCACCACGGTGCCGGCCTGCTGGCGGGAGCCGCGAAGCCCCGCGCAGGCGTGACTCGCCTCGATCACCGCGAGGGCACCACGCGCATCCAGCGCCGACATCATGACGTCGACAAGCTCGTCGCCGAGCCGCTCCTGCAGCGTCGGGCGTGCGGAGAGCGTCTCGAGCATGCGGTGCAGACGGCCGAACCCCACGATCGACGCAGACGGCACGTACGCGAGGTGCACACGCCCCGAGAACGGCAGCAGATGATGCTCGCATACCGACCGGAACGCGAGATCTCGCAGCACGACAGGCTGCGACACTCCCCCGGTCACAGCCACCCCAGCATCCTCTTCGAACGGCGACTCGATCTCCGCCACCGGGAACCTCGCACTCGCGAGCGGCCCGCGCGCATCCACACCGACACCGCCGAACAGCTCGAGCGCCGCCTCAGCCACACGGACCGGCGTGCGCTCGAGCCCAGGGCGATCAGGATCTTCACCGATCGCCGACAGGAACTCCCGGACAGCCGCCTGAGCACGCACCAGGTCGATGCGCCCCACCGACCCCGAATCGATGTCGTTCATCTGCAAGTCCTCACTCCGCGTGGCCCGCGGCGCGGGTCTGGTTCCATCCTCCCGCGAATCGAACCCCGCGCGCACCCCCGGCCTCGCCGCGCGCGTCGCACTCAGCGGTCCCTGTGCGAGACGCCGCCAGCTTGACAAGACCCGGTGGATCTCGAGAGGGTCGAAGGACCGACGAGCAGAGGAGTCACCATGACCGGCGACCGGCCCGGCTTCCGGAGCTTCGCATCCACCCCACTCGCCATCGCACTGTGGGTCGTCACCGTCGGCGCGACCGCGCTCTTCCTCGCGCTCGGATGGAACCTGCTGCAGATGGCCATCCTCATCGTGCCCCTCGCGGCCGTCAGCATCGGCGTGACCGTCTCCGCCCTCAAGAAGGCGAGAGGCGGCACCGGCTGAGCCGCGACCCACGCAGCGCGTGAGACCCACCCGCTGACGAGGAATGCAGGCTCCCAGATCTGGGAGCCTGCATTCCTCTCGCGTGGCGTACGCTCACCGTGCGGCGTGCGGCGTGTCGTGGGGCCTAGAAGCCGAGCTCGGCTCCGCCATCCTGCGCATGTTCGATCGGGTCCATCTGGTCGACCGGGATGTGCGGCTTGAGCGGCACCGGCGGCAGCGCGCTCACGGGACGGTCGGGGCTCGACAGCCACTGCGGGCGCTCCGGGAGCTTCCGAACGGGCTTGAAGATCTCGTCGAGGCGGATGTGGTCGAGCGTCTCCTTCTCGAGCAGCTCCGCCGCCAGCTGGTCGAGAATGTCGCGGTTGTCGTTGATGACCTTCCACGCCTCGTCGTGGGCCTGCTCGATGAGCAGGCGCACCTCGCGGTCGACGGTCTCCGCAACCGACTCCGAGTAGTTGCGCCCGGCTCCCGCCTGCTGGCCGTACACCGTCTCGGCCGACGACTCTCCGAGCTTCACCGAGCCGACGGATGCGGTCATGCCGTACTCCGTGACCATCTTGCGCGCCGTCTTCGTGGCCTTCTCGATGTCGTTCGACGCGCCCGTCGTGGGGTCGTGGAAGACGATCTCCTCCGCAACGCGTCCGCCCATCGCGTACGACAGCTGGTCGAGGAGCTCGTTGCGGGTGACCGAGTACTTGTCTTCCAGTGGGAGCACCATCGTGTAGCCGAGCGCGCGACCACGCGGGAGGATCGTGATCTTCGTCACCGGGTCGGTGTGGCGCATCGCCGCGGCAGCAAGCGCGTGCCCACCCTCGTGGTACGCCGTGATGAGGCGCTCCTGGTCGTTCATGACGCGGCTGCGACGCTGCGGGCCGGCGATGACACGGTCGACCGCCTCATCCAGCGCCTCGTTGTCGATGATCTGCGCGTTGGAGCGAGCCGTGAGCAGGGCCGCCTCGTTCAGCACGTTGGCGAGGTCTGCACCCGTGAAGCCGGGCGTCTTTCGGGCGATGACACGGAGGTCGACGTCCTGCGAGAGCGGCTTGCCCTTGGCATGCACGCCGAGGATGCGGGCGCGTCCGTCGAGGTCGGGGGCGTCCACGCCGATCTGCCGGTCGAAGCGACCAGGACGGAGCAGGGCCGGGTCGAGCACATCGGGGCGGTTCGTCGCGGCGATGAGGATGACGTTCGTCGACCCATCGAAGCCGTCCATCTCCACGAGGAGCTGGTTCAGCGTCTGCTCTCGCTCGTCGTTGCCGCCGCCGATCCCCACACCACGGTGGCGTCCGACCGCGTCGATCTCGTCGACGAAGATGATGGCGGGCGAGTTCTGCTTCGCCTGCTCGAAGAGGTCACGGACTCGGCTCGCGCCGACACCCACGAACATCTCGACGAAGTCCGAACCGGAGATCGAGTAGAACGGCACGCCAGCCTCACCGGCGACCGCACGGGCCAGCAGCGTCTTGCCCGTTCCCGGAGGGCCGTACAGCAGCACGCCCTTCGGGATGCGAGCGCCCACAGCCTGGAACTTGGCCGGCTCCTTGAGGAACTCCTTGATCTCCTGCAGCTCCTCCAGCGCCTCGTTCGCGCCAGCGACGTCGTCGAACGTGACCTGCGGGCTCTCCTTCGAGACCAGCTTCGCCTTCGACTTGCCGAA
This sequence comes from Pseudoclavibacter sp. RFBJ3, assembly GCF_002931375.1. NCBI lineage: Bacteria > Bacillati > Actinomycetota > Actinomycetes > Micrococcales > Microbacteriaceae > Pseudoclavibacter > Pseudoclavibacter sp. RFBJ3. The sequence continues at coordinate 390,947 of NZ_PSXZ01000001.1, read as the reverse complement.
CTGCATGACCCCACGACCGCCGCCGCCACCGAGGCCGCCGGCGAAGAGGATCCAGATGAAGAAGCCGATGAGCAGCAGCGGGAACAGGATGCTCACCGCCGAGAGCAGCCAGCTCGGCTGAGGCACGTCGTCGTCGTAGCCGCCAGCGGGAGCAGCCGAGTCGACCGCCGAAACGACATCGTCGGCGCGCGCATCCACGAAGTAGAACTGCACGTTCTGGCCGTACTCGGGGTCGGCCTGCGCGAGCTCCATGTCGACGCGGTTGTCGCCGTTCACGATGACGACCTTGTCGGCCTTCTTCTCCTGGAGAAGCTGAAGGCCCTGCTGCGTCGTCACCTCGCGGGTGCCGCTGCCGTTGATGAGACTGAAGCCCAGGCCGATGACCAGCACGGCGAGCACCACGATGAAGATCGGGCTCTTGAAAATCTTGGTAACTTGCTTCATAAGTCGAGACTCGAGTGGCGTGCTCGGTGCCTTTCAGCCGGTTCTTCGCCAGCGCACCAGGGCGCTCAATCGAAAGTCATGGTACCCGCGGCCCCCGACACCGGCGTCCAGTGTTCGCTGCAGGCGCGCGGCGCATCCGCTCGAGCGTGCGCGCCTACTCGCCGCCGTACACGTGCGGCTGGAGCACGATGATGTCGCGCAGGTGCCGGTACTGCTCGTCGTAGTCGAGGCCGTAGCCCACCACGAACTCGTTCGGCACGTCGAAGCCGACGTAGCGCACGGGGACATCCGACTTGAGCCGCTCGGGCTTGCGCAGCAGCGTGCAGATCTCGACCGAGGCGGGGCCCCGCGACTCCAGGTTCTGCTTGAGCCACGACAGCGTCAGCCCCGAGTCGATGATGTCCTCGACGATGAGCACGTGGCGACCCGTGAGGTCCGTGTCGAGGTCCTTGAGGATGCGCACCACACCGCTCGACTCCGTGCCGGAACCGTACGAGCTCACCGCCATCCAGTCCATCTTCAGCGGAATCGTCAGCTCCCGCGACAGGTCGGACACGACCATGACCGCGCCCTTCAGCACACCGATGAGCAGCGGCTCGCACTCGGCGTAGTCGCTCTCGATACGGCGGGCGATCTCGGCGAGCTTCGCCTGGATCTCCTCCTCCGTGATGAGGACCTCGCGGACGTCGTTCGGAATATCAGTAGCGCGCATCCTGGCTCCCTGGGTGGTTCAGCGCTCGACGAAGCGAGCGCGGTGTGCGAAACGGGTGAAGCTAGGCGGTCTCGTCGAGGTGGTCGTCGTGCGCGGAGGCCGTCGCCCCGAACAGGATGCGACCCTTCTCGCGCTCGACCCGGATGCCAGGCAGATCGACGGGGCCCTGCCCGCGCCACTCCGTCGCCAGCGCCGTGACCGCCATCGTGTGCCCACGAGTGAGCGAGACGCCGAAGCCCTGCTCGGCGACGATGCGGCAGATGCGCTGACGCAGCGCCGGAGGCTGCGCGACGATGCCGCCGACATCGAGGGAGATGCGGCCGTCCGCATCGGTGTTGACGATCTCGTGCGCCCACTCGAGCGCAAGCGCATCCAGCGTCTCAGAATCCTCGCGGAGCGTCGTCGCCGTGCGAGCGAGCGCCTCCGAGATGCCGGGGCCGAGCTCCTTCTCGAGCAGCGGGAGGACCGTGTCGCGAACGCGCACACGCGTGTACGCGGGGTCGCTGTTGTGCGGGTCGATCCACGGCGAGAGCCCCTGGTCTTCGCACGCCTGCACCGTCACCGCGCGGTGGACGCCGAGCAGCGGCCGCAGCAGAGCGCCAGTGACCGGCGCCATGCCGTGCAGGCTCTTCGCTCCGGAGCCGCGAGCCAGGCCAAGCAGGACCGTCTCCGCCTGGTCGTCCAGTGTGTGCCCAAGGAGGACCCACGGCGCACCCGTCTCGACGCGCACCGCCTCGATCGCCTCGTAGCGGGCCACCCGGGCAGATGCCTCGGGACCGGCTCCGACGTCTTCCACGCTCACACGCACGACGCTCACCGGGGCGAGCCCGAGCTCGGCTGCCTGCTCTGCGGCGCGCTCCGCGACCCGCGCAGAACCCTCCTGCAGATCGTGGTCGATGATGACCGCGCCAGCCTCGACCTCGAGGCGCTTCGCCTCGAACGCCGTCGCGGCAGCGAGCGCCAGCGAGTCCGGACCACCACTCAGCGCGACGAGAATGCGGTCGCCCTTCTGCACGCGCCCGAGGAGAGAACCACGGACGGCTCGACGAAGGTCGGCAACAGCTGGAGTGAGGCGAGGGCGATCTGACACAGGTACAGCCTAAACGCGCCCGCGCGAACCGTCACGCTCGAAGCCGGAACATCCCAGAAGGACGAACCCGCGAGCCCCGGAAACGGGCAGACGGCTCAACGCTTGCGACCGAAGAGGAAGTAGGAGATGGGACCCACGAAGTTCACCAGCGAGAACGCGCCCCACGCGAGTCGCGAACCCCGCACCTGGCTCGGCTTGCGGCGCAGCAGGCTCAGCAGCGCGGCCCCGAGCAGCGTGAACTGCACACCAGCCGCCAACGCCGTCCCCAGCGTCAACGCGTGCGGAAGCGCCTGGCCAGTCCCCTCCCGGAGCGGGATGAACGGATCGACGTGCAGCGCTTCCTTGAGATCAACCATGGAGACCAGCATGCCACGACCGTGCGCCCGGCGATCATTCCGGGGTCACACAGCACCCCCGCCGCGCCCGACGCCGAACCGCGCGACGCGAACCGCGCATCCGCAGCCCCGAGCGAGGCGCATCCACTACCCTGAAGCCGAACGAAACCAACGGTTTCGTGCGGCGAGCAGCGCCACACCGGGCCCGCCGACAAGCCACACAGAATGAGCGCCACCAGGCGCAACGAAGGAGCGCCATGGGCAGCTACGACGTCGTCATCGAAATCCCGCGCGGAAGCCACAACAAGTACGAGGTCGACCACGAGACCGGCCGCGTCTTCCTCGACCGCGTGCTCTTCACTCCGTTCGTGTACCCCGTCGACTACGGCTACTTCGAGCACACCCTCGCCGACGACGGCGACCCCCTCGACGCACTCGTGCTGCTCGAGTACCCGCTCTTCCCGGGTGTCGGACTCAAGGTGCGCCCCGTCGGCGTCCTCAACATGGCCGACGAGGCCGGCGGAGACGACAAGATCCTCTGCGTGCCGGCGAAGGACCCCCGCTGGGCGAAGATCCAGGACCTCGGCGACGTCGACGACTCCACCAAGGACCAGCTCAAGCACTTCTTCGAGCACTACAAGGACCTCGAGCCCGGCAAGTGGGTCAAGGTCGAGGCGTGGGGCGACGCCGCCGCCGCCGAGGCGATCATCGAGCGCTCCATCGCGCAGTACAAGCCCGCCGAGTAGGCGCAGCTCACCGGCCAGACCGGTGACCGGCTGACGAAGCCCCGCATCCACTGCAGAAGTGGCTGCGGGGCTTCGTCGTGCGCGGACTTGGTCGTGCGCGGACTCGGCGCTGCGGGGACTTGGCGCTGCGCGTGACCAACATGAGTGCAGATCTGGGGCTCGCGGCGTCGATCCGCTTGAATCAGCCCCAATCTGCACTCATGTTGGTCAGCGCCCGGTGCGGCCGATCCCGTCGCTGTCCAGCTTCCGTGACGAAACCAGCCGCAGGGACCCTCAGAGCGCGCCGATGCCCGAACCGTCACGCAAGTGGACAGCGGCGGCGGGCGGGGACAACGGCGGCCAGCGACCGACACGACGCAGCGGCTGCCAGCGGCGGGCAGGAAGAGCAGCGGACAGCGGCCGGCACGGGCGGCGGCGGGGCGGCGGCGGGCACAGAAGGCTCGCAAGCACGCAGAAGGGCGGCCCCCGCCGAAGCGAGGAGCCGCCCTCTCGTGCGCGCTGACGTCAGCTGACGTCCGTGCGGATCAGTAGTAGTAGATGCCTGCCGAGGCGAGCCACGGCTTCGGGTCCATCAGCGTGCCCCAGTACTTCAGCTCGAAGTGCAGGTGGCAGCCGGTGGACGAACCGGTGGTGCCGGCGTAGGCGAGCACGTCTCCCGCGTTCACGGTCTGGCCGACGTAGACGTTGATGCCGCCGTCCATGATGTGCGAGTAGGAGACCTCGGTGCCGTTGCCGAAGTCGAGCACGACGTGGTTGCCGAAGCCGCCGTTGTAGCCGGCGTACGTGATCGTGCCGCTGTGCACCGCGTAGAGCGGGGCGCCGCACGTGCCGCCGTTGACCCCGAGGTCGAGGCCGTTGTGCATGCGGTAGGTGCCGAAGATCGGGTGCAGGCGCATGCCGTACTCATCGGTGACGACGCCACTGCTGATCGGGCCGTAGTAGCCGGCGAGGACACCGTTCGGGGTCTCGGGCGTCGTCGGTGGGACGACCTCCGGCTCCGGCTCGGGTTCCGGCTCGAGCTCGACGTCAGGCTTCTGCGGCTCTTCCGGGAGTATCTCGATGTCGGGCTTCGTGGGCTCCGGCTCGGGAGCCGCCGTGGGCGCTGCCGTCGGCTGTGGCTCAGCGGGGGTCGAGGGTTCCGGTGCAGCTGTCGGCTCCGGTGCCGTCGTCGGCTGCGGGGTGACCGGTTCCTGGCTCGGTGCCGGGGCCGGGGACTCGGCGGGCGTGGTCGGCTGCTGGGGCGTGACCGGAGCAGTCGGGTCGGCCGTCGCCGTCGGCGGGGTCGATGGCTGGCGCGGGGGCGTGACCTGCTGCGGCGGGCGCAGCGTCTCGGGCGCGACGGAGGTGTCGGTCGGGTCGGCAGGCGCGAGCGGCGCGTTCACTGCCGGAGCCTCGCTGGAGATGTCCGGCTTCGGCGGGGCCTGCACGCCGGCGGCCTCAGCCTCGGCGACGGCCTGCGCGTAGGCCTCTTCCTGGTACGCGGCGGCCGCCTCGGCACGCTCGCGGTTGGTCTGCGCGACCTGCTCCTGACGCAGCTTCTCACCGGCCGCGTAGTCGGTGGCGGTGACATCGCGCTTCTCCTTGAGCGGAGCGAGCATGGCCTGGAGGTCGGCCTTCTTGCTGTCAGCGAGGTACTTCTCGTTCTGGAGGACGACCTGCTCGGCCTGCGCCGTGTCGAACTTCGTCTTCGCCTCGGACTCGAGCTTCGCCAACTCGTCGTGCGCGGTGGTCGCCTGCGTTCCGAGCACGTCCGCTGTGTTCTTCTCGGTCACGGCCTGGTTGTAGATGCCGTCGGTCTGCTCGGAGAGCTTGCTGATGGTGCCGAGCTGGTAGAGGAGCGTGTCGGCGTCGCCGGGGTTGAGGAAGAGCGCCAGCTTGGGGTCGCCCGCGCCTCGCGTACTCATGGCGGCGGCGAGCTGGCCCGCCTTCTCACGAGAGGTCGATGCCTTCTCTTCGGCAGCATCGGCCTGGTCCTGCAGGATGGTGACCTCGGCGAACTTCTCGCTCGACGCGGTCTGCGCCTTGCCGTGCTCTTCGCCTGCGGTCTTCGCCTGCGCGGCGGCTGCGGTGACCTTCGCGTCGAGGTCTGCGATCTGCTGCTCGATCTCGCTGATGAGCGCTTCCTGGCGGTCGACGTTGCCCTCTGCGGCGACGACGTCCTCCCAGGTCGCGTAGCCGTCATCGGCAGCGAAAGCTGGGCCGGCTGCGAGCGCAAACGCGGCGAGGACTGCTGCGGATGCCGCACCGACGAGCGGTGTGCGCCAGCGGTTGCGAAGTCGCAGGGGCTTCGGGCTCCTGGTGGCGGGCATGCGCTCTCCTCGTGATGAATCTTGGGTGCGGAACGAGGCGGACGCCTCTGCGGCAACGCGAGACCGCATCTACCACTGCAGCCACTCGTTTCACACCAACAACACGAGAAACAGTAACAAGTTTGTCAACATCTGCCTAGCGCGTCACAGAGACCCGGGTGACAAATCACGTACCGGGTCGCCGTCTGCACCGGGATTCCGCGCATCTCGGGGAACATCCGGTCACGACGAAGCCTGCGCTCGCCACCACCTGAGCACTCCACGACACGCCGAAGAGGCACCGATGCGGCACCCGATTTGCCGCGAAGGAAAAACGCCCCTATGCTTTTCTCTCGGTAGTCAAGTCAGCTACAAGCACTCGGCCCCATCGTTTAGCGGCCTAGGACGGCGCCCTTTCACGGCGTTAACACGGGTTCGAATCCCGTTGGGGTCACGGTCGTGACAACACCAGGTGCTGAGATGCTGTACATTGAACTGTCGCAATCGAATACGGATGAATCAGCCCCGGCTGAGACACCACAGTAAGGCCCTGTAGCGCAGTTGGTTAGCGCGCCGCCCTGTCACGGCGGAGGTCGCGGGTTCAAGTCCCGTCAGGGTCGCCAAGCATCTTGCCCTCTTCTCGAAGAGGGCAATTTGCAACGGTGACGAACATCAGTGCGTCGCCACGAGGCCTCGGCCTCCGGCTCTGTAGCTCAGTTGGTAGAGCGCACGACTGAAAATCGTGAGGTCACGGGATCGACGCCCGTCGGAGCCACTGAAACCCCGCCTAGCTTCTACATGGCGGGGTTTCTTTATGTCTGCGCAGGCGCCAGGCGGTAGACGCGCCGCGCCCGCCCCGCGGTGAAGCCGGCCCGCACGTAGCGCTCGAGCAGTGCATCCGTCGCCGCCGCCGCGACCAGCACGGAACCGGCAGGCGCGTGCTCGATGAGGCGCCTCGCGAGCATGACTGCCGTCAGCCGCGTGCCAGGATGCTGCGCGAGGGCCGCGACCATCCACCGATCCCCTTTCGGGGTCTCAGGACCGGACGCCGACAGCGTCGTCCCACCCGGCTGCACCAGCGCGATCACGGCACCCGCGAGCAGCACGGCGTAGACGGAGAAGCCGAGCAGCAGCACGGTCGTGGCGTCGAAGACCAGGATGCAGGCCACCCAGAGCACGAACGCCGCGATCGTCACGAGCGCGACGACAAACCCGTCGAGGATGGGCCTCCGGCGCTCGAACAGCACGGTTCCCGTGCGCGTCCTGTCGAGGTAGAGGCCACCCCGCAGGGTCATCGGCAGGATCGAGAACGCGTAGATCGGCACCGACAGCACCGCCAACGGGAGGTTCGGCGTGGACGCGCGGGCCGAGATCCACGCGGCACGCGGCAGATCCCGGACGGTCGACGGACGGGGGCGCGCTTGAGCGGAATGTGGGGGCATCCCGATCAGGCTAGCGGGGTGCCGTCAACGGCCCGCTGCAGCACATCCGTCAGCCAGATGCAGGTTCTTCGCGAGACGAGGGTGCGTCTCGCTCACTTCCGTGCGGGTGGGGACGGAAGCAGGGGCAGGAGAACAGCGACGCGTCAGGCCGTGACGTTGACCGTGATCTCGTGGTGGCCGGTCGCGCCGTCTGGGACGACGTTGGCGCGCGCATCCGTCTGCACCTCGCCGTCGCTCGACGTGGCGCGGACCTTCACGGAGTGCTCGCCCGCCGGGGCATCCCAGTCGAGCTTCCACTGCAGCCACGTGTCGTCCGAGATGGGGGCCGCGAGCTCCGTCGGCATCCACTCGCCGTCATCGATCTGCACCTCCACCGCTTCGATGCCGGTGTGCTGCTGCCACGCGAAGCCGGCGATCGTCGTGGGGCCCGCGTTGAGGCTGCCGCCGCTTGGCACGTCGATGCGGGAGCCGATCTTGATCGGGCCCTCCGCGCTCCAGCCGCGGTCGGTCCAGTACGCGTTGACGCGGTCGAAGCGCGTCACCTCGAGGTCGACGACCCACTTCGTCGCCGAGACGTACCCGTAGAGGCCTGGCACGACCATCCGCACGGGGAATCCGTGTTCGGCTGGCAGGGTCTCGCCGTTCATGCCGACCGCGAGGATCGCGTTGCGGTCGTCGGTGAGAGCGCCGATGGGGGTGCTCGCCGTCCAGCCGTCGACGGACTTCGAGAGCACCATGTCGGCGTCGGCCTGTGGTCTAGCGCGCTTCAGCAGCTCGCGCAGCGGGTAGCCGAGCCAGAGGGCGTTGCCGATGAGGCCGCCGCCGACCTCGTTCGACACGCACATGAGGGTCGTGATGCTCTCTTCGAGCGGCAGGGCGAGGAGCTCGTCCCAGGTGATCGTGACCTCGTTGTCGACGAGGCCGTGGATGCGCAGCGACCAGCCCTCCGGGTTCACGAGCGGCACGCTCAGCGCGGTGTCGATGCGGTAGAAGTCCTCGTTGGGCGTGACGACCGGTGGGAGACCGGGGATCTCGAACTGGGCTCCGGCGGGAACCGCCGCGGCGCGCACGGCCGCCTGCGGCAGCGCGATCGCCTCACGCACCGCCGTGACGGCGCGGGTCCCGGCAGAGAGTGCGGCACCGGATGCCGCGGCGATGGCACCGACGATGACGGAGGCACCGGTGTAGATCAGGAAGCGGCGGCGATCGACTCCGGCGGGCGTCGTGTCCCCGCGAACGTCGAGGTCTTCATCCCAGTCGGACGCGGCGGCACGGCCCGTCGCTCCGACCGCGGAGCTCCGCGTCGCCGCGACGGCCGCCTCGCGGGACCGCTGACGCGCGCGCTGCTCAGCACCGTCGAGGGTCTTGGCGAGGAACTGCAGCGTCAGCACGGCGACGACCATCGCGAGCAGCGGAGGCACCGTGTCGAGCGGAGAGAAGGGAGTGCGGGTGGCGACAGCGACGGCGCCGATGGCGGCGATGAGTCCGAGGACGACCCGACCCCACGGCGGGCGCCGCAACTCGAGCACCCCGGCGACCGCGGCGAGGAGGACGAGCACCACCGCGACGAGCGCGATCAGCGCGATCTTGTCCGCGGTTCCGAACAGGGCGATCGCGGTGTCCTTCGCCCACGGCGGGGCGAGGTCGATGAGCAGCGCGCCCACCGCGACGATGGGGCTCGCGGTGGTCTGCAGGAACGCAGCCGTGAGCTCTCCGAGGCCGACGCCGAGGGCCGCCGCGCCGATCCCGGCGAGGCCCGCCGGAACGGACTCGCGGAGGCGACGACGGCGCGTTCTCACCTGTTCGGGACTGGTTTCGAGGGACATGGCGGACACGCTACGCGCGCGAAACCCGGCCGGGCTGAGTGTGGGCGGATGGTGTGCATCCCCTGTGAATAGTGACCAGAGGCGGGCCCCAGGGGCCGCCTGCACGAGACCGGCTCGGGTGCGGTCACCCACCGCGCCTGGCAGACTGGGGGCTTTGCGCCGCGTCACCCGGCGCACGTGCATCCGGCGCCGTTCCGACCCCGGCGCCCGAGAAGGGCCGGTTTGTCAGCGCTCAACGTCCTCGCCAATCTGCTTCGGGGCGCGCTCATCGGCGTGACCGAGATCATCCCCGGCGTGAGCGGTGGAACCATCGCGCTGCTGATCGGCGTCTACGAGACCCTCATCGATTCGGCCGGCCACCTCGTGCGGGGTGTCGTCCGCGCCGTCGCCGACACGCTGCGCCGACGAGGCCTGAACCGGGCTCGCGAGCACTTCGCGCAGGTGAGGTGGGGCATGGTGCTCCCGATCGGCATCGGGATGCTCGTCGCGATCGTCGTCGGGGCTCGCCTCGTCGCCCCGCTCATCGAGGCGCACCCCATCCCCTCGCGGGCGCTCTTCGCGGGACTCATCGCCGTCTCCCTCATCGTCCCCGCACGCATGCTCGGCGCCCGCTGGCAGCTGCGGGACTACGCCATCGCGGTGCCCGCCGCGGTCCTGAGCTTCGTGCTCACGGGGCTCCCCTCGGCCAACGACGCCGACCCCTCCGCGCTCGCCATCTTCGTCTCCGCCGCCGTCGCCGTCTGCGCGCTGGTCCTGCCCGGTGTCTCCGGCTCCTTCGTGCTCGTCACGACCGGCATGTACGAGCCGACGCTGCGGGCCCTCAACTCGCTCGACCTCGGGTACGTCGCCATCTTCGCCGTCGGCGCCATCACGGGCCTCGCCCTCTTCGTCCAGGTGCTGCTGTGGCTGCTCTCCAAGCACCGCCGCGTGACGCTGGCCCTCATGACGGGCCTCATGGCGGGCTCGCTCCGCGCCCTCTGGCCCTGGCAGACCGAGGACCGCGAACTGCTCTGGGCTTCCGGGGACGTCGTCGGCCCCGTGCTCTGGTTCCTCCTCGGTGCCGCGATCGTCGCCGCCCTCCTCATCGCCGAGGGCCTGCTCGTGCGCCGCGCGCTCCGTCGCGCTCCCGAAGCGCACGCGTAGCTCGCGCCGGGCGTCCGGGCGCGATTTCACAGGCCAGCCCGCGCGATGTCGGAGGTGCTCGGTAGCATGAGACGCGCATCCACTCGACAGCAGGGAAGTGCCCGATGAGCCTCGTTCCAACGGACCCGTACGCCTCGCAGCCCGACGACGGCCAATCGCGATCGTCGCAGGCGAACGGCGCACCATCCTCCCCCGCCGCCGGCTGGTACCCCGACCCGACAGGACGACAGCGCTACTGGGACGGCGCGCAGTGGGGCCAGTACGCGCCAGCGCAGTCGCAGGCAACCGGGGCTCCCATGCTCTACCAGCAGACCGTCGTGGTCAGCGGAGGCAAGGAGGTCGGCATCACCTACGTGCTCGCGATCTTCCTCGGCGGGCTCGGCATCCACAACTTCTATCTGGGGCGCACCGGCATCGCCATCACGCAGCTCGTCCTGTACCTCGTCGGAATCGCCACCTCGTGGCTCGGCATCGGGCTCCTGCTCATGTTCGGCGTCGCGATCTGGGTCATCGTCGAGCTCTTCCTCATCCCGCAGTTCGTGCGCGAAGCCAACGCTCGCCTCGCCGGGGCAGGCGCGTACGCGGCGAACCAGGGCTACGGTCCGGCCGGCGGCGGCAGATCGTACCCGGGTCAGTACTAGCGCACGTCCGGCGCCGGTCCCGGCTCAGCTGAGCGAGAAAGCCCGGTCGCCCCAGGCGGTACGGAGGTCCGCGTCGAGGTCGTCGACGACCCGATCTGCATGGTCGATGACGAGGGTCGAGCGGGCCGCCCCAAACGCGGGCCACGGCACCGCGCCCGGCAAGCCCCCGTCGGTGGGCCGCCCCTCGCGCGCGAACGACGTCCAGAGGGCGAGCATCCGGTCAGACACCTCCCCGGCTTGCCTTCGCCCGCCGAGTTTGTACGCCAGTCCACGAGGGTCAGTGTCGAGGTTGCCCCAGACGAGCGAAAGCTCGGACGCATGCGTCGCGCCGAGTCGGAGCACTCTCAACAGCGGTGTCGAGAAGTCGAATCTGTAGAGGAACGTGGGGGCGATCCGCGAGTGGCCCTCAGCTATCCACGCCGTCGGCATCCGGAAGGCCACATCCCTCACCACGCCGAGGCCCACAAGCCGTTGCCGGACGCCCTCATAGGCCTCCAGGATGTGCTCGCGATCCGGCATCTCGACGGTGGGGTTCTCGGCGGCGATGGAGGTGATCATGGTCGTCAGCGCTTGCTCACCGACCGGAAGCAGTGGTGAGTTCGAGGCCTTGAAGAACGTCGCCTCATCACGATTCGTTCCGATGATGAGCGGAACAGGCAGCCCTCGGCCCTCGCTGAGCACCGTCACTGGATGCTCCGGAACCAGATCTCCGTCGACGACAGGCGCGAACGCAAGCGTCCCTGGAAACTCGGTCGGGATCTCAGCGAACAGCTCGGCCGAGGTCTCGATGATGCTCGAGACCGGGAGCGCACGCAGCGCGGCAGCATCGTCGATGCCCAGCTTGGCGACGAATCGCTCGGCCACGATCTTCGCTCGTGCAAGGCCGTACATGCTCGTCGCCGGTGAACTCTCGACGATCGCCGCGGAGAGCAGTCCCCGCGCTGACGGCGTCGCGAGCAACGTCGAGACGATGCCTGCACCAGCTGACTCCCCGAAGACCGTCACCCGTTCGGGGTCACCTCCGAACGCGCCGATGTTCGTCTGCACCCACTCGAGCGCGCAGAGAACATCCCGCATCGCGAGGTTCGAATCGAACGCCTGCGCTGCTCCCTCGAGCGTCGAGAGCTCGAGGAATCCGAGACCGCCGAGACGGTAGCCGAGCGACACGACGATCAGGTCGCCGCGCTCCGCCAGCGCCGCCCCGTCGTAGATCGGCTCCGAGGTTCCTCCGATCACGTACGCGCCGCCGTGTACCCACACCATGACGGCCCGCGGGGCCGCACCAGGTTCACCGGCCGCCGTTGGGCGCCACACGTTCACGAACAGGCAGTCCTCATCCGTCATCGCTCGCTCCCCCATGTCGACAGCCTTCATGCGAAGCTGCGGGGCGATCGGCGGAAGGGCTCGCGCGTCCCGCACTCCCGCCCACGACTCCACGGGCACCGGGGCACGCCAGCGGCGATCACCTGTTGGCGCCTGCGCATAGCGGACACCGAGCCAGCGCTCGGTGCGTCCGTCTGAAGTCCCGCGAAGCGTTCCGTCTCGCGTTTCGACGAGCGGATCCGAGACGGAGAGGCCTCGGGGGGTCGTGTTCGGTCCAGCGGCTGAGTCCATGAGCTGCTCCGGCGTTCGGGAGGGACGAGTGGAGTGCCAGCTTCCCACCGCACACGCCAGCTGCGGCGTGCCGCGGAGCCGGCCGACTCGTGCGCGTCACGTCACGGGATGGACGCGTCCCGCCAGCCGAGCGGGACTACTCGAACATGCCCTCGATGGGGCCCCGGGCGAAGTAGATGAGGAAGCCGACCGCCACGATCCACAGCAGCGGAGACACCTTGCGGGCCTTGCCCGTGAGGGTCTGCACGAGCACCCACGAGATGAAGCCGGCGCCGATGCCGTTCGCGATGGAGTAGGTGAGCGGCATGATGACGATCGTCAAGAACACGGGGAGCGCGACGGAGAAGTCGTCCCACTTCAGCTCGCGCACCTGAGACACCATGAGCACACCGACGACGACCAGCGCCGCGGCGGCCACCTCGAGCGGCACGATCTGCGTCAACGGGGTGAAGAACATCGCGAGCAGGAACATGACGCCCGTCACGACGCTCGCGAGGCCAGTGCGGGCCCCCTCGCCGACTCCGGCCGCAGAGTCGACGAAGATCGTGTTCGACGAGCTCGACGTCGCGCCACCCGCGACGGCGCCGATGCCCTCGACGACCAGCGACGATTTGAGGCGAGGGAAGTTGCCCTGCTTGTCCTGCAGGCCCGCTTCGCGCGTGAGACCCGTCAGGGAGCCGACCGCGTCGAAGAAGTTCGTGAACACGAGCGTGAAGACGAGCATCACGCCCGCCAGGACGCCGATGCGCTCGAACGCGCCGAAATCGAACGCGCCGATCAGGCCCAGGTCCGGGACCGAGACGATCTGCGTCGGCAGCACCGGCACGTTGAGCGACCATCCGCCCTCGTTCTCGAACGCCGGGCCGAGCTTCATGATCGCCTCGACCACAACCGCGACGACCGTCGTGCCGACGATTCCGATGAGCAGCGCGCCCTTCACGCGGCGCGCCATGAGCACGCCCATCACGATGAGCCCCACCACGAAGATGAGCGTCGGCACCGTAGTGACCGAGCCGCCGACACCCAGCTGGACGGGCGGCGACGCGTTCCCCGAGGATGTGACGAAGCCCGCATCCACGAGCCCGATGAAGGCCAGGAACAGGCCGATGCCCACCGTGATCGCCGTCTTCAGCTGCGGCGGCACGGCGTGGAAGATCATCTCGCGCAGACGGGTCGCCGAGAGCACCACGATGACCAGGCCGTTGATGACGACGAGCCCCATCGCCTCAGCCCACGTCACCTGCTGCACGACGTTGACGGCCAGGAAGGAGTTGATGCCGAGCCCCGCTGCGAGACCGAACGGCAGGTTCGCGATGACACCGAAGAGGATCGTCATCACACCCGCCGTGAGCCCCGTGACCGCCGCCACCTGCGAGGCCTGCAGCCAACCGCCCTCCACGTCGAGCGTGGCCTGGTCCTGCGAGAAGCCGCCGAGGATGAGCGGGTTCAGGATGACGATGTACGCCATCGTCATGAACGTGACGAGCCCGCCGCGGATCTCCCGCGGCACGCTCGAGCCCCGATGCGTGATCTCGAAGAACGTGTCGATGCGCTCCTTGAACGTCGAGCCGCTGCCGCGTCTCGTCGGCGCGACCATCGTCGCGCGGGCCGGAGCCGCCGCGTGACCGAGGTCGCCAGCTCCCGCCTGCTCGTGATCGCCTGCGGACTCGTGGCTGTCGCTCATGCGGCTCCCCTGATCGTGCTGCTCGCGTTAACAGGGACAAGCGTAGTCAGCGCGCGAGACCCGCGAGGCGCGCACCGAACGCAGCGACCGACCCCGCCGCGACCCCGGGCGCGCCGACCCTCACCCGATCCCCTAATCTCGTAGAGGTCACGCGCCGCTCCCCCGCGCAGGCCCAACCCCGCCGAACGACCTGGAAGCGAGACCACCGTGGCACTGCCCTGGAAACTGCACGGAGACGGCAAGAACGTCCCCGCGAGCGACATCGTGCTCCCCGAGGAGCGGCTCACCTGGCCGCGCACCATCGGCCTCGGCGCGCAGCACGTCGTCGCGATGTTCGGAGCGACATTCCTGGTGCCGCTGCTCACCGGCTTCCCGCCATCGACGACGCTGCTGTTCTCCGGCATCGGCACGATGCTGTTCCTCCTCATCACCCGCAACCGGGTGCCCAGCTACCTCGGCTCATCGTTCGCGTTCATCGCGCCGATCCTCGCCGCCGTCGCATCCGACGGGCAGGGCGTCGCCCTCGCCGGCATCATCGTCGTCGGCGCGCTCCTCGCCGTCGTCGGCCTCATCGTGAACCTCGCGGGCACGCGCTGGATCAACCTGCTCATGCCGCCCGTCGTGGCAGGAACGATCGTCGCCCTCATCGGCTTCAACCTCGCACCCGCCGCGAAGAACAACTTCGAAGCCTCCCCGATCGTCGCCTCCATCACGCTGCTGACGGTCATCGTCGTCGCCGTCGCCTTCAAGGGCATGATCGGTCGCCTGTCGATCCTCATCGGCGTGGTCGTCGGCTACATCGTCGCCGCGTTCATGGGCCAGGTCGACCTCGCCGGGCTCGACGAGGCCGCGTGGATCGGGCTCCCCACGTTCACGGCCCCCGTCTTCGCCGCCGAGCACCTCCTCGTCTACCTCATGTTCGTGCCCGTCGTGCTCGCGCTCATCGCCGAGAACGTCGGTCACGTGAAGGGCGTCGGCCAGCTCACGAACCGCAACCTCGACCCCATGGCCGGCCGCGCGCTGCTCGCGGACGGCCTCGCGACCGTGCTCTCCGGCTTCGGCGGCGGCTCCCCCACGACCACGTACGGCGAGAACATCGGCGTCATGTCGGCAACCCGCGTCTACTCGACGGCCGCATACTGGGTCGCGGCGATCGCCGCCATCCTCCTCGCCCTCTCCCCCAAGGTGGGCGTGCTCATCGCGAGCGTCCCCGGCGGTGTGCTCGGCGGCATCACCACCGCCCTGTACGGCCTGATCGGCATCATCGGCGTGCGCATCTGGCTCGAGAACAAGGTCGACTTCTCGTCACCGACCAACCAGTTCACGGCGGGCGTCGGCCTCATCGTCGCGATCGGCGACTTCACCATCAACAGCGGTCAGGTCACGTTCGGCGGCATCGTCCTCGGCACCGTGGCGACGCTCGTCGTCTACCACCTCATGAGCGGCATCGCCCGGCTCCGTGGCTCCGACGCCGACGACGCTGGTGACGACCTCGTCGCCGGCGCCGACGGGGCAGCGGATGCGGAGCGCACAACGCGCTAGCCGCATCCCTCGCTACGCCCACCCCTCAACTCTGCCGAAAGCGGACTTGTGGTCGTCAAACCTCGAGTTTGACGACCACAAGTCCGCTTTCGACGTTCGGGAGAGGAGGGAGGGAGGGAGAGTGAGGAGGGCTAGGAGGGCTAGGAGGGCTAGGAGAGGGCCAGCTCGAGGGCGTCAAGCCATGCGCCCCAGTGGGCTTTCCACAGCTCGATCTCGTCGACCACCTGCAGCTTCTCGTGCGCGATCGCGAGCTTCGTGCGCCCGTTCGGTGCAGCGTCGAACGTGAACAGGAGCCCACCGAACGGCTGCGCGTCGCGAGCGATGAGCACCTTGTAGGTCTTCGACGCGACCTTGGAGCGGAACTCCGTCTCGAAGCCGAGCAGCGCACCCCGGGCCGCGTCGTCGGCGATCAGCGCCCTGAGCACCTCGCGGTCGACGGGCAGCGTTCGCGAGCGGTTCGCCGTGAACGTGCCGTCCGGCATCTGCCCCGCGAGACGCCGGCCCGTCATGCGCTCGAAGCTGACCGCGATGCCCTGGCTCCACCAGCCGTTCTGCGCCGAGTTCGCCATGACCCACTCGACGATGCGCGGATGCGCCGCGTCGCGCCCCACACCCGCGTCGATCGCGTCGATCCAGTCGTCCCATCCCTGCCCGGTCTGCGCGCGGATCGCCGCGTCGGAGTGCATCGGCGGCGCCACCCACTCGTGCCGGGACGCCTCGCCGATGCTCTCGGCGGCACCCGAGGTCGGCTCGGGCGCTGGGTGTGTGGGTGCCGGGGTGGATGCTCCGGTGGATGCGGCAGCACCCGCATTCTCGCTCGACTCGGCGCGTGCATCCGCCCCGCCACCGAGCAGCTCGGCACGTCGCGCGAGCGTCTCCTGGAGCCGCGCTCGCGTCTTCGCGCCGACGGCCTCTGGAATCTCCGCTTGTGGTCTCACGTCGCATCCCCTCGTCCTTGGCCACACTACTCAGCGCAGCCCCGCCCCGGCCGCAGACCCCTCAGCCACTCAGGCCCTTCCCCACCCCAGCAGACATGTGCGGCAAGACGCGCGGGACAGCTCACGGAGACCCGCCACCGGCTTGGCGACCGCATTCGGATAACTGTCCACAGCCAATTTGGCAGCGCTACTGGTAGCGCTGCCATTTTTGGGCTAGTGTCACGAAGCAAGCTGGCGAACAGCCCCGGATCTCGGTCAGAGGCCCTCCACCCCACTCACGCCGCCAGCAGCATCCGCCAGATTTCAAAGGAGAAATCATGCACACTCGTCGACCCAAATCGCGCTTCAGGATGGGCACAGCACTCGTCGCCACGGCCTCCGCCGTGGTCCTCCTCGCCGGATGCACGAGCGCACCGGCAGAAGGTGGCGGCGGTTCCGCAGGAGGCGAGGACGGCAAGTTCGTCATCGGCTTCCAGCAGCCCCTCGGCGGCCAGGCCTGGCGCGAGATGGGCCTCGCCTCCCTCCAGGCGCTCGCGAACTCCCCCGAGTACATCGACAAGGTCGAGCTCAAGATCGTGCGCACCGACGACAACGACGCGGCCCAGCAGAACGCCGCCATGCAGAACCTCATCGCCGACGGCGTCGACCTCATCCTCTTCGACCCGGCCTCCTCCAGCGGCGCGGACCCCGCCATCGCGCAGGCGACCGCGCAGGGCATCCCCGTGATCGCCAACGGCGGGCCCTACGAGAGCGAGGACGTCTACACCGTCTCCACCGACTGGGCGAGCGCCGGCACCATCGGCGCCGAATGGCTGCTCGAGAACCTCACCGACAACAAGGACGTCGCGGTGCTCGAGGGCCTCGCCGGTGTGCCCCTCAACGAGGGCTCCATGCCGGGCGTCATCGACGCGCTCGAGGCCGGCGGCGCATCCGTCGTCGCCCAGGACACCAACGGCTGGAACGAGGCCACGGCGCAGGAGTCGATGGCCAACATCCTCCGCTCCAACCCGGACATCGGCGGCGTCTACTCCTTCCTCACGGGAGGCCAGGGCGTGGCCGAGGCCTACAAGGCCGCCGGCATCCCCTTCGTCCCCACCGTCGGCGGCTCCGGCTACAACGGCGAGGCCTGCGCCCTCGTCAAGTACGCCCCGGAAGGCTTCACGGGCAACATGATCTTCGGCCAGCCGTCGATCTACGCGAAGGGCCTCGAGCAGGCCGTCCTGCTCCTCGAAGGCCAGGAGATCGAACGCGAGCAGTTCTTCCCGCCGCTCGAGATCACCACTGAGAACGCCGCCGACTACTGCCTCGAAGATCGCCCCGCGAACTTCCAGCTCGGCTACGACTTCCCCGGCCTCGACCTGAAGCTCGAGGACGTCATGGAGTACTACTCCGGGTCCTAGGGCACCGCGGCAGCCCTCACCAGCAGGGCTGCCGCGAGCTCTCACTCGAATCGATCAGCGAGGACACATCGAGTCATGAATGCAAGTGAAGTGGGCGCCGCGGACGCCGCCGCGGCGCCCGGGCAGGCGGAAGCCACCCGGCCGGCACGCACCGGGAACGCGGGGTCGGGCGAGGCGCTCCTCGTCGCGACCGACCTGGTGAAGAGCTACGGCCCGGTCAAGGCCGTGCAGGGGGTGAGCTTCGTCTGCCACCCCGGCGAGGTGCTCGCCCTCGTGGGCGAGAACGGCGCGGGAAAGAGCACCGTCGCGAAGATGCTGGCGGGCGCGGTCACCCCCACGTCCGGCACCATCACGGTCGAGGATGCGCCGCTCGCCTCAGGGAGCGTGCGACTGTCGCGTCGTTCCGGCGTGCGCTGCGCGTTCCAGGAGCTGGCCCTGGTGCCCGAATGGACCGTCGCCGAGAACCTGAGCCTCCCGGACGGGGCACCGCTGCGCGGCTTCTCGCAGAAGAAGGCAATCAGCGCGGCGAGCGCCCTGCTCGATTCGCTCGACCTCCCCCAGATCGACCCTCGGGCGCTCGTCTCCGACCTGTCGCTCGCCAACCGGCAGCTCGTCGAGATCGCGCGGGCCTTCGCCGGCGAGCCGAAGCTGCTCATCCTCGACGAAGCGTCATCCGCCCTCACCCCTCCCGGTGTCGAGTGGCTGTTCACCCGCATCCGCGAGCTCACCGCACGCGGCGGCAGCGTCATCTACGTGTCGCACCGACTCGGGGAGATCGCCGAGATCGCCGACCGCGGCATCGTGCTGCGCGACGGCGGCCTCGCCGGAGAGTTCTCTCGCGGCTCCTGGACCGACGACGAGCTCATCTCGCTCATGGCCGGCCGCAAGGCCGAGCGGTTCTTCCCCGACCCGCCCGCCCGGACCCGCGAGGGCGACGTCCTCGACGTGGAAGGGCTGCGAGCCGAAGGCGTGCACGGCATCTCGCTCACCATCGGCGCGGGCGAGATCGTCGGCATCGGCGGTCTCGCGGGGCACGGGCAGGCTGAGCTGCTGCGCGCGCTGTTCGGCGCATCCGCCGCCACGGCAGACTCGTGGACGATCGACGGCGACTCCGTCACCCGCCTCACGCCCGTCCGCGGCGTGCGCCGCGGCCTCGGCTACGTGCCGGAAGACCGCAAGAAGGAAGGGCTCGCGCTCGAGCTCGGCGTCGGAGAGAACCTCCTCGCGCCCTGGTTCAAGGCCTGGCAGCTCGGCGGCAAGCCACGTCTCGCCCGCGAGCGCGGCTGGCTCGACGGCGTGCTCGCCGCCCTCTCCGTGCGAACGCGCGGCCCCCTCGAAGCGGCCGGCTCGCTCTCCGGCGGCAACCAGCAGAAGCTCGTCTTCGGCAGGTGGATGAACCGCTCCCGGTCCGTCATCCTGCTGCACGACCCCACGCGCGGCATCGACGTGCGTGCCAAGCAGGAGCTGTACGGCGCGATCGTCGACCTCGCGAAGCAGGGCGTCGGCGTCCTCTGGTTCTCCACCGAGGTCGAGGAGCTCGTGCACGTGTGCCACCGGGTGCTCGTGCTCTACAACGGGCAGATCACCGACGAGCTCGCCGGTGAGCGACTGACCGCGGATGCCATCGTCGGCGCCGCTGTCGGCGTGACGGGCAGCATCCAGACCGTCTCGGCCGCCGAGCTCGAGGAAGCGGCGAGCGAAGCCGCGAAGACGCCAACGCGCGGCAGGGCAGCGCGCGAGAAGACATCGAGGAGCAGCAGATGACCGCCACCGTCACCCCTCCACCGGCGCAGCCGGCCACCCGGGCCGTCGCGCGCCGACAGGGACTCGTCAGGCTGCGACGCGAGGGCGCGTTCGCCCCCGCCGCGGCGTTCGTCGTGTTCCTGGTCGTCTACCTCATCATCAACCCGGAGCTGCTCACGCGCTTCCAGCTGCAGACGGCCGCGAACCTCGTCGTGCCGCTCGCGTTCGTCGCGCTCGGCCAGCTGCTCATCGTGCTCGTCGGCGGCATCGACATCTCCATCGGCGCCATCATGAGCCTCTCCAACGTGGTCTTCGCGGCCCAGACCGAGGTCGTGCCCATCCCCATCGCCGTGCTCCTCGGCCTCGCGACCGGCCTCGCCTGCGGCCTCTTCAACGGATTCCTCGTCTCCTACGGGGGACTCCCCGCCATCGCGGTGACGCTGGCGAGCGCCTTCATCTTCGGCTCGCTCGCCCGCGAGGTCATGGACAGGCCAGGCGGCAACATCACCACCGAGTTCCACCTTGCGACGAGCGGCGAGGCCATCCCCTTCGTGCCCGTCGCCCTCGTCTGGCTGACCATCATCGCCGTGCTGCTCTGGTTCGTCCTGCAGCGCAGCGCCCTCGGCAGGCACATCTACGGCGTCGGATCGAACATGGACAGCATCCGCGCCGCGGGCCTCAACGCCCGCCTCACGAAGCTCGCCGCCTTCGGCATCGCCGGCGTGCTCACCGCCACGGGCGCCATCATGCTCGCCGGCTCCACCATGACCGGCGACCCGCGAAGCGGCGACCCCTACCTGCTCTCCTCGATCGCCGCCGTCGCCCTCGCCGGCGCCAGCTTCACGGGCGGACGAGGCAGCATCATCGGCACCATCCTCGCCGGCATCACCCTCGGCCTCATCGGCAACCTGCTCTTCTTCGCAGGCATCAACTCGTACTGGCAGTACGTCATCTCGGCGCTCATCATCGTCTCGGTCGTGGGCATCCCCGTCGTCTGGCGAAAGCTGTCGTTCGCTCGGAAGGGAGCACGGTCATGACCGCAACAGTTCCGGCCGCAGTCGGCAATGCCGGGACGGCAGGCGAGGGAGCCCCCGCCCCCGGCGACCACGAGGTCGAGTACGCGCCGTCCAAGTCGCTGCTCGCGCGAGTCCCCCGCAGCGTGTGGCCGCTGGTCGCATTCCTCGTGCTGTTCCTCATCGGCGGCATCATCCGCCCGAACCTCATCACGATCGAGTCGCTCATCGGCACGGCGACCTTCGCGATCATCCTCTCCATCGCCTCGTTCGGGCAGACGTTCGCCGTCATCCAGGCCGGCATCGACCTGTCCGTCCCCAACACGATCGCGTTCTCCGCGCTGTCGTTCCTCGCCATGGTCGGCCCCCTCGGCCCGTTCGGCGCGTTCCTCGGCGCGCTCCTCGCAGGCGCCGTCATCGGACTCCTCAACGGGCTCGTCATCGCGAAGCTCGGCCTCACCCCCATCGTCACGACGATCGCCATGAACGGCCTCCTGTTCGGCGTGATCCTGCTGCAGTTCAACTTCTCCGAGCTGACGCAGATCCCCGACTTCATCACGGCGATCACCTCCGCGCAGATCAGCGTCCTCGGACTCTCCATGGCCGCGGTCCTCCCCCTCGGACTCGTGCTCATGGTCGTGCTGCAGCTCGTCCTCAGCTACACCGGATGGGGACGCTCCCTCTTCCTCGTCGGTGCGGCCCCCGAGACGGCGAGGCTCGCAGGCCTCCCCGTCGACCGCATCCGCATCACCGGGTACGTCATCTCGGGCATGCTCGCCGCCTTCGCCGGCATGGTCATCGTCGGCTACTTCCAGCAGGCGTCCGCGACCATGGGCGACAGCTACCTGCTCTCCTCCGTCGCCGCAGTCGTCGTGGGTGGAGCGTCCATCTTCGGCGGCCGAGGATCGGTGGTCGGCACGGTCGGCGGCGCGCTCGTGCTCGGCCAGGTCGCGACGCTCGTCACCGTCCTCAACCTGGGCTCCAACGTGCAGCAGCTCATCTACGGCGCCATCATCCTCGTCGTGATCTCCCTCTACGGGCGCAAGCGCGGCTAGCCCGCATTCCGCCTCGCTGGCGCAGAATTGTGGCCTCCTGCTGTTCCCGCCCCCGGGAGCGACAGGAGGCCACAACTCTGCCGAAGGGTGGTGCGGCGAGGACTCCCGTCGCCGCAGCCCTGACCGTTCGCCAACCTCGCGTGCCGGCTGCGTCGCCCCCAGAACGTAGGTACGCTCTCTGTGCTCCGGAAGTCCGCGAAGCGCACCTCCCCGTCGCACCGCCGACCCGAAGCGTCTCCCCCCCGTCCGACCAGCATCCAGCGCAGGAGAACACCCGTGTCGACCTTCGTCTCCCTCATCCGAGCCAGCACACTCAGCGACGCCGCCGAGTACGCCTACGCCTCCGCCGTCGAGCCCAGCGCCCGCCTCATCTTCCCCGCCGGCGCCTGCCCGCTCAACGACGACGGCACGACCGCCGCGATCGGGGACTACGCCGGGCAGGCAGCCAAGTGCGTCGAGAACCTGCGCGTCGCCCTCGCCGAAGCCGGGGCCGAGCTCAGCGACGTCGCCAGCACCCGCGTGCTCGTCGCATCCACCTCGCAAGCCGACCTCGTCACCGCGTGGGAGGTCGTCCGCGACGCGTTCGGCGACCACGACGTCCCGAGCACCCTCCTCGGCGTCACCGTGCTCGGCTACGACCACCAGCTCGTGGAGATCGAAGCCGTGGCCGCCGTCGCGCCTGCGGAGTAACCCGCCGTCGGCGTCCTCCTGAGCGGGTCGCTGGGGTTGCTCCCATCTGCGGTCAGCAGTATGGGCAGCGGGTGCGAGACGTGCACCCACCTGACAGGCGCGGACGGGCGCAATCCGCCCGCCGTGCCGCCCGCGTATCGATCAAAGGAGATCGCCGTGTTCAAGAGCCCCTACCCAGACGAGCAGATCCCGAACGTCTCGGTCTTCGACTTCCTCTTCTCCGAGCTCAGCGAAGCAGATGCCGCCCGCACCGCGATCGTCGACGGCACCACCGGCGCCGAGACGACCTTCGGGACCCTCAAGCAGCACATCGAGCTCATCGCGGGCGCGCTCGCCGGGGGCGGGCTCGGACTCGGCGACGTCGTCGCCCTCCACTGCCCGAACGTGCCCGCCTTCGCATCGGTGTTCCACGGCATCCTCCGCTCCGGCGCGACAGCCACCACCATCAACGCGCTCTACACCGCGGAGGAGATCGAGACGCAGCTGCGCGACTCCGGCGCGAAGCTCCTCTTCACGGTGAGCCCCCTCCTCCAGCAGGCGCACGCCGGCGCCATCGCCGCCGGCCTCGAGCAGGACGCCATCATCGTCCTCGACGGCGCAGAGGGCTACCACGACCTCCGCGAGCTGCTCGCCGCGGGACTCCCCGCCCCAGAGGTGAGCTTCGACCCCGCCACGCACGTCGCTGTGCTCCCCTACTCATCCGGCACGACGGGCAAGCCGAAGGGCGTCATGCTCAGCCACACGAACCTCGTCGCCAACGTCGTGCAGACCTACCCCGTCCTCGACGTCGAGGACGACGACGTCGTGCTGGCGCTCCTCCCCTTCTTCCACATCTACGGCATGACCGTGCTCCTCGACATCGCCATCAAGAAGCGGGCCAGACTCGTCACCATGCCGAAGTTCGAGCTCGGCGAGTTCCTCCGCATCATCGAGACGCATCGATGCACGTACCTGTTCATCGCGCCGCCCATCGCAGTCGCCCTCGCGAAGCATCCGCTCATCGACACGTTCGACCTGTCGAGCGTGCGGTCCGTCTTCTCCGGAGCAGCCCCCATCGACGCCGCCCTCATGAAAGCCGTCGCCGACCGCATCGGTACCCGCACGAGGCAGGGCTACGGGATGAGCGAGGCGAGCCCCGTCACGCACGTGCTGCCGCCCACGGAGACCGGCATGTCGCTCGGGTCCGTCGGCGTGCCCATCGCCAACACGGAGGTGAAGCTCGTCTCGGTCGACACGGGCAAGGAGATCGACGCAGTCGAAGACGGGCAGAGCGAGCCGGGCGAGATCTGGGTGCGCGGACCCCAGATCATGCTCGGCTACCTCGGCCGCGACGACGCCACCCACGAGGCGGTCGACAGCGACGGCTTCCTGCACACCGGCGACATCGCCACGGTCGGCCCACTGGGCGAGTTCACCATCGTCGACCGGCTCAAGGAGCTCATCAAGTACAAGGGCTACCAGGTCGCGCCCGCCGAACTCGAGGCGCTGCTGCTCACGCACCCCGACATCACCGACTCGGCCGTCGTCGGGGCGCTGGATGCCGACGGGCAGGAGATCCCGAAGGCATTCGTCGTGCGCCGCGAGGGCTCGCCCCTCGACGAGGCGGGCGTCGAGGCCTTCGTCGCGGGCCACGTCGCGCCCCACAAGAAGGTGCGGGCCGTCGCGTTCATCGACGTCATCCCGAAGTCGGCCTCGGGGAAGATCCTTCGCAAGGACCTCCGCGGCCGCTGACGCGCGCGAGCGCCGCGCCCGCCCGCCCGCGCGCGCCTACGCCCGCCGAGAGCTGAGTTGTGGTCGTCAAGACGGCCGCAAAACGACCACAACTCAGCCCTCGGCGAGAAGAGGGGGCTAGAAGAGGGACGCTAGGCGCTTTCGCGGGCCACGATCTCGAAGCCGAGGTCGACCGTCTCCCCCTGGGGAGCATCCGCGCCACCACGACTCATGCGCGCCAGCAGCAGCTCGCCCGCCTTCGTGCCGATCTCACGGTTCGGCACAGCAACCGTCGTGAGCGTGGGCGTGAGGTGCGACGACAACTCGAAGTCGCCGAACCCCGTCACCGCGAGCTCACCCGGCACGGAGACCCCGCGGCGAGCACACTCCAGCACGGCACCCGCCGCGAAGACATCGCTCGCGAACATGAGCGCATCGGTCTCGGGATGCTCGCGGAGCGCCGCGTCGAGCAGGTCACGGCCAGTCTCGAGGTCCACCGACGCGACCCCGGAGTCGACGACCCGCACCGGCTCGCCCGGGTACAGCTCGGCGACCGAGGCCTCGAAGCTCTCGCGTCTCGCCGCGGCGCGGAAGTCGCCGGACTGGAAGGAGCCCGCGAACGTCGGATGCTCGTACCCCTTGCCCTGCACATACTCGACGAGCGCGCGGATGGCGTCCTCGTTGGAGAAGCCGATCAGGTTGTCGACGGGGTTCTCGCTCGAATCCCACGCCTCGACGACGGGGATCCCGGATGCACGCAGCAGCGTCGATGCCGCATCCGTGTGCTGCGCACCGACGATGAACATGCCATCCGGCCGACGCCCCAGGAACGCGCGGACGAGCTCCTCCTCATGCTCGGGGCTGTACCCCGTCGTGCCGATGAACAGCTGATAGCCGAACGGCGAGAGCATCGCCTCCAAGCCGTGCAGCGCATCCGCGAACACGGACGCGGAGATCGACGGGACGATCGCAGCGACGGTCATCGACCGGTTCGACGCGAGGTTCGACGCGGCCAGGTTCGGCACGTAGCCGAGCGCGCCGATCGCCGACTGCACCCGCTCGAGCGTGTCAGCGGACACCAGCTCCGGCGTCCGCAGCACCCGCGACACCGTCTGCGGCGAGACGCCCGCAGACGCGGCGACGTCGGTGAGCGTCACCTTCTGCGTCGACCGCCTGGTCACAGCAGCCTTCTGGCCGCCAGGTTGCGCATGAGCGCTGCGATCCCGAATGTCCACGGCGCACACCCCTCACTGCTCTGTACCTGGCCCACCAGACTACCGAGGGCAGGTGAGGAGATGCGCACGACGTCCCCGGCGTGGTGCGTGAAGCCGTGGTCGGGCTGGTCGCGGTCGACGATGGGCGCGAACATGGTGCCGAGCATCAGCACGGCCCCGTCCGGGTACTGGTGGTGGGGGCCGAGCAGCTGGGCGGCGAGGTCGGCGGGGTCGCGGGAGATCTGGGCGAGGTCCGACGACCCGTGCAGCGTGAAGCCGTCGAGGCCCACGATGTCGAGCTCCACGGTCATCCCCCGCACCGAGTCGAGGTCGAAGTCGCCGTCGAACAGACGGATGAACGGGCCGAGTCCGCACGACGCGTTGTTGTCCTTCGCCTTCGGCAGCAGCAGCGCCGAACGGCCCTCGATGTCGCGCAGGTTCACGTCGTTCGCGAGCGTCGCGCCCACGATCGCGCCCGTGGATGCGATGAGCAGCGCCACCTCCGGCTCCGGGTTGTTCCACTCAGAGGAGGAGTGCACGCCCACCTGGACGGCCGTGCCCATCGCGGACAGCGTCGGGCCCTTCGTGAAGATCTCCGCGTCGGGTCCGATGCCGACCTCGAGGTACTGGCTCCACAGGCCCTCTCCCACGAGGTACGCCTTGAGGGCCGTCGCCTCCTCCGAACCTGGCTTGAGGCTCGCGAGGTCCGTGCCGATCTCGGCGAGGATCTGCTCGCGCATCCGTGCCGCCGCCTCGATGTCGCCGCGCACCCGCTCCTCGATGACCCGCTCGATCATGGAGACCGCGAACGTCACGCCGGCTGCCTTCAGCACGTGGAGGTCGACGGGGGCGAGGAGCCACGGCTTCGACTCGTCGCGGGTATCGGGCTCCGTGTTCGCGAAGAGCTCCTCGAGCGACCCGAGGCTGGGCGCATCCGTTGCCGCAGCCCGCACGGCCGCGGCCGGGTCGGGGGCCTCGGTGATGTCGCTCACCGTCGCGAACGTCCGGCTCAGGTCGAGCACGCCCGCCTCGGTCACGAGAACCGGAGATGGGCCGCCGACGGCCGGGTCCCAGACGCGACCGACGAGAGTGCCGGTCGTGCCGTCGGCCGGGAGCGCCTGGGCTGCGCTGCCCGACCATCCTGCTGCCGCCTGCTGGCCTGCTGCTGTCTGCTGCGATGTCATGTGAGCTCCTGAGGTTCTGGTCGTGAAGATTGTCGTGGGGCGTGGGTCGTGGGGCTCGGGGCGTGGGGCTCGGGGCTCGGGTCTCGGGTCTCGGGTCTGCACCCCACCCGATTCGGGATGGGTTTCACGCCTCGGGATGGTTTGCATCCCATCCCGAGGCGAGGAAGCCATCCCGAGACGAAAGTGGGCGGGTCAAGCGAGGTCCTCGAGTTCGGGCCGGAGGTGGCGTGGCGTGCGGTGGCGTTCCGTGGCGAGGCCTGCGGTGGTGAGGCGTGCCGTGCCGTGCCGTGCGCCACCCGATTCGGGATGGGTTTGACGCCTCGGGATGGTTTGCATCCCATCCCGAGGCGAGGAAGCCATCCCGAAACGAAAGTGGGCGGGTCAAGCGAGGTCCTCGAGTTCGGGCCGGAGGTGGCGTGGCGTGCGGTGGCGTGGCGTGGCGTTCCGTGGCGAGGCGTGAGGTGGCGAGGCGTGCCGTGCGCCACCCGATTCGGGATGGGTTTCACGCTTCGGGATGGTTTGCATCCCATCCCGAAGCGAGGAAGCCATCCCGAATCGAAAGTGGGGTGGGGGCTGGTGGGGTGGACGAGGACCCGGAGACGGGACGGGACGGGACTGGACTGGACTGGACGGGACGGGACGGGACGGGACGGGACTGAACTGGACGGGATAGACGAGACGAGGTGCGGCGGGGTGGGACAGGACGTGCGGCAGCATGGCGCGAGCCGTGGCTAACGGCGGCGGAAGGTGCCCTGGCGCTTCTCGGCGAAGGCGGCGCGGCCCTCGTCGGCGTCGGCGGTCGCGAAGGTGATGGTCTGGAGGTCGCGTTCGTAGGCGACGGCCGCGTCCTGGCCCATGTTGAACGAGGCGCGGAGGTTGGCCTTCGCCGTCTCGGCGGCGATGGGCGGGCGGGATGCGATGGTCGCGGCGAGCTCACGGGCGCGTGCGAGCAGCTGCTCCCCCGGCAGCACCTCGGACACGATGCCCCAGGCCTGAGCCTGCTGCGCGGAGATGGGGTCCCCGGTGAGGAGCATGAGGGCGGCGTTGCTGGCGCCCGCCGAGTGGGCGAGGAACGAGGCCATGCCACCGCCGCCGATCCAGCCGAGTTTGATCTCTGGGGCGGCAAGCGACGCGGTGTCGGCGGCGAGGCGGATGTCGCAGATCATGGCCGTCTCGAGTCCGCCGCCGAAGGCGTAGCCGTTGATGGCGGCGATGATCGGCTTGCGCAGCGCTCGGAGTGCGTCGCAGTAGTCCTCGCGGTTGCGGAAGTCCCACGGGGTCGCGTACTTGTCGAGGGAGCGGATGTCGCTGCCCGCACAGAACGAGCGCTCGCCGGCCCCGGTGAGGATCACGACGCGCACGTCGTCGCTCTCGTTGGCCCAGGTCGCGACGCTCACGAGGGCGTCGGACATCTCCTGCGTCACCGAGTTGAGCTTCGCGGGGCGGTTGATGGTGACGGTCGCGGTGAAGCCGTCGAGGTCGACGAGGATCTCGTCGGTCTCCAGCTGGGGAACGCTGCCGGTCATGGGGTGACTCCTGAGGTGGTTGGGGTGGCTGGGTGGATGCGCGTGGCTGGGGCATCGATGCGCGTGGATGCAGCGAAGGCCGCGTCCAGCGCGTCGAGGCACCGCTCGGCGAGGGCTGTCGAAGCTGCAGCGTCGGTCGACGAGGAGACGTCGCCGAGCAGCGCGTCGCGGAGCAGCGCGGACGCCGCCGTCTGGAAGGCGATGTACCCGTCGTAGCGCGGCCGCACCCAGGACTCTTCGATGGTCGTCGCGGTCTTGGCGTAGAAGTCGTGCGAGGCCTCGTTGACGGCGTCGTCGTGCCAGGCGGAGCGGAGGCCGGGCTGGCCGTCGTGCTCCGGGATGAAGGTGCGCTGCGTCTCTGCGTCGAGCAGCCACGCGAGGTGGGCGGTGAGCTCCGGGGTGACGCGGCAGCGTCTCGAGATGGCGATGCCGGTCCCGCCGATCGTGGAGCCGAGGCGGGCGGAGGTGCCCCAGCGGGGTGCATCCCGGAACTGGAGGGTGGGTGAGGAGGAGGTGACGTAGCCGTAGACGAGCGGCACGTAGGCGAGCGAGTCGGTGCTGCTCATGCGCTCGAGGAGGGCGATGGGGTTCTCGCTGTGCGTCGCCGCGGGTGAGCGGCGGGCGATGGTCGCGAGCACCTCGAAGGCCTCGCGGGCGAGGGGGCGGGAGGAGAAGAGGGAGCCACAGTCGGGGGCGTCGGCAAGCGGCGCGCCAGCGCCCGCGAGCACGGACGCGAAGGTGAGGAAGGCGTGGGGGCCAGCCAGCGAGAGGGCCACGCTGGTGCGCTCCGAGAGGGCGAGGACGTCGTCCCAGGTGTTCGGAATCTCGCCCGCGAGGAGGTCGGCCCTGGCGGCGGAGACCTGCGTCGCGGCGTCGAGCGGCAGCGCCCACTGCGAGCCCTGGAGCGAGTAGGAGGTGAAGCTCGGGCCGATGGCGTCGGCGGCCACGCGGTCGAGCAGGGCGGCGTCGAAGATCTCCTCGAGCGGCACGAACGAGCCGCTCGCGAGCGCTTCGCCGAGGTGGGGGTGGTCGAGCACGATGAGGTCGTAGCGCTCGGCCAACTCGGCGATGGGGGCCGATTCGAAGCCTTCGAGCGGATGCGCGTCCCACTCGATCAGCGCCTGTCGGCTTCCAGGGGCTGCGGCGGTGAGCGCTGCCGCCGCTTCGAGCGCGTTCCGGCCGCGGGGGTGGTCCCAGGTAAGGCCCCGGTAGCGGGCCCCGCCCGTGCTGGTGTCCGGGGAGGACGGCGAGCTCTCGCTCATGATCGTTCGCCGGCGGCTTCCGCGTGGGCCGGCGCTGGGGCGGCCGCGGGGGCGGCCGCGGCGACACTCTCCGGTGCGCCTTCTCCCGGCAGCGCCGCGTCCGATCCGCCCGGCAGGACGGCGCCGTCGGCGAGCACGGCGCCGTCGAGGTGCTCCTGCACGTTCGTCAGGGTGTCGCGCACGGCGATGGCGCCGCGCTCGGCGAGCTCCGTGATGTGCGCGGCGGCGTGACCGAGCTCGCCGAGGATCTCGCGTGTGTGCTCACCGGTGAGGGGCGCGCCACGGTCGATGCGGGCGGGCGTCTTGGAGAACTTGTAGGGGAAGCCCGGCGTCTTGACGAGCCCTTCGGTCGGGTGCTCGTATTCGACGAAGGTGCCGTTGTGCGCGATCTGCGGGTCGGCGACGAGGTCGGCGTAGCCGTACACGGGGCCGGCCCAGATCGAGGTCTTCGAGAAGGCGTCGAGCCAGTGCGCGCTCGTGTTGGTCGCGAGGCGGGCGGCGGTCTTGGCGAAGACCTCGTCGCGGAGGCGCCACGAGTCGTCGAGCGTGTGGAGGCCGATGAAGCTGTCCTCCCCGATCGTGCGGCCGAGCTCTTCGAGGTCGGGCATGGCGAGCACGATGAAGCCGTCCGAGGTCGCGAAGGAGCCGTAGGGCGAGCGGATGTAGACGTGCGCGTGCGGTTCGGCGCTGCGCTGCTGGGGCACGCCGCCTGCGGTGAACACGGACAGCTCCTGCATCTGCAGGGTCGTGATGGCGTCGAGCATGTTGACGGTCACGAGCTGGCCTTCGCCCGTGCGCTCCCGGTGGAAGAGCGCCGCGAGCACGCCTTCGAAGGCGGTGGATGCGGTGATGGCGTCGACGAGGTACTGGCCGGCGGCCTGCGGGGGTTCGCCGTCGCGGCCCGTGGAGAGCATGGCACCGCTCATGGCCTGGAGCAGAAGGTCCTGGCCTGGGCGCATCTTGTAGGGCCCGTCCTCGCCGTATCCGGAGACGGACACGTAGACGATGCTGGGGTTGATGGCGCGCAGCGTCTCGTAGTCGACGCCGAGGCGGGCGGCGACACCCGGCCGGTAGTTCTGGAGGAACACGTCGCTCGTGGCGACGAGCTCTCGCAGCACTTCGCGGCCGTCGTCGGACTTGAGGTCGAGCGCGATGGAGCGCTTGTTGCGGTTGAGGGAGAGGAAGGAGACGTTGATCTCGTTGCCCGCCGCGCCTCCGGCCGGTGCGTGGCGCTGCCATTCGCCTGCTGGTGGTTCGACCTTGATGACGTCGGCGCCGAGGTCGCCGAGGCGCTGCGCGGCGAAGGGGCCGGCCATGGCGATCGAGCAGTCGAGCACGCGGATGCCGGAGAGGATCCCACCGCCTGCCCCGGAGTCTGCTTGGTGGGTGTCGCTGGTGCCGTCTGCGCCGCTCATGGTGTTCCTCGTTTCGGTGGATGCGCCGCTGGCAGCGCTAACATGTCAAGTGTAGGACGCCCGGATCCAACCTCGTCGTCAGCCCCGGGCATGAAGGTTCATTCCGGCTGATCGCCGATAGCGCGAATAGCGGCCTCGGCCGCGCTCGTCTCCGCGACACCGTCGAGCACGCGGATCGTCGTCGAGTAGCTGCGCGACTCCCCGTGCTCGAGGAACAGGGCCGTGCCATCCTGGCGCGAAGCCGCATCCCCGGACACGTGGTGCGTGCTCGGCTCGAGCCCGATGCCGTACTGGCCGCTGCGCAGGTTCTGCCACTCGAAGAAGTGGGGCATGCCCGCAGCCTCCCAGCTCAGCTCGATCCCCCGCTCGCCACCGGCCGTGATGAGCGCGACGCGGTGCCTGCCGTCGTCGCCGGCCACGAGCTCATGCTCGGTGACCTGCTCCACGAACCCGTCGATCGGAGCGGGCATGACCCGGTAGCTCGCGCCCTGCTCGGCCACCGAGTCCGACTGCCAGAGGTGCTTCGTGATGGGTGCGACGAACCTCGCACCCTCGTCCAGGAAGGGCCAGCCGACGTTGATGTGGTACAGGAACATGTGGGGCGTCGGGTCGAACCCGAGGTTGTCGACGACATCGTCGAAGCGCACCTCGCGACCGTCGAAGTCGAGCTCGATCGTGCGCGTCAGGCGCAGATGCTCACCGAACGCCGTCGCCTGGATCACCTCGCCGACGACCCGCAGCACCACTCGACCGTCGCGCTCGAGCTCACGCGCCTCGAGCAGCCGCGCCGGAATCGCGGTCAGCCGCCCGTGCAGCCCGTGCGTGACGGTCTGCTTCGGCGGGTAGTTGTAGCGGGTCGCATCCACCTCGCCGCCGAAGAGCGTGTGGTCGAGCCCACCGGAGACGAGCAGCCCATCGAGCGCACGCAGCCAGGAGAGTCCGCCCTCGTCGTTGTGCTCGTGCAGGCCGGGATGCCGGAACCCGTTGCCACTGCGCCACCCGATGGGGGCACCGCGGAAGCGCATCGAGCCGAGGTCGAACGCCCGGTCGACGAGCACCTCGAGCTCGAGGCCAGCGGAGGTGCGCAGGTCGATCGCCCGCACGCCGCGCTCCACGCCGTTGTCGAGCACCACCTGGCGGATGCCCGCCACGGCGGAGAGGTCGCCCGTGCGCCTCCGGAGATCGGCCATCGACAGCTCGGCGCCGAAGACGTCGACCCCGTCCGTGCCACCGGCGCCCGCCGCCCCGGTCCGTGCCGCCGCCCCTGAAGTCTGCTGCTCGCTCACATCATCACCCATCCGCCATCGACGTTGATCGTCTGCCCGGTCACGAAGCTCGAGTCGTTGCCCACCAGGAAGGAGATGACGCTCGCGACCTCGTCAGGGTCACCGCGCCGCTTCAGCGACTGGTGGTCGAGCACGAACTGCGTGTACTGCTCGGGATTCTCGTGGATCTCCTCGGCCTTCGTCGGGAAGGCCCCCGGAGAGAGGAGGTTCACGCGGATCCCGAACTCGCCGAGCTCACGGGCGAGGGCCCGCGTCATTGCGACGGCGGCGCCCTTCGTCGTGACGTAGCTCGCGAGCTTGTCCCATCCGCCGCTCCACGTGATGGAGCCGATGTTGACGATCGCGCCGGTGCCGCGCTCGCGCATCAGCTCGGCCGCCGCCTGCGCCGCAACGAAGTAGCCGCGCTGGTTCACCGCGACGACGTCGTCGAACTCCTCCACCGTGATGTCGAAGAACGGCGTCGGCGGGTAGATCGCGGCGTTGTTGATGAGCGCGTGCACTGGCCCGAACTCGGTTTCCGCCTCGCGCACGGCCGCCTTGATGGCGGCGGCGTCGCGCAGGTCGACCTCGAGCACGTAGGTGGGGATGCCCGCAGCCCGCAGCTCGTCCGCCGTCTCCGCCAGCGTCGCGCCGCCTCGCCCGAGCACGGCGACGGCGTAGCCGTCGCGCCCGAGTCGCAGGGCGGTGGCCCGTCCGAGCGATCCGCCAGCACCGGTCACGATCGCGACCGGCTTCTCACCTGTTTCCGTCATGGTTCCTCCGGCCGAAGCCCGTTGTTGTCTGCTGACCCTGCGTGCACCGCTGCCCGCCCCGTCCAATCTCCGTGACAACTCGGCCGGACGCCACCCTCTTCGGGCGATCCGGCTCGAGTCATCACGGAAGCTGGCCGCTGCGCGCCGCGCCCCGTTGGGCGCGAGCGCCGGCTAGATCGAGTACTTGCGCAGGATGTCGTCGATGAACTTCTTCGCGCGCGGGATGTCCGACTCGTCGAGGTGCTCGATGATGAGCGGCGCATTCGGGCTGCGCTCCGCGAGTCGCTGCAGATACAGCTCGTAGTCCAGCGAGCCGAGGCCCGCGGCCGGCAGCTCGATCTCGCCGACGCCGCGGAAGGTGTGCGACGCGAGCGCGTCGTCGTCGCCGATGTCGGCGTGCTTCTCGCTCTTGTCGTCGCCCGCCCGCTTGACGTCCTTGGCATGGGCGACGCGCACCTTGTCGGCGAGCGTGTCGAAGACCTCGTTGAGCACGCCGGCCTGGTCGTCGATATTCGACGCGTCGAAGTAGTTGGTCGGGTCCATGAGCAGCTCGATGCCGGGCGAGCGGATGTCGTTGAACACGCGCACCGTCTCGCGGACCGAGCCGATGACGTTGTTGACGTACGTCTCGAGCAGGAAGATCGAGCCGTGGTCGTACGCTTCCTGGGCGAGCTCGGCGAGCACGTCGCGCACCTGCTCGTAGGCGTCCTCGGTCTTGTTGTGCGGGTCGCTGTCCCACTCGCTGTCGGGGTTGAAGGTGCCCGACTCGCTGATGACGTACGGCGTTCCGAAGGAGCGCGCGTTGCGGATGATCTCCTTCAGGTAGTCGACGTTCGCGCGGCGATGATCCGGGTCCGGGTGCACGATGTTCGTGTATCCCGAGATCGCCGAGATGGGGAGGTTGTTGTCGCGGAAGGTGTCGGCGACGAGCTTCGCCTTCTCCTTCGTGATCTGGCCCGCCGTGAGGTCGAGGTCCTTGAAGTGCAGGTCGAGCTGGACGGTGTTGAAGCCGAGCTCGCGCGCCTTCTGGGCGGTGGTCTTGAGGTCGTAGGGGAAGTATCCGCTGAAGATGCCGACTTGGATCATGAGCTTCTTTGCTCCTTCGCTTGGGGCCGTTGGCCCGTTGAGGGGTGGTGAGTGGATGCGGGGGTCGAGGTCAGAGGGGGAACTCGTCGAGGCGCACGGGGCGCCGTTCGGCGATGGAGCGGTAGCCGGCCTCGATGAGGGCGACGGTCTTGACGTTGTCTGCGACGGTGAGGGCGGGCTCGCTGCCGGTCTCGACGGCGTGCTGGAGCTGCTCCATGACGCCGATGAACGCGTGCGGGAACCAGTGCGTGTCCCAGGTGGGCGTCACCCACTTGCCGTCGGTCGACGGCCCCCCGTCGGCGCGGGCTGCCGAGGCGTACGTGATGGTCGACGGCGTGCCGCTCGGCCAGCCGATCGTGCCCTTCGCGACGCCGCGCGTCCCCTCCACTCGCCAGGTGATGGAGAAGTCGTCGTCGAACCCCTCTTCGCGCGGGCCGCCCCACACGTCTTCCGTCGAGAGGGCAAGGAGCCCGCCGGGGAAGCGCAGGGTGGAGACGACGATGCCGTCGGTGTGCGGGAACTGGGTGCGCGGGTCGGAGCGGGTGACGGTCATGATCTCGTCGGGGTCGCCGAAGAGGAAGCGGAGGACGTCGAGGTGGTGCACGCTCATATTGGCGAGCGTGAGGCGGTCGTAGCCCTCGAGGAAGCCCTGCCAGTGGGGCACGGCCTTCATGTCGATCTCGACGAAGACGGGCTCGCCGAGCTCGCCGCGCTCGAGGAGCTGCTTGAGCACGCGGATCGACTGGTCGTAGCGCATGTTCTGGTTGACGGAGAGGATCTTCCCGGCAGCCTGGGCCTCGTCGCGGAGCGCGATGGCCTCGTCGAGCGTGAGGGCGAGGGGCTTCTGGGCCAGCACCGCCTTGACATGCGGCTGCGCGAGGGCCTTGCGGATGAGCGCGGGCTGCAGGTCGGGCGGGTACGCGATGTCGACGATCTCGACCTCGGGGTCCTCGATGAGCTGCTCTGGGGTGTCGTGCACGGTCGGGATTCCCCACCGCTCGGCGACGCGCTGGGCGTTGGCCTTGGTTCTGGAGGCGATCGCGACGACGGGGAAACCGGCTTCGCTGTAGGCCGCGAGGTGCTGGTCTGCCATGATGGCGCCAGCGCCGATGGCGCCGATCTTGGCGGAGCGGGCCCGCACGGGGCCGTCCGGCAGGAGGGCGGCGCTGCCGGCCTCGGCCTCTCCGGCCTGCGTTTCAAGGGAACTCGTGGACACTGCGACTCCTTCGCGCCGTTGCGTGAGCGTGTGCGAACCGGATGGGAAACCGGTCTATGTGAGCGCTACTGGTAGCGCTGCCATTGCACCTAATGTACCGATGCGAGGACCCCGCCGCAAGTCCTCACGGCAGGTTCTTCGCCCGCCGACGTGATCGCACCCCAAAGGCGCCCCCACCGCGCCGAGTTGTGGCCCGACGCGCTCGTCCTGGCCGCCAGCGACACCTGCCCACAACTCTCGCGCGCCAACCGCAGCGCCCGCCGCCCACCAGGCGCCAGCTCAGCGCTCGACGCCATCGAGCACGACCCGCAGCCCAGCACGAGACGGGCGCATGTGCGGGCCGGCCGGGTCCGCCCAGCCGCGCCCCGCATCCACGATCGCAGACTCGTCGATGCTGATGCCGGACCCAACCTGGTCCCCGAGCACGATGCCACCGTCGGCGAACTCCTGATCGACGCTCATGCCGTGAGCCCAGTGCAGGGCCTGCACCTCGGTCGTCAGGTGATTCGGCACCGCGGTCATGGCGGCGGCGACGGCCGGATTCGTGTTGTAGCCCACCGGGCTCACGGGGAGGTTCCTGGCATCCGCCGCGTAGGCGAGGCGGAGCACGTGCGTGACCCCCCAGATGGCGCCAGCCTGCACGATGTCGGGCGCCCCCGCGTCGAAGAGCGGACGGAACTGGTCGACGCCCGTCAGGTTCTCCCCCGTCGCGACCGCCGCGCGCACCGCCGCCGACAGGCGCGCGTGACCGAGCGCATCCCAGCGCCGCAGCGGCTCCTCGACCCACAGGAGGTCGATCTCGCTCTCGATCGCGGAGACGTACCTCACCGCCTGCTTCACCTGCCACGACTCATTGGCATCGAGCATGAGGCCCGGACTCGGGGTGTTGCGAGCGAGCACGCCGCGCAGGAGCCGCAGCCGACGCAGATCGGCGACCGGGTCGACGCCGCCCTTGAGCTTGCCGGCGACGTAGCCGCGCTCGGCGAAGTCCTCATAGAAGGAGACGAGCTCGCCGTCGTCGAGTGCGATGTCGAGGCCGGATGCATACCCGGGCACGAACCTGTCGCGTCCGCCGAGCAGGCGCCAGAGGGGCTCGCCGGCGAGCTTCGCCTTGAGGTCCCAGAGCGCGGCATCGAGCGTCGCGACCCCGCCGTAGGTGGCACCCGCGTGACCGGACTTGAAGACCTGCGCGAGCATCCGGTCGAAGAGCGCCGAGACCCCTCGGGGGTCTTCCCCCTCGAGCGCCGGGAAGAGCCTGGCGACGTCGGCGTGCGAGCCGATGCCAACCCCCTCGACCCCCTCGTCGGTCTCGAGGATCACGATCGGGACGTCGGTGACTGCGGCGCGGATGTGGCCGTTGACGTCGCCGATCGACCGCCCCCAGTCGTGCCGGGTGGTGAGCAAGCGGAAGCCGGTGATCTTCATATCGTCCTTGATCTTCAGATGGGAGATTCAGCATACATCACATGATTTATTCGTCATACGTTTTTCTGGCTTTTGCTCGTGTGCGCGGATTCGCGGGCCACTTCGTGACTACAATCACCGCATGTCCAGCACCACGACGCCCCGGCTCGGCACCCACCGCACGCCCGCCGCGAGGCTCGGCGTGCAGGTCGTGCACGACCTCGTCTCCGCCATCGTCACCGGAGAAGTCGCACCAGGCGACCTCCTCCCCACCGAGACCGAGCTGTGCGAGAACTTCGGCGTCAGCCGCACCGTCATCCGCGAGTCCATGAAGCGCCTCGAGGAGAAGGGGATGGTCTCCGTCGTGCAAGGACGCGGAACGCAGATCGCCCCGCAGTCCGAGTGGAACATCCTCGACAAGGTCGTGCTCGGCACCATGATCGAGAACGACGAGACGCTCGGCATCCTCGACGAGCTCGCCGTCGTGCGCGGGCAGCTCGAGTCGAGCATCGCCGCGGCCGCCGCCACGAGCCGGAGCGACGACGAGCTGCGCGTCATCCACGACCACCTCGAGACCATGCACGCCACCGCCGACGAGCGCGACGCGTTCGCCGCCGCGGATGTCGCCTTCCACTTCTCCGTCATGGACACCGCCGGCGACCGCCTCGCCTCGGGCATCGCCCGCAGCCTGTCGAAGCGCGCCGGCGAGAGCAGCCGCTACTACGGCGCTCCGGGTGCCGACGCCGTGCGCCTCACCCTCGAAGAGCACGAGCGCGTCTACGCCGCCATCGAAGCCGGCGACAGCGAGGCGGCCGCCAGAGAGATGCGCGAGCACATCGCGCTCGCGTGGGAGCGGCGCCGCATCCGCGACTAGCG
This sequence comes from Pseudoclavibacter sp. RFBJ3, assembly GCF_002931375.1. Classification (NCBI taxonomy): domain Bacteria; kingdom Bacillati; phylum Actinomycetota; class Actinomycetes; order Micrococcales; family Microbacteriaceae; genus Pseudoclavibacter; species Pseudoclavibacter sp. RFBJ3. The sequence goes on along the minus strand of NZ_PSXZ01000001.1, from coordinate 353,670 downwards.
CGGCCGGCGCCTGGGGCTCGCGCGGGCGCGGGCTCGGGCTCGGGCTCTGCGGCGGGCTCTGGCTCGGGCTCGGGCTCTGCGGCGGGCTCTGGCTCTGGCTCGGGCTCGGGCTCGGGCTCCACTGCAGCAGCAGCGGCAGCGGCAGCGCGCCCCGGAGTTGTGGCCAAGTGCTCCCCACGCCGCCCCGACCGCACCAAGCCACAACTCCGCGAACGCGAACGGGGACGCGGACGCGGACGCACCCACGACGCCACGCCGACGCCCCTCCCGCAGAGAGTTGTGGGGAGATGCCGCTACCCCCGACCCCAACCGCACCAAGCCACAACGCTGTGGGAGCGGACGCGGTTCCAAAGAGCGCGAGCGATCAAAGAGTTGTGGGCAAGCGCTGCCCATCCCGCCCCCAACCGCACCAAGCGACAACTCTGTGGGCGCCGAGTCGGGTCGGGTCCACCGACCTCTGAGCCCGAGCCCCAACGGCGAAGGGCGAGCAGCCAGCAGCCAGCGGCCAGCGGCCAGCGGAACCTGTCCACTCACACCAGGACCCAGGACGCTCGGAGAGTTGTGGCCAAGTGCTCCCCACTCCGCCCCCAAACGCACCAAACCACAACTCCGCGGACGCGGATACGCACGCGGACGAACCCCGGCCGCCACGCCGACGCCCCTCCCGCAGAGAGTTGTGGGGAGATGCCGCTTACCCCGGCCCCAACCGCACCAGGCCACAACTCTGGCGGGCCGGCGCGCGCGGCCCGGCGCGCAAGACTCGGCACGCAACCGCGCGCGGCCCGGCCCAGCCCGCGAGAATCCGCACGCGAGACCCGGCCCGCCAGGACCGGCCCCGCCAGGCCCCGCACGCGAGACCCTGCCCGCCAGGCCCGGCCCGGCCCGGCCCGGACTGACCCTGCCCGCCCGGCCCGGCCTGGCCCGCGCGACTCAGCAGCCGTGCCCCGTGTGGCCGCGTGCCGCGTGGTGGACGTGCGGCGCGGGGTCGCTGGCGTGCGCCGCGGCGAGGAACTCCAGCAGGTCGACGCGCGCCCCATCCACCCACGTTCCGAGGACCTGCACGCGCTCCGAGAGGTAGCGGGGCGTCACCTCGTACGGGTCGGCGCTCAGCTCCACGAAGTCGGCGAGCTTGCCCACCGCGATCGATCCGACGAGATGCTCCCGGTGGAGGGTGCGGGCCGCGTCGATCGTGTGGGACTTGAGCGCCGCATCCACCGAGATCGCCTGCTGCGGGGCGTGGATGCGCCCGCTGCTCGTGCGCCGGGTCGCGGCCGTCTGCACGTTCAGGATGGGGGCCGGCGGGGACACGGAGCCGTCGTTGTGCAGCGACACCACGACCCCCGCCTCGACCGCCTCGGCGAACGCCTGCCAGCGCGCGCCGTGCTCGGGCGCGAACATGTGCCCGTCGAGGAGGTCGCCCCAGAAGTAGTACTGGAACGGCGCGAGCGAGACGTGGACGCCGAGGCGCGCGGCCCGCTCGAACTGCTCGCGGCGCCCAGCCCCCGCGTGCTCGATGCGCCAGCGGTGGTCGGTGCCGAGCAGACCGTGCTCGGCGAGCGCGCGCTCGTAGGCGTCGAGAGCGAAGTCGATGGCCAGGTCGCCGTTCGCGTGGAACGACATCTGCCAGCCGAGCGGCGCGCAGCGGTCGAGGATCGCATCCACCTGTGCTCGCGAGTAGTTCATGGCGGATGCGCCACCCGCCGTCGCGGGGTCGATGCCCGCTCGCTCGGTCGCCTCGCTCGCGACGTACGGGAACGAGGTGGCGACGTTGCCGATCCACGGGGACCCATCGGTCCAGAGCTTCACGCCCTGCTTGACGAGACGCTCCTCCCCCGCGGCGAACGTTGCGGAAGCCCCCGGATCTGCGGCGGTCGACACCTCCCACAGGCTCACACGCAGCGGCGAAGACGGCATGACGGCGAGCGCCTCGTAGGCGGGGGCGAGGTCGGCGGAGAACGTCATGTCGGACGTCGAGGTGATGCCGGCGCGCGCCATGAGGGCGTAGTACTCGGCTGCGCTGCCGAGAGGGTTGCCGCCGAGCTGCTGCATGACGGGTCCGAGCACGGCCGTGTTGGCGGGGATCTCGTATGAGATGCCGGTGAGGGCGCCGTCGGCGTCGCGCGCGAAGGATCCCCCGATCGGGTCGGCGGGCGGATGCGCGTCCCAGCCGCGACTGCGGATGAGCGCCGACGTGAACGAACAGGCATGCCCGGAGTTGTCGACGACCACAGCGATCCGGTCGCCGAAGATCTCATCGAGGTCGGCGGCCGTCGGGGCCGGGCGACCGTGCAGGAGCGCATCGAAGCCGTTGAAGAGCAGGGGAAGACCCGCGTCGTTCTCCGCCATCGCCTGCGAGAAGATGCTGAGCACGTCGCTCCAGCGCGGCGCCTTCCACGGCGCGATCGACAGCGCAGGCAGCTGCGTGGCGAGTCCGCTCAGGAACGGGTGGCTGTGCGGGTCGATGAAGCCGGGCATGAGCACGGGCGCGCCGCTATCGAGCACCGGGGCCCCCGGCAGAACCTCCGCGCACTCGGCGAGCGTGCCGACGGCGACGATCTTCGCGCCGGCGACCGCGACGGCGGATGCACGCGGCAGCTGCGCATCCATCGTCACGATGGTGCCGGCGGTGAGGATGAACGCGTCAGCGTCAGCGAACGCGGGAACGGGCTGCGCGGAGTCGGGCAACGCGGGAACGTGCTGTCCTAGAACGGGGTGCCCGAGAACCTGCTGCTCCGGAACAGGCTGCACGGGAACGGGCTGTCCCGGAACGGACTGCCCGGAGTCGAGCACCGATGGTGAGCTGGACGCGGGTGAGGGCACACCCGCGGTCTCGTCGGGGGCTTCTGGCTCGGGCATGCGACTCCTTCGGGCGTCGCCCTTGGTGACGGGCGACGAGTGCGGGGTGGAGCTCGGGGCGGAGCAGGCGCCTCGCGGCGACGCCACCAGTATGCCGCGCACCGGCATCGCTGCCGCGCGCGTCGCTTCTCTCGAACTCGCGCTGGCGACCGCCCCGTCCGCACCAAGCTGTGCGCACCAATCACCCCGCACCCCGCCATCCCCCCAACCCGCGCCCGGGCATCCGGCGTGCCCGCCAAGCTCGGCACGCACGTCCAAAGCGGACTTGTGGTCGTCAAGAACGCGCCAGAACAACCACAACTCAACTCTGGGCAAGCGGGGGAAGCACACGAGGCCTGAGCAGAAGGGGGCCCGCGCAGGGCGGGCGGACCGGGAGGGGCACGCGAAGTCGTGGCGCAGCGGGAGAACTGCGGCGGATGCGGCGGCGGGCCGCGCGCACGTCCAAAGCGGACTTGTGGTCGTCAAGAACGCGCCAGAACAACCACAACTCAACCCTGCGCGGAACGGGGAGGGACGTGCATAACCAGGAAGCAGCGGAAGGGCACGCGGAACGGGGAGGCACGCGCAAAGGCCGGGCAAAAAGGGCGAGGCGCAGCGGGAGGGGCAGGCACAGCGGGAGAACGCCGACGGGCAAGGTGGGCGGGGCGCGCGCACGCCCAAAGCGGACTTGTGGTCGTCAACAACGCGTGAGAACGACCACAACTCAGCCCTGCGCGGCGGGGAGGGGCGGGCGGAGCGGGGAGGGACGCGCGAAGGCCGGGCGAAGACGGGCAGGCGCAGCGGGAGGGCGGCGGCGGACGGGGTCAAGCCGCGCGCAGGCGCACCATCTCGGCGTAGCCGTCACGGTAGCCGGGGTAGTCGAGGGCACCGAGGAATGCGTGCATCCGCTCGCCGCTCAGCAGGGTGCCGCCCGCTTCTTCCGGGTGGATGCGCGGGGGCGCATCCACGCCCAGCTCGCCCGCCACGAAGGTCGCGACCTCGCCGAGGGAAGCCGGGCTGGCGTCGGTCGCGTGCAGCAGTTGGGGCGCGTCTGCCCGCTCGAGCAGCGCCTCGATGGCGCGCACGAGGTCGGTCTCGTGCACCCGATTCGTCCGGCGGGCGTACTGGATGGGGTCGCCAGCGAGCACACGCCGGATGAGGCTGTCCCGCCCCGGGCCGTAGATTCCCGATGGCCGCACGACGGTGGCGCCGAATAGCTCGACCGCGCGTCGCTCGCCGTCGACGAGCGCGCGGCCCCGGTCCGAGGTCGGTGCCGGCGCGTCCGTCTCGCTGATCGAGGAGCCGTCGCCCCTGCCTTCGAACACACGCGTCGATGACACGAACACGACCCGCTCCGGGATGCTCGGCAGGCTCGCCGCGAGCGTCTCGAGGGAGCGCCGGTAGCCGTCGGGCGCGACGACGCCGTCCACAGAGGGCGGCGGGAGCGTGATGACCAGCGCGTCGACGCCGGGCATGCTGAGGGGCGCGGCGCCCGAGTCGGTCAGGTCGGCGCGGATGAGCTCGATGCCCTCGCCCGCCGTGCGCTCGCCGCGCCGCACGCCGAGCACCTCGGTGCCGCGGGCCGCGTACCGCTCCCCCAGTCGCGCGCCGAGCTTGCCGAAGCCGGCGATCAGCAGACGTTCGGGCGCGGACGGGGAGGCTGCGGGGGTGCTCATGCCACGAGCGTAGGTGTCGCCTCCCGCGAGATGCCCTAGAGGGCGCCGAGGCGTATCCTCGGGACGTGACTTCGGAGATCAAGACCCCGTACGAAGACCTGCTGCGCGACGTGCTCGAGACCGGCGCCCGCAAGTCCGACCGCACCGGCACGGGGACGCGCAGCGTGTTCGGCCGCCAGCTTCGGTTCGACCTGTCGGAGAGCTTCCCGCTCATCACGACGAAGCGCGTGCACTTCAAGTCCATCGCGTACGAGCTGCTGTGGTTCCTCCGCGGAGACTCGAACGTGCGCTGGCTGCAGGAGCGCGGCGTGAAGATCTGGGACGAGTGGGCCGACGAGAACGGCGACCTCGGCCCCGTGTACGGCGTGCAGTGGCGCTCCTGGCCGACCCCCGAGGGCGGCCACATCGACCAGATCGAGCAGGTCGTGGCACAGATCCGCGACAACCCCGACTCCCGCCGCCACATCGTCACGGCCTGGAACCCGGCCGAGATCTCCACCATGGCGCTGCCCCCGTGCCACGCCCTGTTCCAGTTCTACGTCGCCGACGGCAAGCTCTCCTGCCAGCTGTACCAGCGCAGCGCCGACCTGTTCCTCGGCGTGCCGTTCAACATCGCCTCCTACGCCATGCTGACGCTCATGGTGGCGCAGCAGACGGGGCTCGAGCCCGGTGAGTTCGTGTGGACGGGCGGCGACGTGCACATCTACGACAACCACGAGGAGCAGGTGCGGGAGCAGCTGACGCGGGACCCGTACCCGTACCCGCAGCTGCGCATCCACCGCACCCCCGACACGATCTTCGACTACGAGTTCGAGGACTTCGAGGTCGCGAACTACGAGCACCACCCCACGATCCGCGCGGCGATCGCGGTATGAGCGTCGGGCTCGTCTGGGCGCAGGCGCGCGGCGGCGTGATCGGGGCCGAGGGCGGCATCCCCTGGCACGTGCCCGAGGACCTGGCGCACTTCAAGGCCGTCACGCTCAAGCATCCCGTGATCATGGGCCGCAAGACCTGGGACTCGCTCCCGGAACGCTTCCGTCCCCTGCCGGGGCGTCGGAATATCGTCGTGACGCGGCAGGCCGGCTGGGCCGCAGAGGGGGCCGAGCGCGCCGGGTCGCTCGAGGAGGCGCTCGCCCTCGTGGGCACGGGCACGAATGCAAACGCCGACGCCAATGCAAACGCCGACGCCGACGTGTGGGTCATGGGCGGAGGGGAGCTCTACCGGGAGGCCATCGCGCGCGCCGACCGCCTCGAGGTGACTGAGATCGACCTCGACGTCCCTGGCGACGCGCACGCCCCTGACTGGTCTGGCGAGGAGTGGTCGGCGGAAGCCCGTGAGCCGTCGGAGGGCTGGCTCACCTCGCGCACCGGCATCCGGTACAGGTTCGTCAGCCTGTCTCGCTAGGCCAGAGGCGCCGGGCTCGCAACGACGGCGTCGGGCCTCGGGCAGTCAGCGCAGACTGGACACGGGCCTACGCCTGCACGGGTCTCACTCGGAGCCCGCCGAAGCCCCCGTCGACCGACAGGACGCTGCCCGTCGTCGACGCGGAGAGCGGCGACGCGAGGTACGCGACCGCCCCTGCCACCTCGGCCGGCGTGACGAGCCTGCCCGTCGGCTGGCGGGCGTTCATGGCGGCGCGTTCCGCTTCCGGATCGGCGACGTTCGCGACCATCCGCTGCACCCAGGGCGTGTCGGTCGTGCCCGGCGAGACGGCGTTGACGCGGATGCCGTCGTGCACGTGGTCGGCCGCCATCGCGAGCGTCAGCGCGTGCACGGCGCCCTTCGTCGCCGAGTACAGCGCGCGCTGCTGGATTCCCGTCGTCGCGGCGATCGAGGTGAGGTTCACGATGGCCGCCGCGTCCGACTCGCGCAAGGCCGGCATCGCTGCCGCGCACACGCGGGCGACGCCCCGCACGTTGACGTCGAGCACGCGCGCCCAGTCGTCGTCGCTCGAGTCCTCGACCGTGCCGAAGGCGCCGATGCCCGCGCAGTTCACGACGACGTCGAGCCGCCCGAAGCGGTCGAGCACGGCCGCGACCCCGGCATCCACCGAGGCCCGGTCGGACACATCGACGCTCACGCCGAGTGCCGGCCCTGCAACCGAGGCCCCGTCGAGGTCGAACACGGCGAGCTGCGCGCCGCGAGCCAGCAGCTCCTCCGCGACGGCGGCACCGATCCCGGATGCGCCGCCCGTGACGATCGCGACCCTCCCGCCGAACTCTCCGTCGCGGTCGGTCCCGCCGCTGCTCCTGCTGTCGCCGGTGCTGGGGCTCGTGCCGCCGCCGCTCACGCCGCTGCCCCCGAGCATCCCGCTGTTTGCGGATGGCTTCCGCGCTTCGGGATGGCGTGCAAGCCATCCCGAAGCGCGAAACCCATCCGCAGACGGCTGGTGGCGACAGCGCCGGGGACCGCGGACGCGCACGCCGACGCCGACGCCGACGCCGACGCGGACGCGGACGCGATCACGAGGCGTCCTCGAAGCGCTGGCGGGCGGTGCCGAGGCCGTCGATGGACAGCTCGACGACGTCACCGTCGCGCAGGTAGGGGTTGCCCTCGATGCCGAGGGCGACACCGGCGGGAGTGCCCGTGTTGATGAGGTCGCCCGGCTGCAGCACCATGAACTGGCTGAGGTACCAGACGACGTGGTTGACGTCGAAGACCTGGTCGGCGGTCGTGCCGTTCTGCCGCGGGACGCCGTTGACGCTGAGGCGGAGGCCGAGGGCCTGCACGTCGGCGATCTCGTCCGGCGTCGCGACCCACGGGCCGAGGGGGTTGAAGGTCTCGCAGCTCTTGCCCTTGTCCCACTGGCCGCCGTGTTCGAGCTGGAACTCGCGCTCGCTGACGTCGTGGGAGAGCACGTAGCCGCCGATGACGGCGGCGGCGGCGTCCGGCGAGGCGAGGTAGCGGGCTTCACGAGCGATGACGATGCCGAGCTCCACTTCCCAGTCGGTCTTGACGGAGGTGCGGGGGATGCGCACGGCGTCGAAGGGGCCGACGATCGTCGACGGGTCCTTCATGAAGATGACGGGTTCCTCTGGGATGGCGGCGCCGGTCTCTTCGGCGTGGTCGCGGTAGTTGAGGCCGATGCAGACGATCTTCCCGGGGCGCGCGATGGGGGCCGCGAGATCGAGGCCCTCGAGCTCGCGGCCGACGGTGCCGAGGGCGGCCGCTTCGAGTTCGCCGAGCTCGTCGTCGGAGCGGGCGAGGAGCGCGCCGTCGACCCGGTCGACGCCGGCGAGGTCGTAGACGTGGTCGCCGTCGACGATGCCTGGCACGACTCGGTTGCCGTCACGGCGCTGAACGAATCTCACTTGGGGTCCTCCTGGTGGTCGGTGGTGAAGCTTCTCGGGTCGATGAGCCTGTGGTCGGCGAGGTCGCGCCAGAGTTCGTCCGGCACGGCGACGGATGCGCGTCTGAGGTTGTCGTGCACCTGGGCCGCGTTCCGCATGCCGAGGGCGATGCCGGCGACGGCGGGGTGCTGCAGAGGGAACGCGAGTGCCGCATCCGGGAGCGTGACGCCGTGCCGCTCGCAGAGCTCGGCGATGCGGTGCACCCGCTCGAGCACCTCCGGCGGGGCCGGCAGGTAGTTGTAGACGGCGTCCGATCCTGGGCGTGGGGTCGAGAGAAGGCCCGAGTTGTAGACGCCGACCGCGATGACGGAGGCGCCGGAGCGCCTGGCAGGTTCGAGGACGGCGTCGAGGCCCGGCTGCTCGAGGAGCGTGTAGCGGCCGGCGAGCATGGCGACGTCGATGAGGCGCTCGTCGAAGAGCTCGCCGAGCTGGTGGGTCTCGTTGGTGCCGACGCCGATGGCACCCACGACGCCTTCGTCGCGCAGCTCGCGGAGCGTCACGAGCGCTTCGCGGGCGGCGCCCTCGCTGAACGCGTCGGGGTCGTGCACGAAGACGATGTCGACGCGGTCGGTGCCGAGCCGTTCGAGGCTGCCCTCGAGGCTCTGGAGCACGCCGTCTCGGCTGAAGTCCCAGGCACGTGTGAGGTCGTCGGGCACGACGAATCCGTCGTCGACGCCCGTCGGATTCGGGTTGGGCACCAGCAGGCGGCCGACCTTCGTCGAGATGACGAGCTCGTCGCGCGGGTAGGCCGCGAGGGCCGCGCCGAGGCGCCGCTCCGAGAGCCCGAGCCCGTAGTGCGGTGCCGTGTCGAAGAAGCGGATGCCCGCTTCCCACGCCGCCGTGACTGCTCCTGCCGCTTCCTCGTCACCCGTCTCGCGGTAGAGGTTGCCGAGGGAGGCGGCGCCGAAGCCGATGCGGCTCACGCGCACGTCGGTCTCGCCGAGGCGTCGCCGTTCGAGGCCTCCGCTGCGTGCTCGCGAGTCGGCGGGGGCGGATGCGGACTCCAGAGGTCCGACCCCGATCCCGGCAGAGCCGTCGGCGGCGCTCACGACGCCACCTCGCTCATTCCGTAGACACGCTCGGCGGTGCCGGCGTCGATCTGCCGCTGCTCGTCGGCGCTGAGGGCGGACGTGGCGGATCGATACGCGTCGATCCAGGCCCGGTAGCCACCACGCGTGAGGCGCACGAGCGGCCAGTCGGAGCCGAACATGAGGCGGGACGGTCCGAACAGCTCGAGCGCGGGGTCGATCGCGCGCTCGAGCGCCTCCTGCGACCAGTCGCCCCAGTCGTCCTCGATCGTGAGGCCGGAGACCTTGGCGGCGACGTTCGGCAGCGCCGCGAGCTGCCGCAGGCCCGCGTTCCAGGCGTCGAGCTCCCCCGTCGACAGGGGCGGCTTGCCGAGGTGGTCGAGCACGAAGCTCGTGCCAGGTACTCGGGCGGCGAGCCGGGCCGCCTGCTCGAGCTGCCACGGCCGGATCACGAGGTCGAACGCGAGCGACCGCGCGCCCAGCTCGGCGAGACCGTCGGCGACGTCGTCGCGCGAGAGCCAGCGCTCGTCCTCGTCGATGTGCACGGGGTGGCGGATGCCGACCAGCTTCGACGAGCCCGCGTGCCCGCTGAGCACGTCCAGCTGGATGCGCACGCCCGCAGCTCCGGCCCGCAGGTCGACCCAGCCCACGACTCCGGCGAGCTCCGGGGCGCGCTGAGCCTCGTCGAAGAGGTAGTCGTTCTCGATGAGGGTGCGGTCGGACTGCACGACCACGGCGCGCGAGATGCCCGCCTCGCGCAGCTGCTCCGACAGGTGGTCGCCCGAGAAGTCCCGGTCGATGGCCGACATCGAGTCAGGGTCGATCCAGGTCTGCGGCACGAGCGAGCGGTCCCAGAGGTGCACGTGCGTGTCGACGGGGATGCGCGCCGCGAGCTCGCGGCGTCCGCCGCCGCCGGGACCCGCATCCACTGCGGAGAGCGTCTCGCCGTTCATCCCTTCGTGCCGCCCGCGGTCATCCCGGAGACGAGGAAGCGCTGCGAGAACAGGAAGATGATGACGATCGGCGCAACCGAGAGCAGCGTCGCGAGGGCCAGCGTCGGCAGCTCGATGACGATGCTCGTGGCCGTTGTGGGGTTGAACTGGGGCACGTTCGAGAGCAGGTTGGCGAGGCCGACCTGCACCGGCACGTTCTTGCCGCCGACCATGAGGAACGGCAGGAAGTAGTTGTTCCAGTTGCCCGTGAAGCTGAAGAACCCGACCAGGGCGATGACGGGCGCCGCGAGCGGCATCGCGACCTGCGCGAAGACCCGCAGCTCGCTCGCGCCGTCGATGCGCGCCGCATCAAGCAGGTCACGCGAGACGGCCGTCGAGAAGTAGATGTAGGTCAGGTACACGCCGAAGGGGAAGAACGAGAAGGGCAGGATCACGGCGAGCGGCGACCCGATGAGCTTCACCGCGCTCAGCTCGAGGAAGATCGGCAGCACCAGTGCCGTGTTGGGGATGAGCATGACGATGAGCGTCACGAGCAGCAGCGCCTTGCGGCCAGGGAAGTTGCCGAGCGCGAGCGCGTAGCCGGCGGGAACGCTCACGATGAGCGTGATCACGAGCGCGCCGAACGAGTACAGGGCCGAGTTGCCGATCCACGTGAGGAAGATGCCGTTCTGGAAGCTGAAGAGCTGCTCCCAGTTCGCGGCCAGCTGCTCGAACGAGCCGAACGACATGGGGTTCTCGAGCAGCAGCGAACGCGCATCCTTGGTGCCCGCGAGCAGCAGCCACACGATGGGCAGCAGGAAGAACACGACGAACGAGGCGATGACGGCGCCGAGCACGATGCGCATGATCCACTCGCCCGGCGTCAGCTTGCGGGCGAGCGCCTTGGTGACGGGATGCGCCGTGTCCTGGTGCTCGACGTTCCTGGTGTGCACGGTGTCAGTCACGTTCGAACAGCTTTCCCTTGAGGATGAAGACCGTCGAGAGCGCGAGGGCGACGACGAGCAGCGTGATGGAGATGGCGGCCGAGCCGGAGAAGTCGCCCTGCTTGAACGCGTAGAGGTACGCGAGCTGGTTGAGCGAATAGTCCTCTGGCACGACGCCGCGGCTGGCCTGCGAGAGCACTCGCGGCTCGACGAAGAGCTGCGTTCCCGCGGCGAGCGACATGATGCCCATGTAGGAGATCCACTTGGTCATCATGGGCAGCTGGATGTAGAGGGCGACCTGGAGCGGGTTGGCTCCGTCGACCCTGGCTGCCTCGATGACCTCGTTGCTGATGTTGTTGAGGGCGCCGTACATGATGACGATCCAGCTGCCAGCGCCGGTCCAGAACGCGATGACCGTGAAGACGATGGGCAGGTTGTCGATGGAGACGGTGCGGATGAGCGAGTCGTAGCCCATCGCGCGCAGCAGTCCGGCGACGGGGCTGACGGTCGGGTCGAGCAGGAACAGCCAGAGCATGACGCTCGACGCCCCTGCGATGGCTCCTGGGATGTAGTAGAGGAAGCGGATGCTCACGCTCAGCCACTTGGCGCGGATCGAGTGCACGATGATCGCCAGGAACGTCACGAGGATGATGAGGCTGACGAGCCAGAACACGATGTAGAGCGTGACGTGGCCGACGGCGGGCAGGAACCGGTAGTCGCCGAAGACCCGCGCGAAGTTGTCGATTCCGACGAACACGCCGTCCTTGGTGATCGACAGGAAGACCGCGTAGAGGGTCGGGATGATCCCGAAGGCGAGGAGGAGCAGGACGTAGCCGCTGATGAAGACGTAGCCGAAGCGGGTCTCGTTCGCGAGTGGGTTGGCGGCGCGCTTGCGCTTCGCCGTGCGTGGTTTCTTCGGCCCCGCCGGGTCGGCGTCGCTCAGGAGAGCGGCGCCGACCGCGGGTGCAGCCTGGGTGGAGGTCATTCGGCGGCCGTGTACCCGTTCACCTGTGCTTCGTTGAGCACTTCGGTCTGCCAGTCCGGGAGGACCGACTCGATGGTCTTGCCGTCTGCGATCGCCGGCATGACGGTGGTCGCCCAGGCGGTCTCCGGGCTGAAGCGTGCGGATGCCCAGCCGCTCCAGATGCTGCCGCCGGCGTCGATCATCTGCTGCTCGAATCCGTCGATGAAGTAGTTGGTCTCGGCGAGCTTGCCGAGCCATCCTTCGGCGGCGGAGGAGTAGGCGGGGTAGCCGCTCGAGAGCTCGACCTGGAACTCGGGGGCGCTCACCGCGAACTCGAGGAACGTCTTGACCGATTCGAGGTTCTGCGTGTGGCTCGAGGCGTACCAGATGCCGCCGCCGACGTTGCCGGTGGCGATCTCCTCGCCCTCCCAGGCGAGGGGAGCTGCCACGCCGAGCTGACCTTCCGGGACCTGAAGGGCGCTCTGGAAGACGGCGCCCGTGTACCAGACCGGCCCGGGCATGACGACGACCTTGTCGGCGTACTTGGACGTGAACTCGGCGCTGAAGACGCTGTCCTGAACGATCGTGCCGTTGGCGATCATCTTGTCGAGGATCTTGCTGATCTCGACGGAGTTCGAGGCCTCCATGTCGGCGACGAAGGTGTCGCCTTCGGTCTGGAAGACGGGTGACTGCGTGCCCTGGTAGTAGACGTAGGGCATGAAGGCGTCGCCGACGCTGCCGAGGATGTAGCCGGGGTGCTCTGCCGCGAGCTTGTCGCCGAGCTCTCCGTACTCCTCCCACGTGGTGGGCACCTCGTAGCCGAACTGGTCGAGGAGCGGCTGGTTGTAGTAGGTGACGACCTGCGCGAGGTCGTTGCGGAGCCCGTAGACGGTGTCCTCGATCGTGGAGGGGTCGAGGGCGCCTGCGGAGAAGCCGTCGAGGAACTCCTGGTCGAAGAAGCCCTGGTTGAGGGGAGCCGCGAAGCCCTGCCCGCCACCCGGCGCGGGCTGCGAGGCCCACGAGGCGTCGTTCTGCTGGGTGGAGAACACCACGTCGGGCCAGCCCTCGCCGGCCTGGTCCATGAGGGCGATGCGGGTCTGGAAGGTGCCGCTGCCGCCGGCGTTGCCGTCGTAGACCTCGTACTCGATCGGGACGTCGGGGTTGGCTTCCTTGAAGGCGGCGATGGCCGGCTCGCGGGCCGCGTCGACCCAGACCATGATGGGACTGTCGGCGACCTGCTCTGCAGTCGCGAAGCCGTACTCGCTGTTGACTTCGCCGCCGGCTCCCCCGGAGCATCCGGCGAGCAGGAGAGCTGAGGCAGCAGCTGCCGCGATGGTGGCGATGCGCCTGCTGCGGCGCTTCTGGGACGAATCTTGCAACATTGTGCGTCCTTTTCTGGTCGACGTCGTTGACGACTGCTGCCCGCAGGTCGGGGCTGATGCGATTACATCATACGTCTGACGTTAGAGCAAGGGATTCTGGTAGCGCTGCCAACAATTGGTACTATGTATCACCTATTGAAGACTCGACCGGGAGAGCAACGATGCTGTCAGCACATTACGTCGGCCAGAAGACCATCGAGATCCGCACGAGCACGAGCGTGCCACCCGGCGAGGGAGAAGTGCAGATCGCCGTGGCCTACGTCGGGATCTGCGGCACCGACCTCCACATCCTGCACGGCGCGATGGATCAGCGCATCACCCACAGCGGCGTCATCGGCCACGAGATGAGCGGCACGATCGCCGCCGTCGGCCCCGGCGTCGATGGCTGGGCCGACGGCGATGCCGTGACCGTCATGCCGCTCGCCTGGGACGGCACGTGCCCCGCCTGCCTCGCGGGCCACAGCCACATCTGCCAGAACCTCGACTTCATCGGCATCGACTCGACGGGCGCGCTGCAGGAGTACTGGAACGTGCCGGCATCCACCCTCGTCAGACTGCCCGAGGGTATGTCGCTCGCGCACGCTGCGCTCGTCGAGCCCGTCGCCGTCGCCGCCCATGACGTCCGGCGCTCTGGGCTCACGGCGGGCGACAAGGCCCTCATCATCGGAGGGGGCCCCATCGGGGTGCTCATCGCCACCGTCGCGCGCGAGGCGGGAGCGGAGGTCCGGCTCTTCGAACTCGACCCCCAGCGTCGGGCTGCCGCAGAGGCGCTCGGCATCGAGGTCGCGGACCCCACCTCCCCCGACGCCGCCGACGCCATCGAGACCTGGACCGGCGGGGCCGGCGCCGACGTGGTGTTCGAGGTCTCCGGATCCGCGGCGGCAGTGCTGACCGCGACGAGCTTCGTGAAGGTGCGGGGCACGCTCGTGATCGTCGCCATCCACCCGCAGCCGCGCCCCATCGACCTGCACCGCGTGTTCTGGCGCGAGCTCACCATCGTCGGGGCGCGAGTCTACGAGCGCGAGGACTTCGAGCGGGCCGCGTCGCTGCTCGCACGCGACGTCATCCCCGCCGACGCGCTCATCACCGAGACGGTGCCCCTGGGCGAGACGGCGAACGCCTTCGCGACGCTCGAGAGCGGCCGGGCCATGAAGGTGCTCGTCGACGTTCGCGCCCCGTCGCTCTCGCGCTCCGACTGCTCCACCTGAACCGGATGCGCCGGACCAGCGGAGGGATGATCGGCTGGCCGAGCAGGATCCCGAGGAGCACGAGCCCCATCCCGATGGCCTGCTGACCCTCAAGCGCCTCGCCCGCCAGGAGCGTTCCGAGCACGACCCCCGTCACGGGATTGAGGAGGCCGATGAGCCCCGTCGTGCCCGCCGGCAGGTTCTTGAGCCCGCCGAACCAGGCGAGGTAGGCGAGTGCCGTCGAGAAGAGTCCGACGTACGCGAGCGCGGCGATGGCTGGTCCGTCGTAGCTGGGGATGGGCCCTTCGACAAGCAGCGCGACGGGCAGCAGCACGAGGCCGCCACCCACCAGCTGCCAGGCGGTCAGGGGCAGGAGGCTGACGTCGCTCCCCCACCGCTTGACGAGCACGAAGCCGAATGAGGCGAGCGCCATTGCCGCGACGGAGGCGAGCACACCCCGCCAGTCGATGGCGGTCGATCCGGCCGCGAGCATGAGCACGACCCCGAGGAGCCCCACCGCGGCGCCGGCGACGGGGAGCGCTCGCAGCCGTTCGCCGAGCATCGACGCGGCGAACAGCATCATCACGATGGGCGAGACCGCCATGATCATCGAGGCGATGCTCGACGGCAGCAGCTGGGAGGCGACGTACACGAGCGCGAAGAACGCGCTCATGTTGATCGTGCCGAGCACCAGCGCGCGCCACCACCATGCCCCTTCCGGCAGCTTCCTGGCGATGAGCAGGAGGACCAGCCCCGCTGGGAGCGCACGCAGCACGGCACCCCAGAGCGGCGAGTCGGCGGGCAGGAACGCCCCGATCACGGCGTAGTTGCTCCCCCAGGCGATCGGTGCGATCGCGGTGATGAGCATCCAGCGCCATTTAGCTTCCATGGAAGCCACTCTAGCTTCCACGGAAGGTATGCTGTCAACATGCGAGCACCCGACGACCGCGTCACCCAGATCCTGGCCGAGTGGGAGCGCGAGCGCCCCGACCTCGACGCCTCCCCCATGGGCGTCATCGGCCGCATCCACCGCATCGGCATCCACCTCACGGAAGAGCTCACACGCGTCTACCGCGAGTACGGACTCGGCGAAGGCGACTTCGACGTGCTCGCGACCCTGCGACGAGCCGGCGCCCCCTTCGAGCGCACCCCGAGCGAGCTCGCCGCGTCGACCATGGTCACGACAGGCGCCATGACGAAGCGCGTCGACCGGCTCGAAGGCGCGGGCCTCGTCACGAGAAGGGTGAGCGATGCGGATGGCCGGGGCCGGGTCGTGCAGCTCACCGAGCGCGGGCTCGAGCTCATCGACGCGGCCTACACACGACACCTCGAGAACGAGGAGCGGCTCCTCGGGGACGTGAGCGCCGACGACCGGGCGGCCCTCGCCCGCATCCTCGGCACCTGGCTCGCCGAGGTCGAGAACCGCGACGCCGCCGGAGCGCGCCGCCCCGGCAGCTGACACCCCCCTCCACCGCCGCCACGCAGCGACGGCCGGGGCGCGACCTACACTGACGACATGCTCGATCCGCACCGCCCGGACCGCCACCCCCTCGACGACGAGGGCGTCGACGGCATCGCCGCGCGCCTCTCCCGGATGGTCCGCGTGCGGACCGTCGAAGACGCCGACGCCGACGCCGCCGACCCCCTCGCCCCGTTCGCGGAGTTCCTCGTGCTCCTGCAGGAGCTGTACCCGCTCGCGAACGCCCAACTCGAGCGCGAGCTCGTGACCGAACGGGGCGTGCTCTACCGCTGGCCGGGCAGCGCGAGCCCCGGCGGCGACGGCAGCAGCAGCGACTTCGACGCGACGGCATCCGGCCCGCTTGTCCTCATGGCGCACTTCGACGTCGTCCCCGCCTTCGAAGCCGAAGG
Organism: Pseudoclavibacter sp. RFBJ3; assembly: GCF_002931375.1. Classification (NCBI taxonomy): domain Bacteria; kingdom Bacillati; phylum Actinomycetota; class Actinomycetes; order Micrococcales; family Microbacteriaceae; genus Pseudoclavibacter; species Pseudoclavibacter sp. RFBJ3. The sequence goes on along the minus strand of NZ_PSXZ01000001.1, from coordinate 337,502 downwards.
ATGGACGCATCCGCCGTTCGACGGCGTCATCGCCGACGACTCCGTCTGGGGCCGCGGAACGCTCGACGACAAGGGGCCGCTCTGCGTCATCATGGAGGCCGTCGAGGCGCTGCTCGCAGAGGGCCACACGCCCCCGCGCGACGTGTACCTCTGGTTCGGCGGCGACGAGGAGACGCACTCCGGCGCCGCCACCGCGGCCGCCGCGCTCTTCCGCGAGCGCCGCCTGACACCGTGGCTCGTGCTCGACGAGGGCGGTGCCGTGGTGGATGCTCCCCTGCCGTTCATCGACGTGCCAGCCGCCATGATCGGGGTCGGCGAGAAGGGCTCGGTCAACGTCATCCTCGAGGCGAGCGGCGACGCGGGGCACGCCTCAGCACCCTCCGGGCTGACACCGACGGCGCGCCTCGCGAGGGCGGTGTCTCGCGTCGAGCGACGCCCGTTCCCCGCCCGCCTGAACCCGGTGGCCCGTGAGATGTTCGCGACCTTCACGCCGCACGCGCACGGCTCCGGCAAGGTCATCCTCGAGACCCTCACCAGGGCACCCCAGCTCGCAGCGCACGCACTCGCCCGCCTCGGCGGTGACGCCGCCGCGCTCGTCCGGACGACCCTCGCGACGACACGCCTCAGCGGCGGCACCGCCGACAACGTGCTCCCCGCGAGCGCCAGCGCCACCCTCAACTGCCGCATCGCGCCCGGCGAGAGCGTCGCCAGCACCGTACGGCACGTGCGACGCGCCATCCGGGACCGGGAGGTGCGCATCCGCATCACCGACCCGAACGAGCCCACCACGATCGCGCCGACCGACAACCCGCAGTTCCGCCTCCTGCAGGGCGCGGCGCGAGCCGCGTACCCGGAGGCCATCGCGGCCCCGTACATCACGCTCGCCGCGACCGACGCGAAGCACTTCCAGCGCTTCGCGCCCGCCACCTACCGTTTCGCGCCGCTCGCCATGGACGCCACGCAGCGGGCCGCCATCCACGGGGTCGACGAGCGCGTCTCGATCGCGAGCCTCCACGCCGGCGTGAAGTTCCACACGACGCTGCTGCGCTCCCTCTGACATCCGACACCGAGAGCCCCTCGAGGAAAGGCACCACCGTGCACCGTCTCCGCTCCACCGGCTTCGCCTCCATCGCCGGCATCGTCGGGTTCCTGGCCTTCGTGGAGTTCACGAGCGGGATCCTGCAGGGCTACTACACCCCGCTGCTCACCGACATCGCGCGCCACCTCGGCATCCACGACGCCGACGTCAACTGGCTCGAGGGCGCGCAGCTCATGCTGTCGGCGCTCGTCGTGCCGGTGCTCGCGAAGCTCGGCGACATGATCGGCCAGCGCAAGGTGCTGCTCGCCTCGACCGCGGTGACAGCCCTCGCCTCGTTCGGCCTGGTCTTCGCGCAGGAGTTCTGGATGTTCCTCGTCGCCTGGGCGCTGCAGGGCTTCTACGTCATCTGGCTGCCCCTCGAGATCGCACTCATCTGGTCGCGGACCCGCGAGCGCCCCAACTCCGCCAGACTCACCCGAACCTCCGCCGGCGTGCTCGTCGCCGCCCTGCAGCTCGGCGCCATCGCGGGCGCGCTCAGCGCCGGAGCGCTCGCCGAGTCACTGCCGGTGCAGGTTCTCCTGCTGATCCCAGCGATCGCCGTCGCCCTCTGCTTCTTCGTGATCCTCTTCGGCGTCAAGGAATCGCCCAGCCCGGTCGGCGGCAAGCTCGACTACCCGGGCCTCCTGCTCCTCAGCCTCGCCCTCCTCTCGTTCACGGGCGGCCTCAGCCTGCTCCGCGTCACCGGCCCCGGCGACCTCTCCTCGTGGCTCGTCGTCCTGCTCGGCCTCGCCGGGCTCGCGCTCTTCGCGCGCGTCGAGCTCGGACGCCCAGACCCCCTCATCGACGTGCGCCTGTTCCGGTCGTCGGCGCTCTGGCCCGTGTTCCTCACAGCGGGGCTCTTCGGCGTGAGCGTGCTCGGCGCGCAGGCACCCCTCTCGACGTTCGCACGCACCGACCCGAGCGTGTACGGATACGGGCTCGGCGCATCCGCCGGCCAGACGTCGATCCTCATCGGCTCCTACGTGCTCTCGATGGTCGTGGGGGCGCTGCTCTACTCGCAGGTCACGAAGCTGCTCGCACCCCGCGTCGCACTCATCGGCGCGAGCGGTCTCGTCGCGACGGGCTACCTCCTGTTCCTGCCGTTCCACGACGGCTACCTGCAGGCGGTCACCAACATGGTCATCGCCGGCATCGGCTCGGGGGCGCTCGTCGCCGCGCTGCCATCGGCCGCCGCGGCGGCCGCACCCGCGACGCAGACGGGCGTCGCGACGGGCCTCACCAACTCGGTGAAGACGCTGGGCGGCGCGATGGCGTCGTGCGTGTTCGGCATCGCCCTGCTCGGCACGCTCGCGAATGCGCCAGCCGCCGAGGGGACGGCCGGTTCGCTTGCCGGGTACTTCACGGTGTGGACGGTGTGCGGGCTCACGGCCGTCGCCGCCGCGATCGCCCTCTGCTTCGTGCCGAAGGCCGCGTTCCAGGATGCGCCGGAGCGCGCCGACCGGCCTCCCGTCGTCGCGTAGCGCCCGCGCCGCGGATCCACGCCCACGCCGCGGATCCACGCCCGCGCCGCGACCCCACCCGCCCGCGCGACCCCGCGCCCGCTCGGACCCACGCCCGCGCCGCGCACCCGCGCTCCCGCGCGGACCCGCCTACCCACCCCTCTAAAAGGTCACTTTCACCGCGTGTTGCGCGCCGCCACGGGGTGAAACTGGCCCATCTGGCGGTGGATGGCGGAGAGCGGTCGGCGGAGAAAGGGCGGCGGAGAAAGGGCGGCGGAGAGCGGAGGCGTGTGGCCAGATAGTCCAATGGCGGGTATATTCCTGTGCATGGCAACCATGACCGAGTCCACGTTCTGGATCCTCACCGCCCTCGCCGCCGGGCGGCAGCACGGCTACGCGATCATGCGCGACGTGGAACGCCTCAGCGGCGGCACCGCGACGCTGCGCGCGACCACCCTCTACGCGGCGCTCGAGCGCCTCGAACGCGAGCAGCGCATCCAGAAGGCAGGCGACGAGATCGTGGATGGCCGCGCCCGCCGCTCTTACGAGCTCACCCCGCAGGGACACCACGACCTGGTGGCGGAGACCGAGGCTCTTGCGGCTCGCGCGCAGGTCGCCGCGACGGCGCTGAAGCGTGGCCCCTCGCCTGCCGTTCGCCCCTCCCCGGCCCTGCGTCTCGGCCGCGCCTGGTGAGCGCGCCCCTCAGCACGAGGTTCGAGCGCCTGCTTCGCTGGTATCCGCGCGCCTGGCGGGAGGAGAACGGCGACTACCTGCTCGCGGTGCTCCTCGAGGACGCCGTCGAGCGTGGCAAGACGAAGCCGACGCTCGCGGACGCCTGGTCGATCCGCGTGCATGGCCTCGCCGCCCGGGCCACACCGGGGGCGACGCTCGGCGTCGCGGTCGCAGCGCTGATCGTGAGCCTCATCCCGATGGCCACCATCTTCGTGAGCGCGCTCATGGAGCCGACCTGGCTGCGCCTCGGCATCACCGGGTTCCAGGAGTTCTCAGGCCTGCTGCTGCTCTTCCTGACCGTCATGATGTTCGGCCGCCGCCACGGTGGCAAGCTCACCGCCCTGGCCGCACTCTCGGCACTTGCGCTCTGGGTGCTGCACGCCGCGGCCGCCGCGTGCGCGCGCCTGAGCTGGTCGATCGGATGGGAGGAAGCGGATGACAACCTTCTGCCGGGAGCGACGAGCACCTGGTTCGGAGACTCCACCTCCTTCTGGCTTGTGGTCGCCGGCGCGCTCGGGATCGCTTCGCTGAGCGTCGTCTTCCGGGGCCTGCTGCGACGGAATCGTTCCGCTTTCGAGGCGTGGATGCTTGCCGGAGTCATCTCCTCAAGCTGCCTCGTCGCCCTGTTCATCACGAGCATGATGCCGTCGATCATGCCGCTCGCAGCGGGAACCATGCTCGTCCTGAGCGCGATCGACGTGAGCAGGGAGACCGCCGGCGCCCGCAGGTCGCAGCTCGCTGCTCGCCCAGACCGCCCCGTGCATGGCCGAGCCCGACAGCGCCGAGCCCGCTTCCTGATCCTGTTGGTCCTCGCGGCCCTGACGGCGCTGGCCGGAGCGTTCTGCGCGGCGCTCGCCATCCGCGGCAGCAGCTGGAGTCTGGCGTTCCGCGACTCGACGCACGCCATGAACGTCGGGTTGGCCCTCGGCTGCCTCGTCGTGCTTCCGCTCGCAGCCGTCGGAGCGTGGATGCTCTTCCGCCGGTTCGGAAGGCGCTGGCTGGTCGGCGGTGCGTTCCTCGTGGCCGCGCTGCTGCTCGAGGCAGGCTCGCAGCTCGCGGGGGCAGGCCATCCGGCGCAAGAGCCGCTCTGGGTGCTCGCAGCCCTCTGCATCGGCGCGGCACCCACCATCCCGCTCACCGCGATGATCCCCGCATCGAGGCCCGTCAGCGCCATCCTCGCGGTCGGCGGGTCACTTGTGCTCGCCCTGACCGTGGGGCTCGGTGTGCCAGGCCTGCCGTTCATCGCGCCCCTCGCGTCCGTCGCCGTCGCGTGCTGGGCCGCGGTTCACCTCATCGTGGATGCGCGTCGCTCGCGAGCCGACGCGCGAACCCCGAGCGCCGGGGGTGGATTCCAGCTGGCAGAGTCGCCCTGAGCAGGCGCTCGCCGCAGCCGCATCATCCCCGCGCGCATCTGACCCCCTCGCGTCCTCCCCGCGCCCATCCGTCCCCGGCGCACCTCCGCGTCCTCCCCGCGCATCCGCTCCCGGCGCACCTCCGCGCCCGCACCCCAGCGCGGAGCTACCCACGAAAAGGTCACTCTGGCCGCGTGTTGCACGCCGCGATGGGGTGAAAACGCCCCATCTGACGGCGGATGGGCGGATGACGGGCGGGCGGCGCTCACCGGCCCTACTCCCGCCCCGCGCGTGCCCCGACTACGCGCGCACCGCAGCCGCTCCATCCCCGCGCGCATCCGCTCCCGGCGCACCTCCGCGCTCTGCGCGCGCATCTGCGCCCGCACTGCAGCGCGGAGCTACCCACGAAAAGGTCACTTTGGCCGCGTGTTGCTCGCCGCGACGGGGTGAAAACGCCCCATCTGGGCGGATGAGCGGATGGCGGGCGGGCGGCGCTCACCCGTCCCCGGTGCACCTCCGCGCGCATCCACCCCAGCGCGGAGCTACCCACGAAAAGGTCACTCTGGCCGCGTGTTGCACGCCGCGACGGGGTGAAAACGCCCCACCTGACGACGGATGGGCGGATGGCGGACGGGCTCGGCGTCGGGACGGGCTCGGCGCGGCCTCGCGGGCGGGCGGGCTCGACCTCGCGCGGGGCTCAGCCCCGCGAGGGCTGAGGCTCGGCGAGCGGCAGGCGCACCGTGAAGCGCGTCTCGCCAGGGCGGCTGTCGACGGAGATCGTGCCGCCGTGCGCATCCACCACGCTCTTCACGATCGAGAGGCCGAGGCCCGTGCCGCGGGTGACCGGGATGGAGCTCGCCTCGGTCTCGCCGCGCGTGCGAGACACGTCGCCGCGCACGAACCGCTCGAAGAGGTGCTCGAGCACGCCGGGGTCGATGCCTGGCCCGTCGTCGACGACGCTGAGCACGGCGTTGCTGCCCTCGACGCCGAGCGTCAGGGTGACGTTCGTTCCCGCCGGGGTGTGCGCGTTCGCGTTGGCGAGGAGGTTCGAGACGACTCGGCGCAGCTGCGCGTCGACTCCCGTCACCTCGATGGCGACGCCTGGGATGTCGAGGTTCCACCGATGCTTCGGCCACGCAGCGTGCGCGTCGCCGACCGCCTCGAGGGCGATGAGCGACAGGTCGACCGTCCCGTGCTCGACGTCGACACCCTCATCGAGGCGGGCGAGCAGCAGGAGCTCCTCGACGAGCGCGGTCATGCGGACGGACTCCGAGTCGATCCGCTCGAGAGCGCGAGCAGTGTCCTCCGGCAGGTCTGCGCGGCTGCGGCGCGTGAGCTCGGAGTAGCCGCGGATGGACGCGAGGGGGGTGCGCAGCTCGTGGCTCGCATCCGCCACGAACTGCCGCATCTTCGCTTCGCTCGCCTCCCTCGCGGTGAAGGCGCGGGAGATGTGCCCGAGCATCGTGTTGAAGGCCTGGCCCATGCGCCCGACCTCGGTGCGCGGGTCCGCGTCGCGCGGTTCGACCCGCACGTCGAGGGCGGCGTCGCCCGAGGTGAGGGGCAGCTTCGAGATGCTGGTCGCGAGATGCTCCACCCGCTCGAGCGGTGCCATGGATGCGCGGATCCAACGCGACGTGAAGATCGCGGCGAGCCCCATGCCGAGGAGTCCGATGAGGGCGATCATGAGGCTCAGCGTCGTCGTCGTCGCGTTGACGTCGCCGAGTGGGAGCGCGATGACCACGCCGTATCCGGCTGGCCCTTCGCTCGCCTGCGCCCTGACCTCGCCGATGCCGAGGACGGTGACGGTGTGCGCCTGCCCATCCTGTGGGACGCTCGCAAGTTCCTCGGCGGTGGCCGGGGAGATCAGCACGACCTCGCCGAGACTGTTGAGGGCGCCCGCCGAGATGACGGTGTCGTCGTCGATGACCGCGCCGACGGTGCCCTCTGCCTGGCCGGGGAGCTTCAGCACGAACGTCGCGTTCGGGGTGATGGAGAGGGGGCCACCCGTGTCGCCGGGACCGGACGCGCCTTCGCGCCCGCGGTCGCTCGCGGAGGAGAGCTGCTGGTCGAGCCGGTCGACGAGCACGTTGTGCAGCAGCGTCACGCTCACGGCGCCGATGACGGCCGTCACGATGACGAGCGTCGCGACGAGTCCGAGGACGAGTCGACGCCGGAGGGTCAGCGGCGCACGCTCGCGCCTTGCATCCACGCCCGACGGTGGAGCATTCGGGGGCAGAGCTGCAGGGGATGCGCCTCCCGGCGCGCTCATTCCGTGGCCTTGAGCATGTAGCCGACGCCGCGAACCGTGCTGATCATGGGCTCACGGCCGGCGTCAACCTTCTTGCGCAGGTACGAGATGTACAGCTCGACGACAGTCTCGCGCCCGCCGAAGTCGTAGCTCCACACGTGGTCGAGGATCTGCGCCTTCGACAGCACGCGGCGGGGGTTGCGCATGAGGAAGCGCAGCAGCTCGAACTCGGTGGCCGTGAGCTCGATGAGGTCGTCGCCGCGGCGCACCTCGTAGCTCTCCTCGTCGAGGCTGAGGTCGCCGACGCGCAGCACGGGGTCGTTGGCGCCGCCCTGCGTGAGCATGGAGCGTCGGACGAGGCCGCGCACGCGCGCGATGACCTCCTCCAAGCTGAAGGGCTTCGTGACGTAGTCGTCGCCGCCGGCTGTGAGCCCCGCGAGTCGGTCGGCGAGCGCGTCCTTCGCGGTCAGGAACAGCACGGGCAGCGTCTCGTCGTCGGCCCGGATGCGGTGCAGCAGCGAGAGCCCGTCCGTGTCGGGGAGCATGATGTCGAGCACGGCAGCGTGCGGCTTGAACTCGCGGGCGACCTTCACCGCGGATGCCCCGTCCGCGGCGGTGCGCACTTCCCAGCCCTCGTAGCGCAACGCCATCCTGAGGAGGTCGGTGAGCGAGGGCTCGTCGTCGACGACGAGCACTCGGATGGCGGACCCGTCGGCCGCCTTGAGCATCGGGCCGAGTCGCGAGCTCGACTGATCGGTGGGAGGCATGCCTCTAGTCTCCTCCTTGATCTATGGAGGAGCTATGAGGCGCCTGAGCGCCGGGTATGGGGTCGGCAACGGGCGCGCAACGTTCTGGGCCGCATCCGCTCGCCCACCCATCGAGTCAGCCGAAGAGCGTCTCCCCGACGTACCCGCCCTCGCGAGCGCCAGGGGGAATCGCCCAGATGCCGCTTCCGGTGTGCTTGATGTACTCGTTGAGGAGGTCGGTGCTGAGCGACTGCTGCACGCGGATGAACTGCTCCGGGTCTCGCTGGTAGGACAGGAAGAAGAGGCCGGCGTTGAGGCGTCCGAGCTCATCGTTGCCGTCGACGAAGTTGTAGCCGCGGCGCAGGAGCCGAGCTCCCGCGTTCTTGGTGGGGTGCGCAAGCGCGACGTGGGAGTTCGCGTCGATCGCCGGCTGCCCGAACGTCGTGCTGCTCTCGGCCGCGAAGTCGGGTTCGGCGAACTCCTCGCCGCCGCTGAGCGGCGCCCCGGCGCGCTTGTCGCGGCCGATGATCTGCTCCTGCTCCTCGAGCCGGACCCGGTCCCAGGACTCGATCATCATGCGGATTCGCCTCGCCACGAGGTAGGAGCCGCCGGCCAGCCAGTCGGCGCCGTCGCCTGGCGCGACCCAGACGTGCTCCGTCGTGGCGCTCGTCTCTTCCGCCTTGACGTTCGCGGTGCCGTCCTTGAAGCCGAAGAGGTTGCGAGGTGTGGCCTGGCTCGTCGAGGTCGACGAGGTGCGCCCGAAGCCCAGCTGCGACCAGCGCAGGATGACGCGGCCGAAGCCGATGCGCGTGAGGTTCCGGATCGCGTGGACCGCGACCTGGGGGTCGTCGGCGCAGGCCTGGATGCAGAGGTCGCCGCCCGAGAGCGCGCTGTCGAGCGCGTCTCCGGAGAAGCGTGGGAGCTGCGTGAGCTTCGCCGGCTGCTTGCTGGCCAAGCCGAAGCGGTCGACCCCGTCGCCGTCGACGAAGAGCGTCGGGCCGAAGCCGAAGGTGATCGTGAGCGCCGAGGGCGGCAGTCCGAGGGCCTCGCCGGTGTCGTCGGGTGGGGCGAGCGGCGACCCCCCGACGGCTCCGGAGGCGGAGACGTCGAGGCCCTGCACGAGTCGCGACGACGCGTAGCTCCAGTCCTGCAGCAGCTCCGCGAGGTCCTCCCTCGTCGTTCCCTCGCGGACGTCGAAGGTCGCGAAGTGGATGCGGTCCTGGGCCGGGGTGACGATGCCGGCCTGGTGCTCGCCGTTGAAGGGGTACTGGGTTCCGCTGCCGGCGTGGGAGGTGGCACCGGCACCGGTTGCCGCGGCGATCCCGAAGCCGCCGGCGCCACCTGCGGCGATTCCGGCCGCGCCTGCGCCGAGGAGGCCGAGGAGACCGCGGCGGGACAGGCCGCGGGCGGGTTCTTCGACGTCGTGTTCGTTCGGGGTCTCGCCTGCGCTCACGGGCAGCCCTCCTGGGTTGTTCTGATGAGAGTGGCCAGCTTGCGTGACCGTCCGCTGGTGGTCACCGCGTTCGGGGGGGACCACAGGCGGATGCTCACGCAAGCTGGCCGGGTGCGCTGGGAACGCTATGCCGGCAGCCCGAGCACGGTGGTCGTGAGCTGCGAGAGCGGCTCGGCGAGCGCGTCGACCTGGGTCGACAGCTCCTTCACCTGCTCGGGGGTGAGGTCGCGGTAGTTGGTGAAGCCGTCCTCGTAGCTGCCGTAGCTCGCGAGCAGGTCGTTGAGCGCGGTGAACTCGGTGCTGATCGAGTCGGCGATCGCGATGCCGTCCTCGCCCTTCGACCGGGCGACGTCCTCGACGATGCCGAACGCGACCTCCGCGCCCTCGACGTTCGCCTTGAAGTCGCTGAGGTCGGTGCCGGACCACCAGTCCTCCTCACCCGAGATCTTGCCGGTCGCGACCTCGTCGAGCAGGCCGATGGCGCCGTTCGTGATGTCCTCGATGGAGATCGAGAACTCGTCGCTGTTCACGAGGTCCGCGAGCTGCTGGATATCGGCGACGAGCTGGTCCGCGTACTGCGCGCGCTCCGCCGTGGTCGACGGCGCCCAGTCCAGGAACGCGTCGGTGTCGTCGGAGTTCTTGGCGCCGGGCTGCGGCTGCCAGAGGTCCTTCTCGATCCGGTGGAAGCCGGTCCAGTCGAGGCCTTCGGCGACGGCATCGACCTCGCGGTAGTCGATCTTCGGGTCGAGGTCGCCGAAGGCCTCGGCGGTCGGCTCGATGCGCTCGTATGGCACGCGCGCGGCTGCGAAGAGCTCGCGCGCGGCCTCGTCGTCGCCCGACTTGTAGGCGGTGGTGAACTGATCCACGAGGGGGACGAGCTCGGCGACCTGGTTGCGCAGGTAGGCGGTGTAGCTCGTGACGGCTTCGTCGTAGGCCGCCTGGTCGTCGGCGGCGACCGCGACTGCCTCGCCCGAGACAGAGAAGGCGGTCTGGCCGATGCCGGCCCCGAGCATGCCCGGCTTGCACACGGTGAAGTAGCTGCCTGGCTGCGCGACGACCGAGAGCTGGCGGCTCGTGCCTGGCGCGATGTTCTCGACCTCGCCGACGATGCGGAGTCCGTCGTCGGCGAGCAGGTAGAACTCGGTGACGCGTTCGCCGTCGTTGGTGACCTCGAAGGTGATGGGGCCGCTGGCGGCGGATTCGCCGGAGACCGTGCAGTCGGTGTCCGTGCTCGAGACGGCGAGCGAGGCGGCGGAGTCGGCCGGCGCGTTCGGCACGCAGCCGGTGAGGGAGACGAGCGTGACGGCGGAGAGCAGTCCGACCGTGAGTGGCTTGAGGTGCATGGTTGTCCTTCTGAGAGCGGGTGCTGAAAGCGGGTGCTGAGGTCGGTGCTCAGCGTGCGGCGGTCGCCGCGGGCTGAGGTGATGTGGGGGTCGATTGGCGGCGGCCGGAGCGCGTGCGGATGACGAAGAGCGCGGCTGTCGGGATCAGGTAGGCGAAGTAGGCGAGGATCTCGAGCTTCGTCATCTCGGGCGTGAAGCCGATGGTGCCCTTGAGGAGCGCCCCGAGGAGCCCGTCCGGCGGGATGACCTCTGGGATTCGGAACGCCCACGCGTTCTCCCCGAACCAGGCCTGCACGGCGGCGGATGCGCCCTCCGGCGCCGCGATGAAGGGGCCGGGCAGGACGGCGGCTTCCTGCAGGTCGTGGATGGCGTAGGCGACGATGCCGGCGGCGAAGACGATGAGGATGGCGCCGGTCCACGTGAAGAACGTCGAGAGGTTGATGCGCACGACGCCGCGGAAGAGCCCCCAGGCGAGGCCGACCGCGAGGAGCAGGCCGACGATGGCGCCGAGAAAGCCGAGCACCCAGCCGTCGCCCGAGCGGGTCGTCGACCAGACGAAGAGCGCCGTCTCGAGCCCCTCGCGTGCGACGGAGACGAAGGCGACGGCGACGATGCCCCACCCACTGCCCCCGAGGTGCCGGTCGACCTGCCCTTCCAGCTCGCGCTTGAGGGTCTTGGAGACTCGGAGCATCCAGAAGACCATCCAGGTGACCATGGCCACGGCGACGAGCGAGAGGCTGCCGCCGATGATCTCCTGCGCCTGGAAGGAGAGCCCGTAGGCGCCGAAGGTGAGGACGGCGCCGAGGATGAGCGACGCGACGACCGCGAATGCGACGCCGAGCCAGATGCGGCGCACGATGTCGGGGCGCTGGATGCGCCTTGCGTAGGCGATGAGGATGCCGACGACAAGCGCCGCTTCGAGGCCTTCGCGGAGTCCGATGAGCAGAGAGCCGAGCATGTTGGGTTCCTGGGCGTGAGGAGGGTACGGGCTGGCGGGCGTGAGGGCCAGCCGTAGCCCAGGCGTCCATGCGCGGTAGGCCAGGTAAGGCTTACCTTTCGCGAAGATACACCCGTCCTCGGCGAATTGCCAAGTCCCCGATACCGAGGATCGCGCACCCGCCACGATCGGGCTGGAACGGGGCGGAAGGTCCCACCGAGACGACTCAAGTACCGTGGGCAGCGGCCCGCGCTACCGTCGGGCATCAGCCAGTTCAGGAGGAGCATTCGTGCAGACCATCGACATCACCCAGCTCGCGGCGCTCGGCGAGCAGGCCACGGTCATCGACGTCCGCGAGCCGGACGAATTCTCGGCCGTGCGCATCCCCTGGGCCAGCAACGTGCCGCTCAGCGAACTCGTGGAGCGCGCAGACGAGGTGCCGGATGACGGCCCGGTCTACCTGATCTGCGCGGCTGGTGTGCGCAGCGAGCGAGCCACTGCCTACCTCGAGCAGCAGGACAAGCCGGTCGTCAACGTGCTCGGCGGCATGTCGGAGTGGGCGGGCGCCGGACACACGGTCGAGCGCGGCTGACGCGAGCAGCGAGGAGCGCTCACCGCCGAGTACCGAACGGCGACGGGGAGTTCTCCCCGTCCTCTCGGGTGTGCCGCGCGACGATTCTCGCTAGCGTGGGGCCACCTCGACTGGGGCGCCACGGCACCCCAGATCCACCGGCGATGGGAGTGGAGCGTGAACAGTCCACGGCGTCCTGCGCGCACCCGCGACGCCCCGAACCGGCTGGCCTCGCAGCCGAACACCGAGGCGCAGCGGCAGGCCGAGCAGCAGCACCGGGCGGCGCAGGCAGATCCCTTCGGCCACACGCTGCCGCGGCGCCAGCCAGCCGTCCAACCGCCTCCGCTCTTCATCCCGGGCTTCCGGTATTACCCGCCCGCGTCCCGCATCCGCGCCGCGGGGTAGCACCGAGTCATCGCTCGCTGCTGAGCGCATGGACCGATCGCGCCTGTGGATGACCGAGCGGATGTCCGAGGTCGCGCCTAGGGTTGCTTGCATGGTCGCAACGCACGAGACAGATGCCCCCGCTCCATCAGGGACCCTGCTCCAGCGCGCGCAGACGGTGCTCAGGGAGGTCTTCGGCTACGACGACTTCCGCGGCGACCAGGCGCAGATCATCGAGCGGCTGTGTGCAGGCGACGATGCCGTCGTGCTCATGCCGACCGGCGGCGGGAAGAGCCTCTGCTACCAGGTGCCCGCGCTGGTCCGCGAGGGTACCGGCGTCGTCATCTCGCCGCTCATCGCGCTCATGCACGACCAGGTCGGGGCACTCGAGCAGCTCGGCGTGCGGGCGGCCTTCCTCAACTCCACGCAGTCCATCGACGAGCGCCGCGACGTCGAGCGTCAGCTGCTGGCGGGCGAGCTCGACCTCATCTACCTGGCGCCGGAACGTCTGCCCGTCGCAGCCGACCTCCTCAGCCGAACGAACATCTCGCTGTTCGCCATCGACGAGGCGCACTGCGTCGCGCAGTGGGGTCACGACTTCCGACCCGACTACCTGAACCTGTCGATGATCGCCGAGCGGTGGCCCGGGGTTCCGCGCATCGCGCTGACGGCGACCGCGACGAGCGAGACACGGCAGGAGATCGTCGAGCGGCTAGCGCTCGACGACGCGAAGGTGTTCGTCGCGAGCTTCGACCGCCCCAACATCCAGTACCGCGTCTCCCCCAAGCAGACCCCGAAGGCGCAGCTGCTGCGCCTCATCCAGGAGGAGCACGCGGGCGATGCGGGCGTCGTCTACTGCCTGAGCCGCAAGTCGGTCGAGAACATCTCGGAGTGGCTGCGTGGGCAGGGCGTGAATGCCCTCGGCTACCACGCCGGCATGCCCGCCGAGACGCGGGCGCGGCACCAGTCGAAGTTCCTGCGCGAGGACGGGGTCGTCATGGTTGCGACGATCGCGTTCGGCATGGGCATCGACAAGCCCGATGTGCGCTTCGTCGCCCACCTCGACCTGCCGAAGAGCATCGAGGGCTACTACCAGGAGACGGGTCGCGCCGGACGCGACGGGCTCCCCTCGACCGCGTGGCTCGCCTACGGACTCCAGGACGTGGTGCAGCAGCGGCGCATGATCGCCGAGGGCGATGGCGACGCGCAGCGCAAGCGCGCGCAGAGCCAGCACCTCGACGCCATGCTCGCGCTCTGCGAGACGGTCACGTGTCGCCGCGTGCAGCTCCTCGCCTACTTCGGGCAGCTGAGCGAGCCGTGCGGCAACTGCGACACGTGCATCTCACCTCCCGACTCGTGGGACGGCACGATTCCCGCGCAGAAGCTGCTCTCGACGGTGCTGCGGCTCGACAGGGAGCGCAACGGCCAGGCGTTCGGCGCCGGCCAGCTCATCGACATCCTCACGGGGAAGACCACCGACAAGGTCACGCAGTGGAAGCACGACGAGCTCTCCACGTTCGGCATCGGCAAAGACCTGGGCGACACGGAATGGCGCGGGGTCGTGCGCCAGCTGCTCGCGGCGGGCGTGCTCGCGGTGCGCGGCGAGTACGGCGTGCTCGCGCTCACCAGCGAGGCCGCCCCGGTGCTGCGCGGCGAGCGTCAGCTCATGTTCCGCAAGGAGCCCCCGAAGGCGCCCGGCTCGAGCGGGCGACGCTCGCGCGGCGAGTACTCGGGCCGCTCCGGCGGCGGCAGCGCGGCAGCCGCGGCCCTCACCGAATCGCAGCGCGAGGTGTTCGAGCGGCTGCGTGCCTGGCGGGCGGAGACGGCGAAGGAGCAGGGCGTGCCGGCGTACATCGTGTTCACGGATGCGACGCTCGCGGCCATCGCCGAGGTGAAGCCGCGCCAGCACGCGCAGCTCGCGGCGATCTCGGGCGTCGGCGCGGCGAAGCTGGAGCGCTACGCCGACGACGTGCTCGACGCCATCGCGGAGCAGTAGCGCCACCGACCTCGAACCGTGATGGGTTTCAGTGACCGTGATGGGATAAAACCCATCACCGGTCACCGAAACCCAGCACGAGCGCCCCGAGAACCCATCGGCGTCGCCGGAAGCCAGCCTCCGCAGACGTTGAGCGGGGGCGGGGGCACGGACTGCAGGTCAGTCAGCGTCCTGTTGCCTCGCGGCTAGGAGAGCACTCGGTGCACGCGCAGCGCTTCGACGACCAGCGCGTGGTCCTCGTGCATCTCGAGGCCGCTCACGCCGACGGCACCGGCGAGCGTTCCCCCGATGCGGATGGGGAAGGCGCCGCCGGCAGCGGCGTACTCGCGCGGGTCGAGCAGCGAGTCGGCGGCGAAGTCCTCGCCGTTCGCCTGATAGGTGTACCGGACCGCGAGGGTCGAGTGGCCGAAGTGCTCGACGACCCGGAACTTGCGGGCGAGCCACGCGTCGTTGAGCGCCGCGGAGCCGGGGGTCGCCGCGTGGAACGCCCGCTGCCCGCCCAGGACGATCGAGACGGCGACGCTGTGCCCGCGAACGAGCGACTCGTGGCGCAGCCACGTGCCGACCTGCCAGGCATCCTCGAGCGTGAAGCTCGGGAAGTCGAGCTCCCGCTCTTCGGCGCGCAGGAGCTGGAGGATGTCGTCGACGGGCAGGCCGACGTATGGCGGAGTGGGGGCGGAGCTCATGGTTCACCTCGGTGTGCGGAATGAGTGGAGTGCTGGGGCACGCCTACGTGCCTGCAAGCGAGCATAACCCTCGAAGCCTCATTTGTCATGACATAAGAACATTATCGATTTCACCCTCCGGTATGACGCGATACATCGCGAGTTCCAGCAGGCTGTTCGCATGCGCACTCTCCTCAACATCATCTGGCTCCTCCTCTCGGGGTTCTGGCTCTTCTGCGGCTACGTCCTCGCGGGCGTGCTGCTGTGCATCCCGATCATCACCATCCCGTGGGCGATCGCCTCGTTCCGCATCGGCCTCTACGCGCTCTGGCCCTTCGGACGCGACGTCGTCTCGCGACCCGACGCCGGCGCGTTCTCGTTCATCGGCAACGTCATCTGGTTCGTCCTCGCGGGCTGGTGGCTCGCGATCGGCCACATCGTCTCTGGCATCGCACTGTGCGTCACGATCATCGGCATCCCGATGGGCATCGCCGACTTCAAGATGATCCCGATATCCCTCTCGCCCCTCGGCAAGGAGGTCATCGACCGCGACAACGGCCCGTTCGGCAGCCCGCGGCGCTGACGGGTCTCCCCGAGCGCAAGGAACGGCCGGCATCCCACTGAGGGTGCCGGCCGTCCCGCGCGCTGCTCGCGGCGTCTCGCGGTGGATGCTCGCGCCTACTTCACGGGCACGTCCGGGATGTCGTCCTCCACTTCGCGGATGACGGCGATGTCCTGCGTGTAGCCGCCGAGCTGTTCGAGTTCGTGGGCGAGCTCTTCGAGTTCGGCGCCGCCGGCCATCTGCGCGGTGAGCTCGTCGAGCGTGATGTCGGCCTTGTCGTAGTAGCCGATCGACTTGCCGCGCTTGAGGAGCAGGAAGCTGTCGCCGACGGGGAACGCGTGGTGCGGGTTGTGGGTGATGAAGATCACGCCGAGCCCGCGGTCGCGGGCCGCGAGGATGTAGCGCAGCACGACGCCCGACTGCTTGACACCGAGGGCGGCGGTCGGCTCGTCGAGGATGAGCGCCTTCGCCCCGAAGTACACGGCGCGGGCGATCGCGACGCACTGTCGCTCGCCGCCGGAGAGCTGGCCGATGGGCTGGTCGACGTCGCGAAGGTCGATGCCCATGTCGAGCAGCTCCTTCTTGGTGATGGCCTTCATCTGGTCGACGTCGAGGCTCTTGAAGGGGCCGAAGCCCTTCGTGAGCTCGGAGCCGAGGAAGAAGTTGCGCCAGATGGGCATGAGCGGCACGACCGCGAGGTCCTGGTAGACGGCCGCGATGCCCCGCTCGAGGGCCTCGCGCGGCGACTTGAGGTGCACCGACTCGCCCTCGATGAGGAACTCGCCGTCGGTGTGCTCGTGGCGCCCCGCGATGATCTTGATGAGCGTCGACTTCCCGGCACCGTTGTCGCCGAGCACGCACGTCACGCGTCCCGGGTCGACGTCCATGTCGACGTTCTGCAGGGCGAGGATGTTGCCGTACCGCTTGCCCGCATCCCGGAGCGAGATGAGGTGCGTGCCCTGCTCGACGCGGTCGTGCTGCTGCACGTCCGCGGCTGCTGTCTGGTTCGTTGTCATCACTTCTGCTCCGCCCTCTTCTTGACGACGAGGTTCACGATCGTTGCCATCAGCAGCATGAGGCCGAGGAAGAACTTGAACCAGTCCGGGTTCCACTGGGCGTAGACGATGCCCTTGTTGGCCATGCCGAAGATGAGGGCGCCGATCGCGCCGCCGATCGCCGAGCCGTAGCCGCCGGTGAGGAGGCAGCCGCCGATGACGGCCGCGATGATGTACAGGAACTCGTTGCCGATACCCTCGCCCGACTGGACCACGTTGAAGGCGAACAGGTTGTGCATGCCCAGGATCCAGGCGCAGAACCCGACGCCCATGAAGAGGCCGATCTTGGTCGCCGTGACGGGCACGCCGACCGCGCGGGCCGCGTTCTCGTCGCCGCCGACGGCGAAGATCCAGTTGCCGATCTTGGTGCGCATCAGGATGAACGTGGCGACGAGCACCAGCGCGATCCAGATGAAGACGGTGACGTTCACGTTGACGCCGAAGACGGGGATCTCGCTGGCAAAGATCGCCTTGGCCGATGCGAAGCCGTCCATGTCCGCGATGGCGGGGCTGGAGACACCGCCGCCGACGAGTCGAGTGATGCCGAGGTTGAGCCCCGTCAGCATGAGGAACGACGCGAGCGTCACGATGAACGACGGCAGCTTCGTCTTGATGAGCAGCCAGCCGTTGATGAAGCCGACGACGAGAGCGAAGACGAGGCCCATGAGCACGCCCACCCACACGTTGGTGGCGAAGTACCAGCTGAAGAGGGACGCGGTGAGCGCCGAGGAGATGACGGCGACACCGGCGGAGAGGTCGAACTCGCCGCCGATCATGAGGAGGGAGACGCCGACCGCCATGATGCCGATCGTGGAGGCGCCGTAGAGGACGGTCGCGAGGGAGGTGACCTGGGTGAAGACGGGCGCCGCGATCGCGAAGAAGACGAACACGACGATGGCGCCGACGACGGCGCCCATCTCAGGCCGACCAAGGATGACCGACAGCGGCGAGCGTCTGCCGACACGCTCGTCGGCGCTCGAGGATACGGGGCCGGTGGCGGGTGTTCGGGGCGATGCTGAAGTAGGTGTTGCGGTGTGGACCATGACTGCACTTCCTTGTGAGAGGTCGGGATGGCCGCGGCTCGCAGCCATCCCGACCGTGGCTCGCTGGTTAGCGGATACCCTTCTTGGCCTCTTCGAGGACAACGGCCGCGTTACTCTCGTCGATAATCGTCGGGCCGGTGAGCACGGGCTTGCCGCCACCGAGGGCGAACTCGCCGTTGTTCTGCAGCCAGAGCGAGTCGACTGCCATGTATCCCTGGAGGTAAGGCTGCTGATCGACGGTGAACGCGACGTCGCCGTCGACGATCGCCTGCGCGAGGTCTGCGTTGAGGTCGAAGGACGCGACCTTGGCGCTGGAGCCGGTCTCGGCGACCGAATCGATCGCCGTGAGCGTGAACGGAGCGCCGAGTCCGATGACGACGTCGGTGTCCGGCGTCGACTGGAGCTTGGCGGAGATGGTCGACTTGACTTGCGTCATGTCCGTGCCGGTCACGTACAGGATCTCGGTGGCTGGCACCTTCTCCTTGATGCCGGCGCAGCGGGCTTCGAGGCCGACGTGGCCCTGCTCCTGGATGATGCAGAGGGGCTTCGTGTAGCCGAGCTCGGTGATCTTGTCGCCAGCGGCCTGGCCTGCAACCACTTCGTCCTGGCCGATGTAGGTGAAGGCACCGAACTCGAAGGCCTCCTTGCTTCCGCCGTTGAAGGCGACCACGGGGATACCGGCGTCGACGGCGGCCTTGATGGAGTCTTCGAGTGCGTCCCCCTTGGCGATCGTGACGGCGATGCCGTCGACGCCCTGGTCGATCGCCTGTTGGATGAGCTGGGCCTGGTTCGGCGCCTGCGGGTCGGAGGAATAGAGCAGTTCGACGTTGTCCTTCGCCGCCGCGGTCTCGGCGCCCTTCCGAACGATGTCCCAGAAGGTGTCTCCCGGGGCGGCGTGCGTGATCATCGCGATCTTGATGGAGGGCGTGTCTGCGACGCCCGCGACCGCCGGGTCTTCGGCCGTTCCGGTGTCGCGTCCGCCTGCGGAGGAGCAGGCGGTGAGCGCGAAGACCGGCACCATTGCGAGCGCTGCCAGGCCGAACATGAGACGTTTCTTCTTCACGAAAACTCCTTTGAATGCCGTGATGACGCCAGTTGGACGCTCGACAGGACAGCCGCTGGGGACGGCGTCTTGAGGAACCCACGTGTGCTCGCTCGGTCATCCTTGTCCGAGAGCGACGAGCACGTCACTGACTTGTCATGACAATAGCTCAACAGGTGTATTAAGCAAGTACTTTTTTGTGACGCGTCCATCTCAGCTTCGTCACGACGCGAGAAGGTGGGCGATCGCGGAGCGACCGCCCACCCGGAGAGCGGAGGTGACCCCCTACTCCACCGGCTCCTCACGCCCACTCGCGAGCGACCGCGTCGCGGCCTCCGCGATCGCCTGGGCCCGCAGCGCATCCCGCAGCGACGGTGACGGCGCGTGACCGTCCTCGAGCGCCGCAACGAACTCCGCGAGCGCGGCCGCGTACGTGGGCTGCACGCGCTCGAACCAGCCGGCGTGCATCCCCGACCCGACGATGACACCCTTGCCGTACCTCGCGACCTGACCTGCGGGGTGCCGCTTCGCCTCGACGAGCCCCTCCGAGCCGAATACCTCGATGCGCTCGTCGTAGCCGTACCCCGAGCGACGGATGCTGTCGATCTGCACGAGCGCACCATTCGCGAGCCGCACGGTCGCGATCGACGTATCGACGTCGCCGTACTCGGCGACCCTCGGCTCCGCGAGCGCGCTGCCCGCCGCGTACACCGCGACGGCGTCGAGTCCCGTGATCCACGTCGCGAGGTCGAAGAAGTGCACCGTCTGGTCGCGCATCTGCCCGCCCGAGACCGCGATGTACTCGAGCGGAGGCATGGAGGGGCCGCGACTCGAGAGCTGCAGCAGCTCGACGGTACCGATCTCCCCAGCATCCACGGTGCGCTTCAGCTCGGCGTAATCACGGTCGAAGCGTCGGTTGAAGTCGACCATGGCGGTGATGCCGGATTCCTCGACGTACTCGACCGTCTCGCGGGCGCGCTCCAGATCGAGATCGATGGGCTTCTCGCAGAGCGCCGCGATACCGGCATCGGCCGCGAGCCGCAGATGATCGGCATGCTTGTTCGTGGACGACGCGATGAGCACCGCGTCGACCTCTGACGCATCGAAGAGCTGCTCGAGCGAGGACGCCGCGGCGGCACCGTGCGAGGCAGCCAGCTTCTCGGCCCTGGCCCGGTCGACGTCGTAGACGAATCGGAAGTCGACGTCCGGGTTGGCCGCGAGACTCTGGGCGTGGACGGCGCCGATGAACCCGGCGCCGATGAGGGCGAAACGCTGCATGTCACTTCCCTCCGGCTTCCCGGAGCTCGGCGTCGGCCGCAGCCACCTCGGCGTCGCGGTCGGCGACGCTCGCGGGCACGGTCCACGCCCCATCCGCCGCGTGCGAGGCCGCGACGGCCTCCACGAACTGCACCCCGATGAGACCATCGATGCCCGTCGGGAACGACAGCTCGCGGACCGTCGAGCCTCGCGCATCCCGGCGCGCCTCGAGCTCGTCGGCGAGGTCGCGGTAGAAGTTGCCGAACGCCTCGAGGAACCCCTCAGGGTGCCCGAGCCCGACCCTCGTGAGCCTGGCGGAGTCCTCGGAGAGCGACGCGAGGCCGTGCGTGAAGATCGTCGTCGTCCCCTCCAGATCCTGGAAGGTGAGGTGGTGCGGGTCCTCGTGCTGCCACTCGAGGCTGCCCTCGTCGCCGAACACCCGGATGCGCAGCCCGTGGTTGTGACCCGTCGCGGCCATGCTCGCCCAGAGACGGCCGGGGGTGTCGTCGGCGAGCCTGAGCGCGACCGTCGCGTTGTCGAAGACCCTGCGTCCCGGCACGAGCGTGTGCAACTGGGCGGAGACCTGCTCGACCTCGAGGCCCGTGATGTACCGGGCGAGATGGTAGGCGTGCGTGCCGAGGTCCCCGACCACGCTCGGGAAGCCGGCGATGTCGGGGTCCGTGCGCCAGCTCGCCTGCTTGTGACCGGTCAGCTCCAGGGGCGTCGCGGCCCATCCGGAGGCGTGCTCGACGTCGACGAAGGTGAGGCGCCCCAGGCGTCCGTCGCTGATCATTCGGGCGGCCTCGCGCACCATCGGGTAAGCCGAGTAGCAATGGGGCACGGCGAGGATCGCTCCGCTCGCGGCCGCCAGCTCGACGAGCTCGCGCGCGGTCGCGGAGTCCTGCGTGAGCGGCTTCTCGCACACGACGTGGATGCCGCGCTCGAGGAACGCCTTGGCCACCTCGAAGTGGGTGTCGTTCGGCGTCGCGACGATGACGACGTCGACACCGTCCGCCCTCGTCGCCTCGACCTCCGCCATCTCCTGGTAGCTCGCGTAGCTGCGTTCCGGAGCGACCCCGAGCGATGCGGCCACCTCGGCCGACTGTCCGCGGTCGCGGCCGAAGACCCCGGCGTCGAGGGCGTATCGGTCGTCCAGCCGCATCCCGAATCGATGCGTCTTGCCGATGTCGGCACCGATGCCGCCACCGACCATTCCTGCGCTCAGCCGGCGCGCGTTCTGTCTGCTCATGTCACCCTCGGTGCTCGTCTGCTCTGCCTTGCCACTCTTGGACAAATATGGATCGATGCAAATAGTTCCACACGATGCCGAGAAAGGCCATACGCTGGTGGCGACCAGATGCAGAGCACGGAGGCGACCTCGTGAGCGAGACCCCGAAGTCCCCCGCGGCGCCAGTCACGATCCGTGACGTCGCCGAGCAGGCCGGCGTCTCCAAATCCCTCGTCTCGCTGGTCCTGCGCGACGCACCGCACGTGAGCGACGCGAGACGCCAGGCAGTGCTCGCTGCGATCGCCGAGCTCGGCTACCGGCCGAACGCGCACGCGCGAGGCCTCGCCCGCACCAAGACGAAGACCGTCGGACTCATCGTCAACGACCTCCGCAACCCCTGGTTCGTCGAACTCCTCGAAGGGGTCTCCGCCACGCTCCACGCCTCCGGCTATGCGACCCTCCTCGCCGACAGCCGCACCGACCAGCGCGTCGGGCGCAGCTCGCTGCAGACCCTCACGCAGCAGGGCGTCGACGGCATCGTCGTCATCGGCACCACCTCTGAGGCCGATGCCATCGCACGCATCGCCGACGACATCCCCACCGTGCTCGCCGGCACCCTCGACCCCGAGCTGCCCTCCGTCGACGTCGTCACCAACGACGACGAGGCGGGCGCCCACCAGGTGACCCGCCACCTCCTCGACCTCGGCCACACCCGCATCGCGTACCTGCAGGGCCCGGGTCGCATCAGCCGACTGCGCGAGCAGGGGTTCCTGCGCGCCATGACGGAAGCAGGCGTCGCCTCGAGCGCCGTCGTCGACGCAGGAGGCATGAGCGAGGAGAGCGCGCATGCCGCAGCAGCTCGGCTCCTCAGCCGCTCGGCCGCCGAACGCGTCACCGCGATCTTCGCCTTCAACGACGCCTCGGCCATCGGCGTCCTCTCGGTCGCCGACACCCTCGGCCTGCGCGTCCCCGCCGATCTCTCCGTCGCCGGCTACGACAACTCCCCGCTCGCGAAATTCCAGGTCGTCTCCCTCACGTCCGTCGACACCGGCAACTTCGCGATCGGCGTGCAGGCGGGCACGTTCCTGCTCGAGCGGATGCAGCATCCCGTGCAGCTCAAGCGGGTGCAGCGGGTCGTCACGAGTCTCGCGGTGCGCGGGTCGACGGGCAGCGCCCCGGCCTGACTCGCGGAGGCGCGGAGGTGCGGCCCTGCGGGATACTGGCCGGGTGACCCCGATCATCCGTGATGCCACCGTCGACGACATCCCCGCGATCACCGCGATCTACAACGAGGACGTGCTGACGACGACCGTCAACTGGAACGCCGAGACGGTCGACGACGACGACCGTCGCTCCTGGTTCGCGGGGCGAACCTCCGCCGGCCTGCCCGTGCTCGTCGCCGTCGATGAATCGGATGCGGTGCTCGGCTACGCGAGCTACGGCGACTTCCGCACCTTCTCCGGCTACCGGCACACGGTCGAGCACTCCGTCTACGTGCGCGGCGAGGCCCGCGGGCGCGGACTCGGGAAGGCCCTCACGCTCGCGCTCATCGGCCGCGCCCGAGATGCGGGCAAGCACGTCATGGTGGCCGCCATCGACGCGGCGAACGTGACCTCGATCAGCCTGCACGAGCGTCTCGGCTTCGTGCACGCGGGCCGCCTCGACCAGGTCGGCACGAAGTTCGGCCGCTGGCTCGACGTGGTCTTCCTGCAGCTCATCCTCGACGACGGCACACCGGCCGACGCCGGACGCACCTGACTCCGAGCCAAGACGAACCCCCGCCTGACCAACATCAGTGCAAAAACGGCCCCACCACGCGCCCCGGAACCACTGAGCAGCGATTCCGCACTGAAGTTGGTCACGAGAGCGCCGAACCGCTCGCGCCGGAGCGCCAGCGCGACGCTGCCCCGCTACTCGACGACGACGCGGAACGCGGTGACTGCCGAGTCCACGGCACCGCGCACATGGCTCCCCGCTGCCGCCGAAGCGCGGAGGAACTCGACGACCTCGACCGTGATCTCCTCGCCCGGGAGTACGTTCGGGATCCCTGGCGGGTAGGCGGCGAGCGAGTCGGCGGAGATGCGCCCGACCGCATCAGACCACGACACCGTCTCGGCGTCGGCGAGGTACGCGGCGCGGGGGCGGATGCGCATGGCCCCCGGTCCCGGCATGGGCGGGATCGTGGGGGCCGAGTCGCCCGCCGCATCCGCGGACCGCGAGTCGGCGGCGCCTGCCGCGATCTCGGCGAGCGCGTCGAGCAGGACGCGCGTATCCGGCGTCTTGCCGATGCCGATGACCGCGACGATGCAGCTGACGGTCGCCATCTCGACCATCACGCCGTATTCGCGGGCGAGCCGCAGCCGCACGGTGTGCCCGTCGAGGCCAGTCGCACGGATGTCGAGCGGGATGCGGAAGGGGTCGATCGCGACGGTCGACGGGAAGCCCCCGAACGCGTCGGAGGCCACCGGGAAGCGGCCGTCGGCACGGAACATCGCCCTGGCGGCAAGCACGGCAGCGTGCGACTCCTCGAGCAGGTCGCGGCGCTCGACGAGGTCACGACGGTCGAGGTCGAGCGATGCGAGCAGCAGGGAGCTCTCGCTCGTGGATGCGGTCATGCGGTGGGCGCGGTCGACGTGCGGCTCGAGGGCTCGCGCGATGGGCCCGTGCCCGAGGTGGACAAGCGCGCTCTGCGAGAGCGAGGACGTGAGCTTGTGGGTGCTCGTCACGACGAGGTCGGCACCGAGCCGAACCGGGGAGTCCGGAAGCTCGGGAAGGAAGCCGAAGTGGGCACCCCAGGCGGCGTCGACGATGAGCGCGGCGCCGGCCTCGTGTGCGACCTCGGCGATGCCGGCGACATCGGCGACCGCGCCGAAGTAGCTCGGGGACACGATGTAGATGGCCGCGACGTCACCGCCGCCGGATGCCTGCCGCTCGGCGAGCGCTTCGGCGACCGAGTCGGGGGTGACGCCGTGGGCGATGCCGTGCTCGAGGTCGACCTCCGGCAGCACGAAGCTCGGTGAGGAGCCGCCGAGGATGATGCCGTCGACGAAGCTCGAGTGGGCGCTGCGCTGCATGAGCACCCCCTCGCCAAGTCCCCTGGCCGCGAGCGCGGCCATGCGGTTGCCCATCGAGGAGCCGCCGGTCAGGAACCAGGTCCTGGACGCACCCCACGCGTCGGCGGCGAGCTGCTCGGCCTGCTCGCGGGGCGAGCCGTCACCGAGGTCGATGCCGTCGAGCAGGGGCGTCACGTCGAGTTCGAGGACGCGCTCGCCGAAGTACTCGGCCTGCCCGAGGCCGAGGCCGCTGGCGTCGGCGCCGTGCCCCGGGACCAGGAAGGCCGTCGAGTCGCGGGCAGCGTGCATCGCGAGCGCCGCCGCGTAGGGGGCGCCGGCCGTCTCGCGGCTCGCGCCGCTCGCCCCCATCTGGCTCTGTCCCTGCACGTCCAGGCTCGCATTCGCCGCAGCTCCGCCGAAGGCGCCCGCTGCGTCGTCGAGGGCGAACGTGGGGAACTCAGGTGCGTGCGTCATCCCCCTATCGTGGCACCCCGGCATCCAAGAGAGAATGGCAGGTTGCCGGGGTCGCTTCAGCCCTAGACTGAAGCTATGTATGATCGCCGATCCGCGGACCTCCCCGACTTCCGCGGACTCGCGGCGTTCGACGCGGTGCTCGCGGCGGGCTCCGTCTCAGCCGCGGCGACGGCACTCGGATGGAGCCACCCGACCGTCGACCACCACCTGAAGCGCCTCGAGCAGCAGGCGGGCACGAAGCTCCTCGAGCGAGGCCCCCGGGGAAGCGTGCCGACCGCGGCCGGCACCGTGTTCGCACCTCGGGCGAGGCAGCTGCTCGAAGGCGGACGCCGGGCATTCGCCGAGCTCGACGCCTGGCTCGACGACGAGCGACGCCTCGTCCGCTTCGGCATCTTCCCCACGCTCGGCGCCCTGGTCGTGCCCGGCATCCTGAGCCGCGCCGAACGAGAGCAGCTCAGCCTCGAGCTGACCCTCGACGAGTGCGAGCGCCTCGGCCGGCAGCTCGAGCAGGGGCGGCTCGACGCGGCGGTCCTGTTCCAGGCGTCGGACCTGCCGACGCCGTTGTCCCCCGAGATCACCACCACGCTCCTCTTCGCCGAGCCGCTCTTCCTGGCCGTGCCCCGCGAGCATCCGCTCGCGACCGCCGAGCGCCGGCAGCCGGTCCGCGAATTCAGCGAGCTGCGCGACGACCGCTGGGCGTTCGGCGCCTCCGGTGGAGACACACTCGACGAGGCGACCCGGGAACACTGCAGGAGGGCCGGGTTCGAAGCCAGCACGGGGATGCGCTCGGACGACTACCCCGCGATCCTCGGGATGATCGCCGCGGGACAGCTGGTCGCCGTGGTCCCTGCCTCGGTGGCGAGCTGGCACGACGACGCGGTGGCATTCGTGCCCATCGATCCCGCGACGCTCACGCGTGAGGTGGTGCTCGCGACCCGCGAGGAGCCACCGGCCGGCCTGCGCGCGGCCATCACGGAAGCGCTTGCAGACCTCCACGCCCCCACGCCAGCTCCCTCCCCCACCTCCGCCACCTGACGGCAGCATCGACGCGGCACCGTGCGTCACGGTCGGAAACCTCCCGAGCGCACACCCTAGGCTCGCTTTGTTCTGACAAATGACGGAAGGCGAACAGTGACCAGCAACGTTCCTGCACTCGGACTCAACGACGGCACCACGATCCCCGCGATCGGCTTCGGCACCTACCCCCACGCGGGCGAGGACTCGGCAGGCCCCACTCGCGAGGCGCTTGCGCTCGGCTACCGGCTGCTCGACACCGCCATCAGCTACGACAACGAGGAAGCCGTCGGGCGTGGCATCCGCGCCTCCGAGGTGCCACGCTCCGAGATCGTCGTGACGAGCAAGATCCCCGGCCGCTTCCACGGCTACGACGAGACCCTCACGGGCTTCGACGAGTCGATCGCGCGCCTCGGGCTCGAGCAGCTCGACCTGCTCCTCATCCACTGGCCGCTGCCCCGCCTCGAGAAGTACGTCGACACCTGGCGGGCCCTGGTGCAGCTGCAGAAGGACGGCCGCGTGCGCTCCATCGGCGTCTCGAACTTCACACCGGAGCACCTCACGAGGATTGTCGAAGCGACCGGTGTCACACCCGCCGTCAACCAGATCGAGCTGCACCCGTTCTTCCCGCAGGCCGCGCTCCGCGCGTTCCACGCCGAGCACGGCATCGTGACGGAGGCGTGGAGCCCGCTCGGTCGCGGT
Source organism: Pseudoclavibacter sp. RFBJ3 (assembly GCF_002931375.1). Lineage (NCBI taxonomy): Bacteria > Bacillati > Actinomycetota > Actinomycetes > Micrococcales > Microbacteriaceae > Pseudoclavibacter > Pseudoclavibacter sp. RFBJ3. The sequence continues at coordinate 311,107 of NZ_PSXZ01000001.1, read as the reverse complement.
GAGCTGCTCGAGCACCCGGTCGTCGCCGAGATCGCCGCCGCGCACGAGGTGTCGCCAGCGCAGGCGATTCTCCGCTGGCACGTCGAGCTCGGCTCGGTGCCGATCCCGAAGTCACGATCCACCGAGCGCCAGGCGAAGAACCTCGACATCTTCGGCTTCCAGCTCGACCAGGCCGAGGTGGATGCGCTCACAGCACTCGAGCGCGGACGCATCTGGGACCAGGATCCGGACACGCACGAGGAGTTCTAGGCGGGAGCTCTCGCGGGGAGCCCGCGGCGACACCTCTCGCCGGGAACCCTAGGCGGACCCTCCCGGTGGCGCATTCGGCCGCCGCTGGCCAACTTCCGGGACGAGCCGCGGCCTCGGGCGGCGCCCGGCGGCAGTTGCGCGCCCCCGTCACGCAAGTTGGCCAGCCCGAGGAGCGCGCCGGGTCGCCGGACCGCCTCGCTGCCGGAGACAGGTGTGGCCCGGCGCGGCTCATCTCACGATGGGCGGCACCGGGCCACGATGCTGCGCGCCGGCGCGACGCGCGGCGGACGCTAGAGCTGGCTGCCGCTGACCGCGAAGGTGTCGCAGGCGCCGGTGCCCTGCTCGTAGCCCGTGACGAACCAGTTCACGCGCTGCTCGCTCGTGCCGTGCGTGAACGACTCCGGGTTCACCTGGCCCTGCTGGCCCTGGATGTGGTCGTCGCCGACGGCGGATGCTGCCGACAAGGCGACATCGACCTGCTCGCGTGTCGGCGGCTCGAGGAGCGTCACGCCGTCGGCAGTCTCGGTGGTCGCCGCGGCGCCCACCCAGGAGCCGGCGAAGCAGTCGGCCTGCAGCTCGATGCGCACGCCGTCAGAGGTCGGCCCCGTGTCCGTACGGTTCGTGGTGTCGAAGACACCCATCTGGTGCTGGATGTGGTGGCCCCACTCGTGCGCGACGACGTACATCTCCGCGAGCGGGCCCTCCTTGGCGCCCAGCTGCGAGGTGAGCAGCTGGAAGAACGACGTGTCGACGTACATGGACGAGTCGCCGGGGCAGTAGAACGGGCCGACCGCGTTGGACGCGGTGCCGCAGGCCGAGCTCGTCTGGCCTTCGTAGAGGATGAACCCGGGCCGCTCGTACGTGACGCCGACGGCCGCGCTCTCGGTCTCCCAGAAGTCGGCGAGCGAGTTCTGCACGCCGACCATGCGGCACTCGATCTGCGCGTTCGCGTCAGCGCCGGTCTGGCAGGCTTCGAGGCCGGTGCCCTCGACCTGCTCCTGCGACTGCTGGCCCGTGTCGACGCCGCTGACGAGCCCCGTCAGGTCGACTCCGAGGAACTGCGAGGCGAGGAACGCCACGATGAGCAGGCCGATCGAGCCGCCGCCGATCGCGGCGGTCTTGGCCCCCCGGCCGCGCTTCTGCACGCCGCTCGTGTCGAGCTTCGCGTTCTCGTTGAAAGTCATGCGCGCAATCTACTCCGCTGGGCGGCCGGTCGGGGCGCTGATCGGCGAGCGTTCCCAAACCGAGGCCGAGCGGCGAGCGGATGCACACGCCGACTGCATCCGCTCGCCCTCGTTCACGGCGCCCGTGCGATGCGGGTCACTCCAGGATGCCGACGACCTTGGTCTGCGTCATGTCCTCGTAGGCGAACCGGACGCCTTCGCGCCCCATGCTCCCGTACTTGGCACCACCGAACGGCATCGCGTCGAAGCGGTAGTCGGAGGAGTCGTTGACCATGACGGCTCCGGCGTCGAGCTCTCGAGTCGCTCGCATCGCCGTCGCGAGACTGCCCGTGAAGACCGCAGCGTGCAGCGCGTACTCGGGCTCGTTGGCGAGATCGACGGCCTCCTCGAAGGTGGAGAAGGCCTCGATGACGACGATCGGCGCGAAGGCCTCCTCCGCCCACACGCATTGCTCGCGAGGGACGTCGGTGAGGACGGTCGGCGGGAAGATGTGCCCTTCGGCGCGACCGCCGAGAAGCAGCTCGGCCCCCGCGCGAACGGCGGCCTCGACCGCTTCCTCCGCCGATCGGGCGGCGGCGGTGCTGATCATCGGGCCCACGTCGGTCGTCTCCTGCCTGGGGTCGCCGACGGTGAGCTCGGAGGCGGCGGCGACGAACGCAGTTCGGAAGCGCTCGACGATCGATTCGTGCACGATGATGCGCTGCGTGCCGATGCAGTTCTGCCCCGCTGCCCAGAACGATCCAGAGACGCAGCGCCCGATGGCGGCCTCGAGGTCGGCGTCAGCGAAGACGAGCACGGGCGCGTTGCCTCCCAGCTCCATGGCGACCTTCTTGATGCCGGCGGAGGCGGCGATCGCCTCACCCGTCCGGAACCCTCCCGTGAAGGACACCATGCGGACCTCCCTGGCCGAGACGAGCGCCTGCGACAGGCGACGGTCGCCGTGCACGGTGGTGATCACCTCCGCTGGAAGGCCCGCTTCGACGAGGAGGTCGACGAGGAGCCTGGCGGTCAGCGGCGTGAGCTGCGACGGCTTGAGGATGATGGAGTTCCCCCCGGCGATGGCGGGGCCGAGCTTGTGCGCGACGAGGTTGAGCGCGTCGTTGTACGGCGTGATGGCGACGATGATGCCGAGCGGCTCCCGTGTGAACCATCCCGTTCGGGTCTCCTCGCCTTCGTAGGCATCGAACGGGATCACCTCGCCCGCGTTGCTGCGGGCCTGGGCAGCCGAGAGCTTGAGGGTGTTCTGGCAGCGCGAGACCTCCTTGCGCGCCTGGCGAATGGTCTTCCCGGCCTCCGCGACGATGAGGTCGGCGACGGCTTCCGACCGGTCACGGAGGAGGTCGGCGGCGCGCTCGAGGACGCTCGCTCGCTCGTGCCGCGACAGGCACTTGGCGACGAGGCTGCCCGCCCGCGCTCGGGCCAGGATCTCGGGGAGGTCTTCTGCGAGGTGCTGCCTGACTCCGCCGACGACGGCTCCATCGGCGGGGCTCGTGACGACGAGCTCCTCCCCCCGGGCCGCGAGCGTGCGGTGCTCCCTCGAGAGCGACGACAGGGCGGTCACAGCGTCGCCCCGAACAGCCCGACGAGCTCATCTTCGGGGGCGACGCGCTGCGATGCCGCCCTGTCGATGGCGACGAGGTCGGAGATCAGCGCGTACGCCGTTTCCACTCGGCCTGCTCCTGGCCCGGCCACGGTGACCTGGCCGAGCAGGTCCGTCGTGAACGTCACGGCGTTGGTCGGGCCGGCGATGCCGGCGAGTGGATGCTCCGCGCTGAGCGCGACGGGCCGCACGCGCGCCTCCACCCCGCCCTCTGCGGTGCGCGTCGCCGAGCCGACGAGCTTCCACCTGAGACCCTGCGCCGCGGCTTCCACGATGTCCGCATCGGTGATGCCGGAGATCCCCTCCGTGACGACCTCGGTCGTCGGCACGTCGACACCGAGGACCTGCTGCGCGAGGATGGCGACCTTGAGCCGCACATCCGACCCTTCGATGTCCGCGGTCGGGTCGGCTTCCGCGTACCCGAGCTGCTGCGCTTCAGCGATCGCGGCTTCGAGCGAGACGCCCGCCTCGCGGCGTCCGAGGACGTAGTTGCTCGTGCCGTTGAGGATGCCCTCGACGGAGGTCACGGTGAGCGCAGGGAGCATCTGCTGCGCGAACCGGAGGATCGGGGTTCCGCTGAGCACGGAGCCCTCGAACTCGAACGCCAGCCCTCGCGTCGCCGCGAGCGCACTGAGCGACGCGGCGTGGAGGGCCACCGGCCCCTTGTTCGTCGTCGTGACGTGCTTGCCGGATTCCAGTGCCCACCTGACGTGGGAGGCCGCAGGCTCTCCGTCGCTCGGGTTCGTGAACGTGGCCTCGACGACGATGTCCGCCGTGCATCCCTGGATGACCTCTCGGTTGTTCGGTTCTGCCGATCCGCCTGGCAGTCCCCCGAAATCGGAGCCGCGGGGCAGCGCGAGGACATGTTCGAGGTCGATTCCGCCCGGCTGCACCAGCGATCCGAAGGCGAGGTCGGTGATGGCGACGACTCTGAGGGTGAAGCCGAGCTGGGCGGTCAGGCGTGCAGCGTCGTTGCTGATGGTCTCTGCGAGGGCTCGGCTGACGCCGCCGAACCCGATGAGGGCCAGATCGTAATTTCTCACGGTGTCTCCTTGTGTGTTCTAGGTGCCCTCAGCCTGGGTTGCAGTGGCGGCAGCGCGATGCTGTCTTTTCGCTGCTCGTGACTGCCGTTCTGCTCGCCTCGCTGCCCATGCGCCTGACGCGGGCTCGGACGCTTGCGTCGGCGCAGTTCGTCGGGATACTTGGGAATTACCTCCAGAGGATGCAATATAGGCATCAACGCGTGGCTATGTTGCACACTGCTCCTCGACCGCGACACAGAACTCAAAGGTGAGCCCATGTCCCCCTCAACGCACGAAGAGCTGCCCAACTCGCTCCCGCACACGACGTCGACCCAAGTTCCCCTGCGCAAGCTGCAGCGATCCATGGGCGCGCGTCACCTCGTCATGATCGCGCTCGGCGGAGTCATCGGCTCTGGCCTGTTCCTGAGCTCCGGCTACACGATCTCGCAGGCTGGCCCCCTCGGCGCCGTCCTCGCCTACGGCATCGGCGCCGTCGTCGTCTACCTCGTGATGACCTGCCTGGGCGAGCTGGCCGTCGCCTACCCGGTCTCGGGCGCCTTCCACATCTACGCGGCCCGGAGCATCAACCCCGCGACCGGGTTCACGACAGCATGGCTCTACTGGCTCTGCTGGGCCGTCGCCCTCGGCTCCGAGTTCACTGCCGCCGGGATCCTCATGCAGCGGTGGTTCCCGGGCGTCGACGTCTGGATCTGGTGCCTGGTGTTCGCCGCCGCGCTCTTCGGCATGAACGCCATCTCGGCGCGCGTGTTCGGGGAGTCGGAGTTCTGGTTCTCGATCGTCAAGGTCGCAGCCATCGTCGTGCTCATCATCCTCGGCGGCGCGGCCATCTTCGGCTTCGCCCCGTTCGGTGGCCCAGCCGCCGAGCACGGCCCAGTGTTCTTCACGAACTTCGAGACGCCGGATGGCCTCTTCCCGACCGGGATCTCCGGGGTGCTGGTGACCGCCCTCGCCGTCTTCTACGCCTTCAGCGGCTCCGAGCTGATCGGCGTCGCGGCCGGCGAGACGAAGGACCCGGCGAAGAACATCCCGCGTGCGCTCAAGTCGACCGTGCTGCGCCTCGTCATCTTCTTCATCGGCGCCATCACGGTCATCGCGGCCATCGTCCCGTACGAGGAGACCGGCGTGACCGACAGCCCGTTCGTGACCGTCTTCGAGTACATCGGCATCCCGTTCGCCGCCGACATCATGAACTTCGTCATCATCACGGCGCTGCTCTCCGCAGGCAACAGCGGACTCTTCTCCTGCGCGCGGATGCTCTTCTCCCTCGCCGAGGAGGGGCACGCCCCACGCGCATTCACGAAGCTCACCCGGCGAGGCATCCCCCTCACGGCCCTCAGCGTCAGCATGCTCGGCGGGCTCGCCTCGCTCATCTCGAGCGTCATGGCGCCCGAGACGGTCTATCTCGTCCTCGTCTCCGTCGCAGGCTTCGCCGTCGTCGCCGTCTGGATGTCGATCGTCGCGTCCCAGTTCTTCCACAGGAGGAAGTTCGTCCGGGCCGGCGGCGACGTCAGCACCCTGGCCTACCGGACCCCGCTCTACCCGTTCGTCCCGATCCTCGCGTTCGCGCTCCTCAGCATCTCGATCGTGGCGATCGCGTTCGACCCGAACCAGATCGCCGCACTGTACTTCGGCGTGCCCTTCGTCATCGCCTGCTACGTCGTCTTCTGGTGGCGGTACACGCGCCGGGGCGCGAAGCCGGCGCTCCTCGTCGACGAGGAAGCTGCGTCCGCCCCAGCTGAGCAGCTGGACGCACCGAGGAGCCACACGTCATGACCACCGCGATGACGGCGGAGCCGGTCTGGGTTGAGATCAACCTCGACGCCATCCACCACAACCTTCGGGAGATCAAGCGAGAGCTCGCCGGCAACAGCACGCTCTGCGTCGTGCTGAAGTCCGACGCCTACGGGCACGGCATCGATCTCGTCGGCCCCGTCGTCATCGCCCACGACATCGAGATGCTCGGCATCTCGAGGAACCGTGAAGCCGCCCAACTCCGCGCCCTTGGCTTCACGGGGCGTCTCCTGCGGCTGCGTTCAGCGCAGCCGCAGGAGATGCAGGCGGGCACGGCGTGGATGATCGAGGAATGGATCGGCGGGTTCCCCCACGCGACCGCCGCGTCAGCCGTCGCCGTCGCCGCTGGACGGAGCATCCCAGTGCACCTCTCCATCAACTCATCCGGGATCTCACGTGACGGCGTCGACGTCTCCCGGGACGCGGGACTGGCTGAGCTGCGCGCGCTCGCCTCGCTCCCAGGCCTCGACGTGCGCGGCATCGCGACGCACTTCCCTCAAGAGGATGCGGACGACGTCCGGGCTGGCACGGCACGGTTCGTCGCCGAATCCGAGGTCATCCGCGCGACCCTCGCGCAGCGAGGCGCGCGTTCGCCGATCGACCGGCACTGCGCCACCTCCTTCGCCGCGTTCACGGTCCCGGAGTCGAGACTCGACCTCGTGCGGATCGGCGCGGCACTCTACGGCGACACGGCCGCCGACCCGAAGCGGTTCCGGACGGCGATGGCGCTCAAGTCGCGCGTCGCGGCCGTCAACGGCTACTCGCGCGGCGAGAGCGTGGGCTACAACCGCGCACATGCACTCGCGAGGGACTCCGTCCTCGCCACGGTTCCGGTGGGATACGGCGACGGCTACCCCCGTGACCTGAGCGGTCGAGCCGAAGTCCTCATCCGCGGCAAGCGGGCTCCCGTCATCGACCTGCTCGCCATGAACTGCCTCACCATCGACGTCACGGAGGTGCACGGCGTGTTCCCCGGTGACGAGGTGGTCCTCTACGGCAGACAGGGCGGTGAGGAAGTGACCGGCGCCGACCTGGAGCTCGCGCATGGGCACCTCGCCGCCGACCTCTACACGGCGTGGGGAAGAATGCTCCCGCGGAAGGCAACGGGTGCGCACGCCCTGGAGCGTGCCACGACGCTAGGCTGAAACGTCACGATCACCGAGTTGCCCAGCAGCCCCACGAGACGGGAGCCTCGCATGCACCAGCAGTCGTCGCTCTCCCAGGGCCTGCAGCTGCTCGCCGCGGCGACGCAGCGCGAGACGACGGGACGCAGCGCGTTCACCGTCTCGAGGCTGGCCGACCACACGGGGCTCGAACGCAGCCGGGTCTCGCGACTCACTCAGGAGCTCGTCCAGCTGGGCATGCTCGAGAAGAACAGGGACCTCGCCTTCCGGCCGGGCCCCCGTCACTTCGAAGTGGCCGCAGCACGCCAGATGCCGTGGCTCCGGGAGGCACGTCGAGAGCTCCGCGGGCTTGTCTCCGCGTTCCAGGTGGATGCCCGCATCTCGGCGTCGCTCGGTGACCGGGCCCTGCTCCTCAGGTTCGAGTCGCCCGCGTCCGGCGCCAGCACCTCCGTCCGCCCGGGGATGGTGACGCCGATCTGGTGCACGGGGGCCGGCAGGGCGCTGCTCTGGGATGCGTCGACGGATCAGCTCCAGGCGCTGCTCGGAAACGCACAGTTCGTCGGCGTCGGCGGCCCGAGAGCCCCCTACTCGGTCACGGAGCTCTCCGAACGACTGACTCGCGATCGCGCGACCGGACACATCGACGCGTTCGAGGAGTTCGAGCACGGGACCTCTGACCTGGCCGCTCCGATTCGCGGCGAGGAAGGGGCCATCGTCGCCGCCCTGAGCTGTGTGTCGCGGGCGCTCCCGGAGGCGACCCAGCCGCGTCTCGTCGCGGCCATGGCGGCGGCGGCCGATCGCCTCAGCGCGCTCGCCGCCTCCTGAGCAGCGAGCGGATGCGCGCGGGAGCACGCGGGAGCGCGCGGGAGCGCGCGATGCTCAGTGCGCTGGAGCGGCGAGAATCGTGGACAGCGTCAGGGCGCAATCCCGAACGGCCGCACCCAGCTCTGCCGTCTTCGGGCGCAGCCGTTCGCGCGTGCCGACGATCTGCACGGCGGCGACCACCTCGCCCCGGAAGTCGTACACCGGAGCACCCACGGAGTACAGGCCCGGTTCGGCCTCCTCATCCACGATCGAGTAGCCGCGCTCGCGCGCAGCCGCGAGCCTCGCCAGGAACTCCTCGAGGCTGGCCGCGGCGTTCGGGCCCGCGGCCCGGAACTCGGTCGCGGCGAGCACCGCGGCGATCTCGTCGTCGGTGGCATCCCACAGCACCCCCTGCCCCGCGTCCGAGCAGAACGCGGGGTAGGGGCGCCCCAGCCATGACCCGATCATGCGCGCAGCCGTCGGGAGCGCCTCCACGATCGTCACCGTGCTGTCACCGCTCAGCACGCCGATGAAGCAGGCCTCGCGCGTCCTCTCGGCGAGCTCCTCGAGCAGCGTGAGTCCGTCGGTCTGGAGGCGACGATCGGTGAGCTCCTGAGCGGTGGCGTAGCCCCGCCAGCCGAGCTGGTAGCTCCGGTCCTCGAGCCTCGTGACCGCCCCTTCCTCCGTGAGGAACTTGAGCGTCCGAGACACCTGCGAGCGGTCACGCTCGAGCATCGCGGCGACCTGCGCGACGGTCGCCCGGTGCGGCGCCACGCTCGTGAGGTCGGCGAGGGTCGTGAGCACGTCCAGCGCACGCCCCATGCTCGAGTTGGAGTCCACGCGGCCAGCCTAGCGACGCTCAGTGGATGGCGAAGACGCGCGCCGGGAATCCGCTGCCGCCCAGGGGCTTGGGCCACGTCGCGACCACAGCCGCCCCCGCCGCTGGGACGCGGTCGAGGTGCGCCATGAGCTCGATCTGCCAGCGGTCCTGCTCCAGCAGATACCGCTCGAGGCTGAAGTCGCCCACCGAGGTCGCGGAGCCCGGGTCGGTGTCGGTCTGCTCGTGGCCGACCGCCGCGACATCACGCTGGGTGACCAGGAACGTCAGCACCTCGCGACTCCATCCAGGCACGTGGCTGACCCCGTCGGCGCTCGCGTTCGCCATGGCCGACGCGTCAGGCCACCGCGTGCTCCAGTCGGTGCGCAGCGCGACGAAGGATCGAGCGGGGATCCTCCCGTGCTCGCTCTCCCAGAGCTCGATGTCCTGCAGCGTCGGGGTCGCATCGGGGTCGACTGCGGCACGCGCGCTGATATCGAGCACGACCAGCGGAAGGATCATCTCCGCGACGGGCAGCTCGTCGAGGCTGCGTCCGCCCTGCGCGAAGTGCGAGGGCGGGTCGACGTGCGTGCCCCACTGGCCGATGATCGAGTACCGGTGGGCCGTGAAGCCATCGCCGCGATCGAGGGAGAAGATCTCCGTCCGCTCCTCGTCGGGGAATGCAGGGAAGCGCGGCTGGCCGGCATGGAAGGCGTGCGTGAGGTCCGTGAACGTGCGGCCGAGCATGGCCGAACGCAGCTGGGGCCACAGATCACTGCGGGCGGCAGGAGGCTCGTCTCTGGCGCGCGAGACGAGCGTCACGCCCTCGGTGACCTCGATGACCGGAACCTCCCACGGATGGACCTCGACGATGCGCTCGAGGATCTCCGTGAGCCGGTGAGAGCCCAGCTCGCTCTCGACGTGGGTCGTCACGGCGAGCGTCGGTGAGATGGTGCGCTCTCCGGCGGATCCGAGCGTCGGCTGAGCCCCTGGGCCGACGGTGAAGCCCTCGAAGCCGATCGAGACCTCCGTCACCGTCTTGTAGTCGCCGAAGTCCCCGACCTCCGGGAACGACGAGAGGGCCTCTCTCAGGGGCCGTACGTCTGGGCTGTCTGCGAAGACCGCGGCGTTGCCAGCGACGACCTCGGCGAACGTCTCCGGCTGCACGGGCCAGTAGATCCGGATCCTGCTTCGAACCGTCGTGCTGAGAACCATGGTGTTCCTCTCGTGTGACGCGCCATCGCGTCATTCTCGTCCCGCGCCCATGCCATATAACCACGCGAGGGTGCTAATGTCACACCCAAAGAGGGAGCAGACAATGACGATGCGACCACGCGACGACATCGACGCGCAGCTGCTGCGCGAACTCACGAAGAACGCGCGAACCCCCCTCGTGGCCCTCGGCAACAAGGTGCGGCTCTCCAGGAACGCCGTCAAGCAGCGCATCGAGCGACTCGAGCGCGACGGCGTCATCGAGGGCTACACGCTGGTTCGGGGACATGACGCCGGCAGCCAGGACACCCCGATCTCGGCGGTGCTGTTCGTGTACCGCTCCGACCGCATGCGCGGCTCCGACGTGCTCGCTGCCCTCGCCCAGGTCCCCGAGGTCACCAGGTGCGACATCCTGACGGGCGACTACGACCTGTTCGTCCTGCTCGAAGCGCGATCGGTCGAGCGCATCAAAGAGGTCTGGGAGAGCATCGCCGCGATCCCCGGAGTCTCGGACACCGTCACGTCGCTCTCGCTCTCCACCGCCATCCGCCGCCCTCCCCCAGCACCTGCCGGACACACGCCGCCGCCCATCGCTGATGCGTGATGGGCGGCGGAAGGCCAGTCGGACGGGCGCTACGCGTCGATGCCGGCCGCTTCGAGCGCCGCGAGCAGCGTCGGAAGCCAGGCGAGCGCCGCGTCGCTCGCCGTCTGGCGCGAGCTGGCGTCGTGGCGACCGTACTCGCCGACGCGCTGCGCGCCGAGCTCCGTCATGAGCCGGTCGATGTGCTCGCTCCCCTGGCTGTAGGTGTCCGAGTAGGTGGTGTCACCCATCCCGAACATGCCGTAGCGGTACCCGTCGAGCGCGGGACGGATGGCGTCGAGCTCCTCCCAGAAGGGCAGGGCACCGCTCGGGAGCTCCCCGTCGCCGTGCGTCGAGCAGACGAAGAGGTAGAAGGTGCCTTCCTCGAGCTCTTCCGGCTCGAAGACCGACATGTCCTCGACCATGACGTCGCGGTCCGGCATGGCGTCGGCGAGGTCGCCGGCCACGAGCTCGGCGTTGCCCGACTCGGTGCCGTAGAGGATGACAATGCTCATGTGCTGCTCCTAGGTGTTGCTTGCGGGGTGGGGGTCTTGGACACTCGCACGACCGGCCTCGGCGTGCGCATCGGAGGAGTCGACCTCGGCTCGGCCGCGTGCGATGCGCAGCAGCGTCTCGGTGTTCTGCTCCTTCGCTCGCACGCGCCCCGGGCCAGCCCGGCGCTGCTCGTGCTCATCGATCGTGCTCCACTCGGCGAAGCTCACGGCGCTCTCCTCGAGCCGCTCGAGCAGTGCGGCCCGCTCATCGTGCGGCTCGTGCGCCGCGGATGCGAGCCACGCGTCGACCTCGCGCGCGACCGTCTGACCCTCGGCGCGGCTCTCGGCGATGGTGCCCTTGGGGCCCCGTCTCGCCCAGCCCGCCGCGAAGACATCGTCCTCGTGACCGAGGAGCGCGTGCAGGAGGTGCGCGTCGCCGCGGTGGAAGCCGACGGCCGTGATGACGGAGTCGACGTCGATGGATGCGGGCTCGGCGCTCGTCGAGGCGGCGAGCACCTCGGACGCGCCCGGTCCGGCGAGCGATAGACGGAGGGTCTCGCCGTCCCGCGCGAGCGCCACCGGCGCGACGCCGAGTCGAAGGCGGACCGTGACCCGCGGGTTCTCCGGCTGCGGTCGGTCCAGGAGGCCTGCCAGGGCGACGGCCTGTGCGGACCGAGTCGATGTGTCCGCCAGAGAGCTGTCGTCGACGCCGAAGGCCTCGACGCGGACATCGTCGATGCGCCCGAGTTCGGCGAGCAGCGACGGCGTGAACTTGGCGTCGTCGATGCCTGCCCGCCCGAGCACCTCGATGACCTGCAGCCCGCCAGCTGCGGCGTCGAGCAGGGGCGAGTGCACGTCAGAGCCCTCGAAGTCGGTCTCGTGCTTGGCGAGCAGGCGCACGACGTCGATCGCGACGTTGCCGTTCCCGACGACCGCGACCCGACTCCCCAGCTGCGGGAGCGAGATCTCGTCGCCGGGATGCTGGTTGAGGATACGCATGAACCGACCAGCGCCGATGACCCGCTCGTCGTCGAAGCCGGGAAGCGGCAGCTCCGCATCGGCGTGGAGCCCCGTGGCGACGACCGTCGCGTCGAACGCGCTGCGGACGGCATCGAACTCGACGTCCCGCCCCACCTCCACGTTGCCGAGGAAGCGCACACCCGAGCGGGTGAACAGGCGATCGAACTGCCGAGTCACGGCCTTCGTGCCGACGTGGTCCGGGGCGACGCCGTAGCGGATGAGCCCATACGGCACGGGCAGTCGCTCGAACATGACGATCTCGACGTCGCGGCGCAGCTTGAGCAGCGCCTGCGCCGTGTAGCAGGCCGACGGGCCGCTGCCGATGATCGCGACGGCACGTCGGGGTTCAACGGTCATGCGGTGATGCTCTCCTCGACTCACGGGGCGCGGGAAACGCTCCGCCGAGTATCGCACCTCGACCCAGGCCGCCGCTTCAGGTTGGCGGCCGGCCGCGGCTCGGCGCGCGAGCGTCAGGCGTTGGCACCCGCCTTCTGCTGCTTGAGCTTCTCCTCAGCGCGCATCGCCTTCTCTTCCACCGGGGCAGTGCCCGACTCCCGCTGCGCGCGCATGTAGGCGCGGGCTTCGTCTTGCCGCTCGCGCTCAGCGCCGGAGGCGATGGAGGCGCGGATGTGCTCCGGCCCGTAGCCGAAGGCATCGACGAGGTCAGCGGCATGCGGGCGCAGGCGCGCGATGAGGCGCTCCCTGTAGGCGGAGACGGCCTGAGCGCGGGGCACGGAGAGCCGACCCGACATGAGGTACCAGGCGAGGTTCTCCTCGATGAGGCCCAGACCGAAGAGATCGCGCAGCCACGTGAGGACCTGGCGGGTCTTGCCTTCCGGCATGGTGGTGATCGCGTCGGTGAACGCCTCCCACTGCAGGAGCTGGCCGTGCGCGCGGGCCGCTTCGATGAGCGTCGGCTGGTTGCGGTTGAAGAGCGCGGCCGCCTCGGCCTTGGACAGCTTCTTGGCGTTGCGCAGCTTGGCGGCGATCTCGGAGACGAGGGTCTCGACGCGCGCCGTCAGCAGCTCGTGCTGCGTGGCAGGCTGGCGCAGCCAGCCGACGGACCGCGCGCGGCTGCCGCGGTCGAGGACGATCTGGCCGATGCCCCGGAGCCCGGAGCCCGAGTAGACGCGCTCGGCGGTCTGCTCGGCGATGATGCGCGTCACCTGCCCCCGGTCCGCACCCTTGAACTGCTCGGCGTAGTCGCTGAGGAGGCGCTTGCCGACAAGCTGCAGCAGCACGTGGTTGTCGCCCTCGAAGGTCGTGTAGATGTCGAGGTCGTGGCGCAGCTGTGCGACTCGGTTCTCGGCGAGGAAGCCGGCACCGCCGCAGGCCTCGCGGGCCTCCTGGAGGGTATCGATGCCGTGCCAGGTCGAGAGGGGCTTGAGCGCCGCCGCGAGGGTCTCGAGGTCTTCCCGGTTCTCGGGGGTGTCGAGCTCGCCGGAGAAGACGCCGTGGAACTGCTTGAGGAGGTTCTCGTGCGCGAAGCTGAGCGCATACGTCGTCGCGAGACGCGGGATGAGCCGCTTCTGGTGCATGCCGTAGTCGAGCAGCACCGTCTCTTCGCCATCGCCGCCCGCGAACTGCCTGCGCTCGTTCGCGTAGGTGACCGCGATCTTGAGCGCGACCTTCGAGGCGGCCACCGAGGCGCCATCGAGCGAGACGCGGCCCTGCACGAGCGTGCCGAGCATCGTGAAGAAGCGACGCCCAGGGCTCTCGATCGGCGAGCTGTACGTGCCGTCCTCGGCGACGTCGCCGTAGCGGTTGAGGAGATTGCGCCGAGGCACCCGCACCTCGGTGAAGTGCAGTCGGCCGTTGTCGATGCCGTTGAGGCCGCCCTTGACGCCGTCGTCCTCGCCACCGACGCCGGGCAGGAAGCCGCCGTCGTCGTCGCGGATGGGCACATAGAAGGCGTGCACGCCGTGCTTGACGTTCTTCGTGATGAGCTGCGCGAAGACGACCGCGGCCTTGCCGTGCAGCGCCGCGTTGCCGAGGTAATCCTTCCAGGCCCCGCGGAACGGGGTGTTGATGACCCACTCCTGCGTGCCCTCGTCGTAGCTCGCCGTCGTTCCGATCGAGGCGACATCCGAGCCGTGGCCCGTCTCGGTCATGGCGTAGACGCCCGGCACCTCGAGGCTCATGATGCCGGGAAGGAACGTGTCGTGGTGGTACTCGGTGCCCAGGTGCATGACGGCCGAGCCGAACAGGCCCCACTGGACGCCCGCCTTGATCTGCAGGCTCGGGTCTGCCACGACGAGCTCCTCGAACGCGGCGATGTTGCCGCCGTGGTTCTCGCCGCCGCCGAGCCGCTTCGGGAAGGCCAGGTTGACTGCCCCCTCCTCGACCAGGATGCGCAGCTGGCCCATGACGCGGTCACGATGCTCCGGCATAGCCAGAGCCGGATCGCGCCAGAGCTCGGGCCGGGCCGAGTTCGCTCGCGCGCGCAGCCGCTCCTCCGGCCAGGTGCCGAGCAGCTGCTGCGACAGCCAGCCGACATCGATGCGGCTCTGCTCGAGAGCGACAGGCTCGTCGAGTTCCGGATCGTTGATGCTGATGTCAGACACGGATGCTCCTTTGCAACGTTCGGGGGTGCATCCACGCTAAGACGGGCCACCGACACTCGCCATTTCCCAGTGGGAGGGCACGAGAATCACGCGCCACTCGAGCCCCCGAATTGCACACTTCATACAACTCAGCGGGCCAAGCGTTAGCTTGACCCGCCAGAGATGTCGGTGAAACCGGCGCGATTCAGACCGCGGCTACCCCTTGAGGGCGTCGCTGAGCTTCACGCGCCCACCGATGCGCAGGATCGAGTTCTCGTAGATCCGGGCACCGATCATGATCGACACGGCGCTCGTCGCAATGAGGATCACGAGCGCCAGGATCGGCTCCCACCACTCAGCCTGGCCGAGCACCACCCGGAGCGGCATCGCGATGGTCGCCGAGAAGGGGATGTAGCTGAGGATCGTCATGAGCAGCGCGTTGCTGTTGAACAGGATCACGAGCATGTACGGGATGAGCATGAGCATCATGAGCGGCGTCGTGACGCTGCCCACCTCCTCCTGCCTCGAGACCATCGCGGAGGCGCCGGCGTAGAGGGTCGCGATGAGCACGAACCCGAACACGAACAGCACGAGGAACCAGATGAAGCCGGGCCCGATGAGCGAGAACAGCGCGCCCTGCCCCGTCGCGGCGAGCGCTATCGCCGCAGCTGCCAGGATCGCGGCGACCTGGATGAGCGCGAGCACGCTGTTGCCGATGACCTTGCCCGCCATGATGACGCGGGGCGTGACCGTCGAGAGCAGGATCTCCACGATGCGCGACTGCTTCTCCTCGACGACGCTCTGCGCGATCGTGTAGGCGTAGCCCATGGCGGCCATGAAGTAGAGCACGCCGAACGCGACGGCCATGATGTAGCCGAGCGCGGGGTTCACCTCGGGCGCCTGCAGCGAGAACGACGCCGGTACCTGGGCGAGCGCCATGGAGTCCTCGGTCGGAACGCCGTCGAGACCGACGAGCACGAAGGCCCCGTCGCCGAGGTCGCCTGCCGGCTGCCCGTCGCCCGTGAAGAGCTCGAGGCTGCGCGCATCCGTCGGCGTCAGCACCGCGTACTCGACGTCGCCGTCCGTCACGAGTCGGGCCGCCTCCTCAGCGGATGCGACCTCCGTCGTCTCGAGTCCGGCAGCTGCGGCGACGGACTGCGTTCCCGAGACCGTCGCCACCTTGGTCGCGCCGCCCCCGATGGCGTCGCCGAAGAGCGCGACGGCGACGATGCCGCCCGCGACGAGCAGCAGCGTGACGAGGAACGAGATCTGCTGGGCGCGCGAGCGTGCCTGCACGAGGATCTCGCGCTTCGCGATGAGCTGGATGCCCTTCGCAGAGCTCAGACCGAACTGTCGCGGCGGCGTGGAGGCGCCCCGCTGCGGTGCCTTGGTGTCCTGTGTTGTTGTCATGCGACGACCTCCCGGTAGATGTCGGAGAGCTTCACGATGTGGCGGCCGAAGCCGAAGACGGGGCCCCGGTCGAGTGCGGTGCGAAGAATGCGCTGCGCGGTCTCGCCGGAGTCGGCGACGAAGATCGCGTCCCCTCGGTCGAACTCGAGCACCGTGATGCCCGGCTCGTCGCGCAGCCAGCCGGCGTCACCAGCGAGCGAGATGCGGTGCATGCCCTCGGAGTGCCGCTCCTGAAGCTCGTTCCGGTCGCCGCTCGCCCTGATGGCGCCACCCGAGATGATGACGAGGTTGTCGCTGAGTCGCTCCACCACGTCGAGCTGGTGGCTCGAGAAGAGCACGGGCACTCCGCGAGCCGCGAAACCCTGCAGCGTCTCGAGGACCACCTCGACGGCAAGCGGGTCGAGTCCTGAGAACGGCTCGTCGAGGATGAGGATCTCGGGCTCATGCGCGAGGGACGCCGCGATCTGCGCGCGCTGCTGGTTGCCCAGCGAGAGGTCTTCGACGTTGTCGCCCGCCCGCTCCGTGAGACCCAGATCGTCCAGGAAACGGTCCGCGTTGCTCGCCGCCTCCCTGGCGCTCAGGCCGTGCAGCTCCGCGAAGTACGTGACCTGCTCCTTGACCTTCATCTTCGGGTAGAGGCCGCGCTCCTCTGGCATGTACCCGAAGCGGGCACGGTCGGTGACGGCGACGGGCCTGCCGCTGATCGTGACGACGCCCGAGTCCGGCTTGACGACGCCGAGGATCGTGCGCATGGTCGTGGTCTTCCCCGCCCCGTTGCCGCCGACGAAGCCCGTGAGCTTGCCAGGCTCGACCGTGAAGCTCACGTCGTCGAGCACCTTGCGGTCTCCGTAGGTCTTGGAGATGTTCTGGATCTCGAGCATCACCCCTCCTGTCTCGCGCGACGCCGCCGCACCGTCTCTGCGCCCGTCCACCTCTGGGCCTGATGGAAACGCTACGGAGATCGGTCGAAGGAGGGATCGGCCGCGCGACGGAACTGCCCTCGCTCGGCGTTCATCCGCTCGGGTGAGGAGGTGCCGACCACGACGGAACCGCCCGGCCCGGCTGCGCGATGCCACGCACCCGGCCTCGCGCACCCGGCCGCTACTCGACGGGGGCGACAACTCCCACGTTGTACGCGAAGATCACGGCGTGGATGCGGTCGCGCACGCCGATCTTCGCGAGCAGGTTCGAGACGTGCGTCTTCACGGTCGCCTCGGACACGAAGAGCCGCTGCGCGATGTCCGCGTTGCTGAGGCCCTCCGCGATGAGGGCGAGCACCTCCCCCTCCCTGTCGGTGAGGCTCGCGAGAGTGGGATGCTCGACAGCGGACTGCGAGACGGGCACGGCCTGGAGCGCGTCCGCAGGCTGGGACGGCGCTCCCTCCGCAGGGTCCTGCAGCATGCCGGCGATCACGCCGCGAGTCACCTGGGGGTCGAGCAGCGCGTCACCGGAGTGCACGACCCGCACCGCCTCCACCAGGGTCTCCGGCGGGGAGTTCTTGAGCACGAAGCCGCTGGCCCCCGCGCGAAGCGAGTCGCGGACGGCGGCCTCGTCGCGGAAGGTCGTCAGCATGAGCACTCGCGGCACGGCCCCTCCGAGCTGCATGATCTCGCGGGTCGCTGCGATGCCGTCGAGGACCGGCATCTGCACGTCCATGCAGACGAGGTCGGGGCGGAGCTCGGCGACGACGGAGACGGCTTCGCGGCCGTCGGTCGCCTCGCCGACGACGACGATGTCGGGTTCCGACTCGAGAATGAGCTTGAACCCCATGCGAACGAGCTGGTGATCGTCGACCAGCACGACGCGGATCTTCTCAGACACTTGGCCTCCTTTGGCACCCGCCGGAGCGGTGTCGTTCTCGTGACCGTATCGGGGCGAGGTTACCGGGAGCTTGCCGATCGGTGCTGGGACACGGGCGCATGCCGTCAGCTCTGCCGCTCGTAGGGGACTCGGAGGAGCACGCGGAAGCCGCCACCGCCCCGCTTGCTCGTCGTGAGGTCGCCGCCGGCGGCTCTGGCGCGCTCTCGCATGCCCACGAGGCCCAGGCCGCCGGAGCCGTTCGCTTGCTTCGACGCCGCGGCATGCGCGAGGGAGGCTGGCCCGTCGTCGGTCACGTCGAGCTCGACGCCGCGCTCGAGGTAGCGGAGTCGCACATCGGCGGGGGCATCGGGGCCCGCGTGCTTCCGCGTGTTCGTGAGGGATTCCTGCAGCACCCGGTAGACGGCGATGCCCGTCAGGGGCGACACCGGCCGAGGCTCGCCGAGGGTGCTGAACTCCACCCGCATGCCGGCCCCGCGCAGCTCCTCGATGAGCGCTGGCACCTGCTCGATCGTGTGCGTCGAGGGGGCGGATGCGCCGGTTTGCGCTCCGGAGGCACCGTCGTTCTCGCGCTGGCCGCCGTCGGCGGACTCCGAGTCAGCGTCAGCGTCTGCGCTGCGCAGCGTCGTCAGCAGCGAGTGCAGCTCGTCGATCGCGACTCGAGCGCTCTGCTCGACGCCGAGGAGCGCCTGCTGGGACTTCTCCGGCGAGGTCTCCGCCGTCCGGCGCGCGGCGGCTGCCTGCAGGCCCATGAGCGAGACGTGATGTGCGACCACGTCGTGGAGCTCCCGCGCGATGCGCACGCGGTCGAGGCGGATGGCCTGCTCCTCGACGAGGCGACGCTCGTCGGCGAGCGCCGCCGTGTACTCCTCGAGCTCGCGGGTGCGCTCCTCGAGCGCCGCCCGCTGGCCAGCCCTCCTGAAGTCGGAGTTCCCGAACCAGAACGCGCCGATGAAGTAGAGCACGTTGATGAGCAGGGTGTAGGCGCCGAAGACGCTCGTGATCCAGTTCTCGCTGTCGCTCCCATCCGAGAACGTGAACACGAGCGTGGCGCGAGTGAGGGAGTCGACGAGCGCCCACACGATCATGCCGATCGTGATCCCGATGCGGAGCAGCGTCACCAGGGCACGCTGGTTGCTCCACGCTCCCGCGGTGAAGAGCACCAGGAAGTAGCCGATCTGGGTGACGATCGTGTCGAGGTACGTGAAGGCGAATGCCGAGACGAACGCAACCGTGCAGAGCACGAGCATCCACAGCGGGAAGCGGCGCCGAAGGGCGATGGCGACCCCGTACATGGCGGGGACGAGGACCATGCCGACCAGCGCCGAGGCGGGGTCGGTGTCATGGAGGATCGCGCCGACCTCTGCCGGGTCTGCGCCCTTGCGCAGCTCGAGCACGGCCCAGTTCGAGAAGACCATGAGCGCGACGGCGACCAGCGCCACGACGATGTCGGTGCGGAGCGCGCGCGGCGACGGCCCCGGACGCTTCCAGTCGGCGGGATGCTCGGCATCGATGCCCTGCAGCCGCTGCCACAGCTCGCTGCCACGTGCTGACGTGATCATGTGGCCAAGCGTAGGCGGGGCCTCCGACATCCGGCGCGCGAGCGCATCAGTCGAGGAGCCCCGTCGGCTCGGCTGGGAGGCGGCGCCAGGCGGCGTGCAGCCAGATCGCGCCGACGACGCCCGTGCCGAGCCCCACGATCAGCTGCACCGTGCCCGTCGGGCTCGCACCGGTGATGGCGAGCACCCCGGTGAGGAGCAGGCCCGTGACTGCAAGGACCGACAGGATGCTGCCCGCCGTGCGGGCACCCTCCGCGCGCTTCCGCTTGGGCGAGCCGAGCAGCTTCCAGATCGCACCGTAGCCGACCACGACGACGACGAGCATGACCGCGAAGCTCAGCACGCTCGCCGAGCGGAACTCGGCCTCCTGCTGCCAGTTGGCGAACGCGCCGGCTGCGATCATCACGGCGAGCAGGATCGTGAGCTTGCGCAGCCTCGAGACCCGGGACGGCGTGAGCGCGCGCTCTGGCTCAGCGTCGCGCGCGACGTCGTAGCCCGGGCGTGGTTCTTCGAACGGGGTGGAATCAGGCATGACCCAAGCCTCCCACGTCGAGCCCCCGCGGCCGTCTCCGTCCCGTCACAGAACGGATTCGAACACCTGGATGCGCGTCCAGCTTCGCCAGCGGTCAACGTGAAGCGAGTGCCGCCCCCTGCCCAGATGAGCTCAGGCGTCGAGGCTCGGCGCCGCTCCTGTGGTCCGAGTGCGGAGCCTCCGCGCGCGCTGCACGAGCACGTCGTCCTCGGCGCCTGCGCCCGCGAGCGCCTGGAGCGCCCCGGCGAGGGCATCCGCCCCGACCTCGTTCGCGGCCGCGTCGTCGGCGATGAGCTCGATGAGCAGCGACGTCGCACGCGACAGGTTCTTCGCGCCGGCGTACCGCGGCAGGCAGGCCTCGTTGACTTCCGCGAGGCGCTGCGCGAGCGCGTGGAAGCGCATCAGGTGGCAGCGCTCGTGCGCCACGACAGCCTCGAGCTGCTCGCGCGTCAGCAGCTCCACGAGGCCGCTCGACACGATGACGACCGGCGCGCGCCCCGCGGCAGCGAGGGCGTGGGGCACTGGCGAGTCGACGAAGCGCACGAGCGCTCCGCCGATTCGCTCGTCCCGGTAGGACAGCACGCGCGCGGCGTCTCGGAGCTCGTCGTTCGCGCGGCGTCCGTCGGCGAAGGCGCGGCCCGACCGGCGCGTCACGATGAAGCCCCAGCCGAACATCGCGATCAGGCCGGCGCTCGCGAAGACGGAGGCGAGCGCGATCTCGAATCCGCTCAGCCAGCTTCCCTCGTCATGCTCCCAGGTGAGCACCGCGACGACAGAGAGGGCGACGGCCGCGAGCAGGGCGAGCGACCCGCCGACGACTGCGCCGTGCCAGAGACCGAGGGCGAGCTGCGGGTGTCGCACCTGCCAGGTGCCGCGCGTCAGCAGCGAGGGCGCGGCGAGCATCGTGAACACCGCGAACGCGAGGCACACGAGGGCAGGGATGATCCACATCGGAGATCACTCGCGCTCGGGCAGCATGCCCGAACGCCCTCTCGGAGCCATGGTGAAGGCCAGTCCGGCTCCGGCTAGCTCGCCGTGGCGGCCTCGGAGGCCGCGGCGGGCGCGTGCTGGAGGGCGGCACGCAGCAGGTCGGCGTCGCGGGCGTCGAGGTTGCCGGCGAACTTCAGCAGCGCGGCCTCGCGGCCGTCGATCGTCTTGAGGGCGTTCAGCATGGCCCGGGAGGCGTGCTCTGCCTCGCTCTGCGTGGCGGCGAAGCGGATGCCCCGCTGCTCGTGGCCGACACGGGCGACATCGCCCTTGGCCCTGAGCCGGTCGAGGGCGGTGAGGATGGTCGTGGAGGCGGGAACCCGGCCCGGGAAGCGGTCCTGGATCTCGCGCGCCGTGAGGGGCTCCGCCGCCGCCCAGAGGAGTCGCAGCACGACGAGTTCGAGCTCACCCCGCGCTCGAGTGCGAGTTCCTGGCATTGTGTTGCTCCAATTCTTGTCGCGAAGGTGCCGTGGGGAACGTCACCCAGGCATCCGCGAATACCCAGGCTATCAAGCCCGGAGCCCCGTCGCGCGACTCGCTCTACATTTTGTAGACTTGAGTCAGCCCGTGACCCCAGCGGGACCGTATCCCGCTGAGGGAAGGCGTGGAGCCCAATGAGAACCGTCAGCACTCGTCTGCTCATGAGCTGTGCCGCGATCGGCGTCGCCGGCGGCGTGGTGTTCACCGTCAACGCCTACATCGGCGGCGCGGTCTCGAACCTGCTCCCGCTGGTCTACGGGCTCACGATCGGGCTCTACTTCATTCCCGGAGCCCTGGCCCAGGCGCTCTTCCGTCGGCCTTGGGTCGGCCTCATCACCTCTGCCCTCGCCGGGCTCGTCGCGAGCCCGTTCCAGCCGATCGCCTTCGGGGCGTTCCTCATCGGCGTCGGCATCGGCGTCCTGCAGGAGCTGCCGTTCCTCATCACCCGCTATCGGCGCTGGCAGGCGTGGCTGTTCCTCGCGGGCGCGGCCTTCGCCGGCCTCATCATGACCGCGGCCGCGTTCCGCATCCTCGGTGGCGGCGAGTACGACGTGCTCGGCACGGTGCTGCTCATCGGCAGCTTCTTCATCTCGCCCCCGCTCTGCACCATGCTCGCGGTGTGGCTCGCGAAGCAGCTCGAGCGAGCGGGCATCGGCCGCGACCTGCGCCTCGCCGAAGACCGCAGAGCAGCCAGGTGACGACCCCGCTGCTGCGAGTCGAGCACCTCTCCGTCACCCACTTCGACGCTCCGGCCGCGCGCCCCCACGACGTCTCGTTCTCGATCTCGCGCGGCGAGGCGGTCCTGCTGCTCGGCCCGTCCGGCTGCGGGAAGTCGACCCTCGCGAGAGCCCTCAACGGGCTCATCCCCCAGTCGCTGGGAGCCGAGGTGACCGGGCGCGTCCTGCTCGCCGACTCCGAACCTGGCGCCGGGTGGCACGATGTCGCCGAGCTCGGCGTCGCGGCCGCCAGCCAGCAGGTCGCCATGGTGTTCCAGGATGCGGACGCCCAGATCGTCACCGGGCAGGTCTTCGACGAGGTCGCCTTCGGCCCGGAGAACCTGCGACTGCCCGTTCCGGACATCGAGGAGCGCGTCGAGCGGGCGCTCCGCCAGCTCGGCCTCTGGGACCGCCGCGAGGACTCCCCCGACATCCTGTCCGGCGGAGGACGGCAACGGCTGGCCATCGCGAGCGCCCTCGCCATGGGCTCGCCCCTGCTTGTCCTCGACGAGCCGACCGCGAACCTCGACCAGACCGCGAAGCACTCCATCTACCTCGCCCTCGGCGAGCTCGTGCGCGCGGGCACGCACGGCCTGCTGCTCATCGAGCACGACCTCGACGAAGCCCTCACCATCGCGACGCGCGTCATCGTCCTCGACGCCGAGGGGCGGCTCGCCTTCGACGGCACACCACGCGAGGTCTTCGGGCAGAACGCCGCACGGCTGCGCGAGCTCGGCGTGTGGTTCCCGGTCGCGCACGAGGCCGCGGCGTGCTTCACGGCGGCGGGCTGGGATCTCGGCCCCGGCCCCCTGCCCCTGCTCGGCAGCGAGCTCGCGCGGCGTCTCGAGCGGGTGGATCGCGCATCGCTGCCCGACTCCAGCGGCGGCGGCGCGCATCGGCGCGAGCTGCCGCCTCCTGCGGAGGCTGAAGCGGGTGCCGGCGCCAGCGAGCTACCGCAGCAGTCGGACGCCCTGCCGATCACGGGCCTGGCCGGGAAGCGGGCTCCCGGGGAGCCAGCTCCCCGGCTCGAGACCCGTGCGCTCACGGTGACGCGGGGCCGCACACGCGTGCTCGGCCCCGCCTCCCTGAGCATCCAGCCGGGCTCGATCACGGCCGTCGTCGGCCACAACGGAGCAGGCAAGTCAAGCCTGCTCCAGGCGCTCGCCGGAGTCCGCCGGGCACCGCGCGGCACGGTCCTCCTCGACGGACAGGACACGGCTCGCATGCGGGCGGGCGCGCTGCGCACGCGCGTCGGCTACGTCTTCCAGAACCCGGAGCACCAGTTCCTCACGCACACGGTGCGCGACGAGCTCGCCTTCGAGATCGAGCGCGGGGCGGCGGATGCCCAGACCCGCGTCGACGAAATGCTCGAGCGCTTCGGCCTCGCCGAGCACGCGGACCGGCACCCCTTCCTCCTCTCCGGGGGACAGAAGCGGAGGCTCACGGTGGCCGCCGCGCTCCTCGACGGTGCCGACGTGCTGGTGTTGGATGAGCCGACGTTCGGACAGGACCGGGCGCGTGCGGAAGAGCTCGTCGCCCTCCTGCGGGAGCTGCACCGGGACGGGGCGACGCTGGTGCTCGCGACCCACGACCTGCAGCTCGTCACGGAGCTTGCCACGCACCTGCTTGTCCTCGACGGTGGGGTGGTGGCGGCGCACGGCGAGGTGAACCGGGTCGTGGCCTCCGGGGCGCTCGAGGCCGCGGGGCTCGGCCTGCCGCCTCTGCCCCGAGCGCTCGCCGGGGTGCACCGGCACTCCTACCTGCGCGAGATCACGTCGATCTCGCAGCTGGAGGCCGCGCTCGCTCGCCACCCGGACATCCACGACGGCGGCGCCCCGTGAGTGGCGCCGGGAACGCCCTCGTCTCGCGCCCGAGTGTCGCTCGCTCGCGTCGTGAGCACCTGCCGTGGCTGCACCGGCGCACGCCGCTCGTGAAGATCGCCGCGACGCTGCCCGCCATCGTCGCGATGTTCGTCGTGCGGGACGCGTTCAGCCCGGCCCTCCTGATCCTGCTCTGCGCGCTGGTCATCCTCAGCGGCACTCGCCTGTCGGCACGCGGCACACTGCTGCTGATCGTGGGCGTTCCCGTCGTACTGGCCGTGCTCTCGGTGACGCTCGGGGTCTGGGTCGACCCGACCGTTGCGGCGGAGACGACGAGTGCCGCTCCCCTGCTCGCGGTATTCGAACTCGATGGGACATCCACGATCTTCGAGATCGCCGGGCGCCCGTTCACGGTCGCCGCCTGGGCGACGGGTCTCGGCACGGCGCTGCGCCTCGTCGCGATCGTGCTGCTGTCGCTCGTGGGCGGCATCGCCACGGCCGGGGACGACTTCGTGCGTTCCCTGGTGCAGCACCTCCGTGTTCCCTACCGCTTCGGCTACGCGGCGATGGCGGCGTTCCGGTTCGTGCCGAGGTTCCAGTCGGAGCTCGACGTGATCCGGGCAGCTCGCCGCGTGCGCGGCATCGACCGCGGACGCGGACCCATCGCGTGGCTGCGCTCCCAGCTGGACGTCGCCATCCCGCTGCTCGCGGGCGCGCTGCGGCACGCCGACCGGGTTGCCCTGTCGATGGATGCACGTGCCTTCGGCTTCGCGAGCACACGCACCGAGCGTCACGTCCTGCACACGGACACGGGCGATTGGGTGCTCCTGCCCATCGCCTGGGCGGCCACGACCCTCGCGCTCATCGCGCCGAGCCTGCTGAGCTGACGCCGCGCGCCGAAGCGCAGCAGCGCCCGCGCTACTCGGCGGTGTTCTGCCCGAAGTTGCTCTCGGCCACACCCGACTCGTCCGGGCCGGTTGCGAAGCGCGTGTCGTGCGCCTCCGCCTCCTCGACCTCCGCCTCGAGCTGCTCCGGGGTGTCGGCCTGCTCCGGCTCGAAGAGCGAGCCGGCGTCGGGGAAGAGGTTGCCGTCGCCGTGTGCGCGCTCGTTCTCGAGCTGCTCTGTGCTCATGCGAGCCGAGCTCGCCTGCGCCGCACGCTCGCCGGCAGAGCCTTCGCCGTTCGCTGCGACGTCTTCGCCTGCACTCGCCTGGTCTGCCCGCGCCTGCGGGTCGTTCGCCTGCTGTTCGCTCATGCGCGCAACGCTACGCGGGCTTCATCAACGTTCCGCGTGCGCCGCGACGACGGATGCCCCTCGGACTGGAGCAGCGTCCATCCCGAGGGGCATCTGTCATCTGCGTTCGGCAGGTCAGTCGGCGTAGGCCATGAAGGCGTCGAGCTCGGCGCCACCCGGGCGTGCCGGGATCATGGGCGCCTCGATCTCGGCGCGCTCGAGCAGCTCCGACATCCGTCGACGGCGCTGCTTCGGGATGACCGTGACGACGGTGCCGCGCTGACCCGCGCGGCCTGTGCGGCCCGAACGGTGCAGGTACGACTTGTACTCCTCGGGCATGTCCGACTGGATGACCAGGCGGATGTCGTCGACGTGGATGCCGCGCGCGGCGACGTCGGTCGCGACGAGCACGTTGACCTTGCCGCTCGTGAGGAGTCGCAGGTTGTGCGTGCGGCGACCCTGCGTGAGGTCTCCGTGGAGGGCGGCCGCGGGAACGCCGGCCATCGAGAGCTCGGTCGCGAGGCCTTCTGCGGCCACGCGGGTCTTCGTGAAGATGAGGACCCGTCCGCCCGAGCCGGCGAGCTGCTCGATCACGGCACGCTTGTCGTCGCGTTCGACGACGAGCACGCTGTGGTCGATGTCGGTGTGCTGCTCCTCCTCACCGGCCACCTCGTGCACCGATGGCTTCTTGAGGAACTCCGTGACGAGCCGCTGCACGGCGGCGTCGAGCGTCGCCGAGAACAGCAGTCGCTGACCACCCGGCATCGTCATGCGGAGGATACGCTGCACCGGCTCCAGGAACCCGAGGTCGCACATCTGGTCGGCTTCGTCCAGCACCGTGATCTCGACCTGGTCGAGGCGCAGGAAGCCCTGGCGCTCGAGATCCTCGATGCGGCCGGGCGTGCCGATGACGATGTCGACGCCGCGCCCAAGGGCCGTGACCTGCCGTTGCTGCGGCACGCCGCCGTAGACCTGGGTCGTGAAGAGGCCGACGCTGCGGGCGATGGGCTGGATCGTCCGGTCGATCTGCAGGGCGAGCTCGCGAGTGGGCGCGACGATGAGAGCGCGGGGTGCGCGCCCGATCTTGCGCTTGCTCGCGTCGGCGTCGCGTCCGCGGGCCACGCTGAGGCGCTGCACGAGTGCGGCGCCGAACGCGATCGTCTTGCCGCTGCCCGTGCGGCCACGGCCGAGGACATCTCGACCGTGGATCGCATCCGGGATCGTGGAGGCCTGGATGGGGAACGGGCTCGGCGCACCGAGTTCGGCCAGCGCGTCGACGATGTTCGCGTCGAGACCGAGGTCGCCGAAGCTCAGGCCGTCGGCGTTCTTCGCGCCGACCGCGGTCGGGGCGAGGCGCTCGAGCACGCGGTCCTCGTCGTGGGAGGGGGCACGGCCGGCAGCGGACTGGCTGTGACTGCGGTAGTCCTGGATGGCCCCGCGCTGCGGCTGGTTCGCGCCTGGCGCCGTCGGGTCGAAGTGCTTCGCGCTGCGGTCACCGCGGGAACCCGCGGCCGGCTGGCGGCCGTGCGACTGGCGCAGCGCGTCGTGGTGGTGACGGTCGATGCGTTCGTTGCGGTCCGAGAACTGGCCGTCGCGACCGCGAGCGCCACCACGGGCGGGAGCTCCACCGCGGGTGGGTGCGCCTCCGCGAGCGGATGCTGCCCCCTTGCGAGTGCTGTAGCGGTCTTCGCCGCGGGGACGGCTCTGGTCGGAGCTGCGCGAGCTGTCGCGCGAGCGATCGAAGGACTCGGCCCGTCCTGCACCGTCGTAGCCGCCGCGGCGGTCGTCGCCGCCTGCACGGTAGCCACCCCGCCGCTCGTCAGCGCCCGCACCTCGGCCCGTGCCGCGACGGTCATCGCCGGCGGCCGGCCGCGAAGCGCGTCCGTAGCCACCCTGTCGGTCGTCGCTGCGTCCGCCGTAGCCGCCACGGCGGTCGTCGCCGCCTGCGCGCGCGCCGGGGCGCCGGTCGTCGCCGCCCGACGAGCCGCCTCGGCGAGCGTCACCGCGGTACGAGCCGCGCTCGCCGCCGCCCGTTGAGCCGGAGCCGCGTCGGTCGTCGCGGCCGCCTCGGCGGTCGTCTCCGCCGGCACCGTCGCGGCGGCTCTCGCTCGCCCAGCGCGGGTTTCCGTTGGCGCCAGCGCCGCCACCGGCACGCGCCGGTCGCTCGCCACGACCCGAGGAGTCCTTGGGGATGTAGTTGCTCGCGGGCTTGAACCCGCCCTTTGCTTTGCGCTTGGGCATGTGTGCCTTCTCCAGTCCGGCACGCTGCTCACACAGAATTCGGCGCATGCCCAACTTGCCAGGATACGCGACAATCGGCGGGCTGGCCAGGGTGGCACTCGCGGGCAGGTTCGGCCGGGTGGCCCGTCGCTATCGCGAGGTCGTCACGAGCAGCGACCATGGGCCGTCAGGGACGTCACCCTCGTCCACGAATCGCCAGGAGACGCCGCCCTCCACCCCGTTGGTCGCGGCAAACCCGAGGCAGGAGTTGAGGGCGGGTGAGACGTCCATGCCGGCGCCGCCGTACCGCTCGTTCGCGGGCCTCGCGTCGTGCGCCCCGAAGACGTACTCGGCGTCGTCGTACTCGCCGGGCCCCGCGTCCTGGATCTGGCCGTAGCAGGTCCGCCCGTCGTGCTCGAGCTGCACCCACCGGTTCTTCATGAGGCTGAACGACGGATCCTCGAGCCCGCGGGAGTACGCGGCGTCCCCAGCCCACGGCACGACTCGCTGCCGCATCCCGGCCGCCGACGCGTCGTTCACGTCATCGAACGGCAGGTCCAGGTAGAACGGGTTCTCCTCGGCCGTCATCCGTGTCGGGAAGTAGCCGTTCGCCGCGGAGCGAGGCTCGGTCTGGCACACGCCGCCGACCACGGCCCCGTCGCAGCCGCCGTAGCTCGCGTACCAGTCCTTGTCGTAGGTCGAGTACACCTGGCTGCCGTCAGGTGCGTCGGCATCGAAGACCTCCCCGACCCAGAAGGTCGTCGCGGTGATGTCCGTGTGCAGCGGATACTCCCGACCCTGCCCAGTTCCCCACGGGGTGCCCTGGCCCCCGGCGCAAGCGGCGCTGCTGAGGAGGATCAGCAGCGCCGCCGAGATACCGGAGGCTCTCGCGATGCGCCTCCTCGTCACCACCAGCGCGGTGGCTTGCACTTGGACGGCGAGCCGTGCTTGGTGGCCCCTCCGTCAGAGAAGGAGTGCTTCGGGTACGGATCGTAGGAGGACGTGCCCGCTGGGTTGAGGTAGGAGCCCCAGCTTGTGTGGTGGTGGTGGCCCGCGTCGTGGACGGGCCAGGGCTTGGTGCACTTCGGGTCCACCGGCGTTTTGGGCTTCACCGGCGGCTTCGGCGGCTTCGGCGTCACGGTCGGCGTGGATGTCGCCGATGTCGACGGAGTTGCCGTGGGCGTCGGCGTCGCAGTCGCAGCCGGCGTGGCGGTTGCGGTCGGCGTCGGCGTCGGCGTGGCGGCCGGGGTCGACGTCGCAGTCGGCGTCGGCGTCGGCGTCGCGGCCGGGGTCGGCTCGACGGCCCCGGACCCGACCATCGATGCGGCATCGAGGGTGAGCGAGCCGTTCGAGAACACGGTGAGGCCGAACGACAGGGCCGTCGCATCTGCCGGCATGGGCGGCGTCGTCCAGGTGGCGGTGGACGCGGACGCGCTCGGATCGAACCACGGGCTGGAGTCCCAGTAGCGCCACGCGCCACGTGCGTCACGGAGATAGACCGCGAACTGCGTGGCGGTGGTCGAGGCGTACGTCGCGCTCAAGTCGTACACGGCTCCGGGTTCGGCCGCTGGCGCGCATTCGCCGAGGTCGAGGTTCGGCATGAGCGACGACGAACCGCTCTCGTAGTCGCTGACCGCGACGGTCAGGCCGCCGCCGTCCGCGGTGCGCGTGAACTTGGCGGTGTGCGCGCCCCAGGTATTCGGCGTCCAGCAGCTCGGTGCGGATGCACCTGTCGTCCAGTCGTCGAGCTGGGCGTTCACCACCCGGTTCCCGTCCTTCGCGGTCTGGCCGACAGGCCAATCGCCCTGCCGAACGGGCTTCGCCTCGCCTCCGATGACCTCGTCGACGGTCTTCACCGCGACTCGACCCGCGGCGGCTTCGTCCCGGAGGTAGCTCGCGAACTGCTCGAGGGTCTGGGTCGTCACCCCGATGCTCGAGCAGCCGACTGTCTCGCACACCCGGTGGAAGGTGATCGGCATCCAGCCACCCGCGGCCTGCGCCTGGACGACCAGCGACTTCAGGTTGTCGAAAGACCACGCCTCCGTGACCTGGGCCGGCGCGAGCAGCGCGAAGGCGTCGAGAGGCGGGATGCTCTCGACCGGCGGGCAGCCGTTGCACCCTTCGTGCGACTCCACGCCGCCGAGGAGTCTCGCGCTGGAGAAGCCGCACTCCTGCACGGCGGCCTTCGCCGACTCGCTGAAGCCCGCGAACGGGTAGGCGAAGCTCGTCGTGACGAAGCCCAGGTCGGCGAGGTTCGCGCGGTCTGTGCACACCTGCCGGACGGCCTCGTCCCTGCTGATGGTCGATAGGTCCACGTGCCCCGTCGTGTGCGAGCCGATCTCGTGTCCCGCGGCGCTGAGGCGCGTGAGGTCGCCGGTGGAGAAGTAGCCATCGGTGTCGAGCGCGCCGCTCTGCACGAAGAACGTGCCGTCCAGGTCGTAGCGGTCGAGGATGTCCACGCCGAGCAGCTGGTCGATGTTGCCGTCGTCGAAGGTGAGCGAGACCACGGGAAGCGCATCCGCAGCCGGTGCTGACGGGCTGATGGGTGCCGCCCCGGCCCCCGTCGCGAGCACGAGCGAGACCACGATCGCGACGGGCACCGCGAGATGCTCCGCGAGACGGAGCGGCATCGAGCGCCGGCGGGCGACGTTCCGCGCGCGCGTCATGCGCGACTCCCCGCCCGCTCCAGGCGGCCACGCACCCCGTCGACGACCGCGTCGACGATCCGCTCCAGCGGAAGACGCGGTTCGTAGCCGATGAGCTCAGCCGCGAGCTGGTTGTTCGGGACTCGCCGCTGCATGTCCTCGTACCCTTCGCCGTACGCCTCCGAGTAGGGCACGAGCGTCACCTCGCTCTCGCTCTCCGTACGGTCGCGGATGATGCCGGCGAGCTCGAGGATGGACACCTCGCGAGCGCCGCCGAGGTTGACGGCGCGCCCGTGGGCATGCGGTTCCTCGAGCAGGGCGACGAGGGCGGGGGCCACTTCACCCACGTAGCCGAAGCACCGGGTCTGCGTGCCGTCACCGTGGACGGTGAGCGGGGCGCCGGCGATCGCCTGCCTAACCAGGTTCGGGACGACCATGCCGTACCGGCCCGTCTGTCTGGGGCCCACCGTGTTGAACGGGCGCGCGATGGCGACCCGGAGTCCGTGCTCGCGAGCGTAGGCGTGGGCGAACGACTCGTCGAGCCCCTTCGCGGCGGCGTACGTCCACCGCGCGGTGAGCGGAGACCCGAGGATCCGGTCGGCGTCCTCGCTGAGCGCATCCGCCGTGTTCTTGCCGTAGATCTCGCTCGTCGACGCGATCAGGACCTCGGCGTCGTGCGTGAGCGACGCCTCCAGCACGTTCTCCGTGCCGTGCAGGTTCGTGCGCAGGCTCCTGAGCGGTTCCCCGAGGATCGTGTGGACGCCCACCGCGGCGGCGAGATGGAACACCCGGTCTGCACGAGCGACCAGGGAGTCGACGAGGTCCTCGTCGAGCACGCTGCCCTCGACGAACTGCAGCGAGTCGATCGAGGTCGCCAGATTGTCGACGCTGCCGGTCGAGAGGTCGTCGAGGACGACGACCTCGTCGCCGCGCGCGACGAGGAGATCGGTGAGGTGGCTGCCGATGAACCCGGCCCCGCCCGTGATGAGAGTTCTCATGTTCTGGTGTGTCCTTCGTTCTGCTAGATGAGCGCTTGCCCGGTGCGGGCAGGCAGGGTGTAGGTGGCGTCGAGGACGCACTGGTGGCCGCCGAGCCAGGCGAGATCCGTGTCTTCGTGGCGCGTGTGGAGCAGCACGAGATCGGCGTCGAGGAGCTCCTCCTGGCTGCTCGCCGCGAGCAGCTGCCCGTCCGCCAGGCGGATGGACGGCACGTGCGAGTCGACGAACGAGACATGCATCCCCTGCTTGCTCAGGAGCTGGATGATCTCGATCGCCGTCGATTCGCGGACGTCGGCGACATTCGGCTTGTAGGCGACGCCGAGGACAACCACACGGGCACGGCTCGCGACGACGCCGGCGGCGGCGAGCATCGACCCGACTCGAGCCGCGACGCGCTGCGGCCGGTGCGCGAGAGCGTTCATCGCCTCCTCGAGGATCGGCGACGACACCCGATCGGCCCGCAGCTGCCACAGCAGGTAGTGCGGGTCGCACGGGATGCAGTGCCCGCCGACGCCGGGTCCCGGCCGGAACGGCATGAAGCCGTACGGCTTCGTCGCGGCGGCGTCGATGACCTCGGTGACCGGGACGCCCAGCTCTCGGCAGACGCTCGCGAACTCGTTGATGAAGGCGATGTTCACGGCCCTGAAGGAGTTCTCGAGGAGCTTCGACGCCTCGGCGATCTCCAGCGTCTCGACGAGGTGCGGCGAGTCGACGTACTGGCCGAGCGTGGCGGCGGCCAGCTCCGTGCAGCTCGCGGTGAACCCGCCGACGACGCGTGGCACCTCCTCGTGGCCGAACGCCTCGTCGGCGGGGTTGATGCGCTCGGGGCTGAAGGCGACGTGCACGTCGACCCCCGGCTGGAGTCCCCTGGCGATGAGTGGATGCACGAGCAGGTCCCTGGTGCAGCCCACGTACGACGTCGAGGTCAGGATGAGGAGCTGACCTGGCCCGGCGGCGTCGAGCACCGCCGAGCAGGCGGACGTCAGCGCGTGGAGGTCTGGCACCGCGTGCGCGTCGATGGGAGTCGGAACGCACACGATGACGGCGCGCGCCCGACTGATCGATGCGACGTCGGAGGTCAGCCACCAGCCCTCGGGCTCGGCGTTCGCGGTTCCGAGTCGAAGCTGATCCCCGGGGACGAGGTCGACGCTCCCCGTTCGCACCGAGGCGAGCCTCGACTCGTCGACGTCGACGCCGAGCACCCTGGAGCCCGCTGTCCGGAAGGCGAGCGCGGTGGGCAGGCCGACATAGCCGAGGCCCACGATGGCGATATCGAAGTCCCAGACCTGGGACACGGACGGTGGATCGGTGAGCACTGTGTTGACGCGCGACAATTGACGCCCCTTTCGCGACGATGTGAACCGAGACTGGCAGGCCACGAATCCCCCGGCCATCCACCAGCTCTACAACCGAGGCTACCCTCGGAACGGGGTGCACAAAGGGGCAACTTCTCCGTGAACACCCGAACAACGAGCGGAATGTGGGCCACCTGTCTGGGTTTCCGAACCACCGCATCGAGTGCGGGAGTATTCCGATGCGTACGCATCGACATGGAGAGAAGTCCCCGTCAAGTGATGGCAGAATCCCGCCAGAGAAGCGCCCAGCTCGATACACTTCTGCAGTGCCGAACCCAGCGATCCTCCTCGTGGCGCTCGTCGTCTTCCTCTTCGTCGGGGCCAACGCATCGTTCTGGACCACGGTCTCCGCGGTGCGCGCCCTTCGCGAGCGACGGCTTCGCCTGCACGAGGTGCCGCAGACCCTCACGAGCACAGCCCTCCGACCGAGGGACGTCGCCATCCTCATCGCCGCGCACGACGAGGAACGCGGCATCCAGCGCACCGTGCGCTCGGCGGGTCAGCACGTCCCGCGCTCCAACGTGTTCGTCGCCTCGGACGGCTCCCGCGATTCGACCGCCGCCATTGCGAGAGCCGAAGGCGCGAACGTCGTCGACATCTCACCGAACCGCGGCAAGGCGGGGGCACTCGAGCACGCCATCCGCTGGTTCAGGCTCGCCGATCGGTTCGAGGTGGTGATGCTGCTCGACGCCGACACCGTCCTCGGCCCGGACTACCTCGACTCCGCGCTGCCGCTGTTCGCCGACGAGCGTGTCGTCGCCGTCGCGGGGACGGCGAGGACCGCACTCTTCCCAGGCCCGACCTCGCGTCTCGGCGACCTCCTCATCACCCACCGCGACCGCATGTACGTCGTCATGCAGTACCTGCTCAAGTTCGGTCAGGCCGCGAGCTTCGCCAACGCCGTGATGATCGTGCCCGGCTTCGCGTCGCTGTACCGCACGCGCATCCTCGCCGAGCTCGACATCGCCGCACCCGGCCTCGTGATCGAGGACTTCAACATGACCTTCGAGGTCCACGCGAAGCGGCTCGGCCGGATCGCCTTCGACCCACGCGTGGCCACGGCGTACACGCAGGACCCTGACACGCTTCGAAGCTACATCGCGCAGGTGCGTCGCTGGAATCTCGGCTTCTGGCAGACCCTCCGGCGCCATTCGCGGATGCAGCCGCGCTTCGGCACCCTGGCCGCGGCGTCGGTGGTCGAGATCACGATCAGCTCCCTGTTCATCACCCTGGCTCCCCTCCTGGTGCTGGCGTCGTTCACGGTCGGCCTCCCCGAAGTGGTCGCGTGCCCGTCGCTCGAGGAAGCCGCCGCACGTTTTCCCGCGCTCCTGCTGCTCGCCGCGTTCTTCGCAGCGGACCTGGCGCTGACGCTCGTCGCCCTGTGCATCTCACGGCGACTCGCATTCCTGAGATGGGCGCCCCTTCTGCCCGTTCTCCGCTGGCTGGACGCGCTGCTGTGCCTGCAGGCCGCCCTGCTCAGCCTGCGCCGGAGCGGCGACGGCCGTTGGCGGAGTCCCGTTCGCCGCTAGGTGCGCTCCAGCTGGGGTGGCGCGGCGCTCCGCTCCTCGTCGCGTTCGGCGGAGGCGAGCTCCTGCTCGATGCGCTCCTCACGGCGAGCTCGTCGGCGTTCGAGCGGGCCTTCGACGACGGAGTAGAGGGCTGGCAGGACGAGCAGCGTCAGCACCGTGGAGGAGAGCAGCCCGCCGATCACGACGAGCGCGAGCGGCTGCGAGATGAAGCCGCCGTGCCCCGTGATGCCGAGGGCCATCGGGGTGAGTGCCAGCATCGTCGCGAGCGCGGTCATGACGATGGGACGGACACGTCTGGCGCCTCCGGCGAGCATCGCCTCGTGCACGGCGAGGCCCCGCTCCCTGAACTGGTTGACGAGGTCGATGAGCACGATGGCGTTGGTCACGACGACGCCGATGAGCATGAGCACGCCGATGAGGGAGGCCACACCGAGGGGCACGCCGCTCGCGAGCTGCAACAGGATCGCGCCCGTCGCCGCGAACGGCACGGACACGAGCAGGAGCAGCGGCTGCAGGAGGCTCTTGAAGGTGGCCACCATGACGATGTAGACGATGAGGATTGCAGCCAGCAGCGCGAGCCCGAGCTGCTGGAAGGCGGCCGCCTGGTCGGAGCTGACGCCGCCGAGGGCGGCCGTGGCACCCTCTGGCAGGGTGATCGTGTCGAGCTGCTCGGTGATGAGCGCATTCGCGGAGCTGAGGTTGTCGTCGGTGGGCACGACCGTGACGGAGGCGAGTGGCACCCCGCGCTCGGACGAGATGGAGACGGGCCCGTCGACGATCTCGACGCTCGCGAGCGTCGTGAGCGGGACGGGGCCGAGGGCCGTTGGGATGCTCGTGGCTCGGAGCGCATCGATATTCGCCGGCGGTTCCGACCCGACGAGCACGACCTGGACGCTGGACCCGTCGACGGTGAGCGAGCCGACGGGGGTCGGCTGGAGCTGCTGGGCGACGATCGCCCCGATGGCCGTCTGGCTGAGCCCGTACTGGGCGGCCGTAGCCTGGTCGATGTCCATCTCGACGAACGGTCGGGTCTCGTCGAGGTCGCTCGTGACCTCGCCCAGCTGCTCGACTCCCGCGAGCACGGCGACGACCTGGTCACTGGCCTGGCGGAGGGTCTCGGCATCCGGTGCGGTCAGGTCGACACTGATCGCGCTCGAGAATCCGGCGCTGCCGCCACCGCCGACGGATATCTCGCCTGCCCCCTCGAGGCCGTCGAGCTCCTCGCGGAGCTCGGCCTGGATGGCGTCGGAGTCGGCGTCGGTTGAGGTGGTCACGGAGAAGCTCGCGCGGGAGGCTCCGCCGCCGGTGAAGAGCGATGCCGCTCCCCCTCCGCCGATCGTGAGCTGCACCGTCTCGACGCCTTCCTTGGCCCTGATGAGGTCTTCCACCTGGGAGGCGGCCTCGCCGGAGGCGGCGAGCGTGAGGTTGGGTTCGAGGGTCTGCGTCACCGTGAAACTGTTGCTGCCGGTGTTGCCGAGGAAGTTGGTCTTCATGAGCGGCGCGAGTGCGCCCGTGAGGATGAGGATGAGCAGCGCCGCGCCGAGCGTGATGAAGGGGCGGCGCAGGGTCCAGCCGAGGACCGGCTCGTAGCCGCGCTGCAGCCAGCTGCTCTCTTCACTCGACGAGGCGAGCTCAGAGTCTGGGCCATTCTCCGCGCGGCCGGCGACGGCGGCCTCCTGCTCCGCCTGGCGGCGGAGCGCACGTCGGGGGTGCAGGTCCTCGTCGTCGCTGCGCAGTCCGAGCGGCGCGAACCGACCGGCGTCGCGCTTGGCACGCTCTCGACGCGGGCGCACGCGGACCGGCTCGATGGGAGCCTCATCGCCGCCCGCAGCGGGGAGAGGCTCCTGCGCGGTGACGCTGCCCGAGGTGCGTGTGGCCTCGCTCGCGAGGACCGCCTCGCGGTCTCGGGCGGCCTCGCCTGCGGGGGTGCCGCCTCCGGCCCAGGTCTCCGCCGTGCCGACGCGGGCGCGGCGCTTGCGATGCCGCCCTCCGAGCATCCAGTAGGCGAGCACGGGGACGATCGTGAGCGAGACGAGGAGCGACGCGAGGAGCGCGATGACGCTCGTGAGCGCGAACGGGCGGAAGAGCTCTCCGGAGATGTCGCCGACGAACGCTATGGGCAGGTAGACGGCGACGGTTGCGATCGTGGCGCTCGTGACGGCGGTCGCGACTTCGCGGACCGCCTCCGTGATGACGCGCACCCGCTCGGTGCCGCGCAGGCTCGCGTCCGGGTGCATCGCCATGTGCCGCTTGATGTTCTCGATGACGACGATCGAGTCGTCGACGACTCGCCCGATCGCGATGGTGAGGGCGCCGAGCGTGAGGATGTTGAGCGAGTACTCGGCGGCCTGCAGGCCGATGAAGGTCACGAGCAGCGAGGTCGGTATGGAGATCGCCGTGACGAGCGTGGCGCGGAAGGACAGCAGGAAGACGAAGATGACGATGACCGCGAAGACGAGCCCGAGGAGGCCTTCCACGACGAGGGTGTCGATGGACTGCTGGATGAATGGGGCCTGGTCGAAGACGATCTGCAGGGTCGCTCCCCCGCCGATGGATGCCTGCAGCGCCGGGAGCGCGTCCCTAACCGCCTGCGACACCTCGACGGTGTTGGCGTTCGCGAGCTTTGTGACGGACACCGTGAGGGCGTCCTCGCCGTTGACGCGGGAGATGGAGGTCGCGGGCTCCGGCCCGAGCTCGAGGGCCGCGACGTCGCCGAGGGTCGTCGTGGCGGGGGTGGCCCCGCTGAGGGGCAGAGCGGCGATGGCGTCGACGTTGTCGAGCAGCGTTCCGGCCTGCACGGTGAGGGCGTCGTCACCCTCGGTGATCTGACCGATGGGGATCAGCGTGCCTGCCGCGTCGAGCGTGTCGCGGATGCTCTGGACGCTGGCTCCCGCCCCCGCGAGCGCCGCCTGGTCTGGCGTGATCTCGATGCGGGAGACCGGTGCACCGCTGACGGCCGCCTCTCGGACGCCATCGAGCTCGGTCAGTCCTGGCACGGTCGAGCTCTCGAGGCTGGCCGCGAGCTCCTCCGTGCTCGTGCCGCCCGTCGCCGCGATCTGGATGACCGGGAAGTCGTCGATCGAGCCGCTCAGCACGGTCGTCTCCGTACCTTCCGGCAGCTGGCTCTCGATGCGGTTGAGCGCCTGCTGGATGCGCTGCTCGGCGTAGACGGTGTCGGTGCCGTACTCGAACTCGACCGTCACCGACGAGAGGTTCGCGCTGGAGGTGACCTGCGTCGAGGAGAGCCCCTGAAGCCCCTGAAGGGAGGTCTCGACGAGCCTGGACACGTCCTCGTCGACGATCTCCGGCGATGCGCCCGGGTAGCTCGTCACGACCGACACGATCGGCAGGGAGACCGAGGGAATGAGCTCCTGCTTGAGCGAGGTCATGGACAGTCCGCCGAAGAGGAGCACGGAGAGCGTCACGAGGGCGATCAGCGCGCGGTTCTTCAAGCTCATCTCAGCGAGTTTGTGCACTCCGTCAGTGTCGCACGCACCACCGACACAGCCCGGGACCCTGACTGAGTGCGTCCCGAATCCGCGGTTCGGGTCGCGCTCGCCGATCAGCCGCGCCGACCGATGGCGGGATCAGCCGTTGCCGAGCGCGACCCAGAGGCTGAGCGCAGGGATCGGGAACGCGAAGAGCACCCCGGCGACGAGGTTGAGCAGCCAGTAGCGCCTGAGGATCGCCGCGAACTCCCGCAGGATCGCGCTCGGCCAGTAGTAGCGGGCGACGGGTGCCTGCACTGCCTGCGCATCGATGCCGAGCTCCCTGGCGAGCATCGCGGCGCGCATGGCGTGG
This sequence comes from Pseudoclavibacter sp. RFBJ3, assembly GCF_002931375.1. Lineage (NCBI taxonomy): Bacteria > Bacillati > Actinomycetota > Actinomycetes > Micrococcales > Microbacteriaceae > Pseudoclavibacter > Pseudoclavibacter sp. RFBJ3. The sequence continues at coordinate 273,543 of NZ_PSXZ01000001.1, read as the reverse complement.
TAATTGCTCGTCGCGATGATGCCGGGGCCGGTCACGCCCTCGCGCTCGAGGATCGGCATCGTGAAGCGGAGGTTCTCCTCGGTGTTGACCGATTCCTCCTCGCTCAGGATGCGTGGCTCGGCCGCGTTCCCCGCCATCCGCACGGCCCCTTGGCGTCCGTCGGCGCCGGCGTTGGCGGAGTCGGCGTTGGCGGGGTCGGCGTTGGCGTTGGCGGGGTCGAGCGCCCACTCGCGCATGGCGCGCCCCTCCGCGAGCGCCTCGTCGCCGCCCTGCCCGCCGGACATGACGACGACGGAGGCCCCGACCCGGTGCGCCGCATCCAGGCCCGCCCGGATGCGCGCGGCGAGCAGCGGCGGCACGCGTCGCCCTTCGCTGAGGCCGGAGCCGAGCACGACGACCCAGGTGCCGACGGCACCGCGAACGAGCCGCGAGTAGAGCCACGAGTAGGCGAGGAACAGGGCGAACGCCGCCCCGAGGTAGGCGGCTCCGGCCGCAAGGAGGAGCGCGATGGAGATGAAGACGTCGTCGCCGACGAGGATGGCCGCGAACGGCAGCGCCGCCAGCGCCGTCAGGATGACAGCCAAGACGAGGGACAGCAGGTTCCCCAGCGAGCGCCCCTCGCGTCGGATCATGCGGGCCCCATTCACGTACAGCAGCACGATGAGCGCCAGCAGCAGAGCGGGCGAGAGCACGAAGGGCAGCCACGTCAGCGTGCTGACGAGCATCGACACCTGACCGTCGAAGCTGGAGACGGCGCTGATGAGGACGACGGCCGCGGCGACGATCCACACGCCGTTGCTGAGGCGTCGAGGCTCGTTCCTCGTGCGCCGCACGGCGATGAAGGCCAGTCCCGCGCCGACGACGAGGGTGAGCAGTACCGACACCCATGACAGTTCCTGCGTGATGATGTCCTGCTCCCTCGCGACACACCCGCCGGGGGCCGCCGACGGTGCGCCCAGTATGCCGCACGCCAGAAGCCAGCTGAGAGAGTCGCGAGCGCACGCGAATCCCCAGACTCGCGATATAACGTGACTTGCAGTCGTCGGGCGCGAAGCCCGACGCGCATCAAGAACCCTTTCCCGAGGAGCAGCAGTGGCTATTGAACAGTGGATCGTGGACGGACCCCGCGTCATCGACGTGCAGACCGTCCGCAGCGTTCGCGCGAGACTCGCAGGCGGCGCCATCAGCGTGCTCGCGCACGACGAGCCGAGCACCCGCATCGAGGTGTCCGGCATCACCGGCCGCGATCTGAAGATCGCCATCGACGGAGACCAGCTCCTCATAGACCATCCGCAGCTGTCCTGGACCGACGTGCAGACCTCGGCGAAGACCATCTGGAACCAGCCGAACGTCGTCGTGAGCGTGCTCGTCCCCGCCGGCGTCGACGTCGACGTGCTCGGCGTCAGCGCGGAGGTGCTCGTCGCCGGGATCAGCGGACGCATCGACATCAACACGGTCGGCGGAGAGCAGTTCCTCGACGCGACCCGCGGCGAGCTGCACCTCAACTCCATCGGCGGCGAGATCAGCGTCCGCGGCCACGCTGGGACGGCCGTCGTGAAGACCGCGTCCGGGGACGTCACCGCCACCGGATCTCTCGTGAGCTTCGACGGCAGCACCGTCTCGGGTGCCACGATCGTCGACGTCACCTCTGGCGCCCCCAGCCTCATCGCGAACAGGTCCGTCAGCGGCGCCACCACGGTGCGCCTCCCCGGCGGCACCCACCCCAGCTACCAGGTCTCCACGGTCGGCTCCTCGGTGCAGCTCGACGGCCTCCACCTCGAACCGCTGCGCGGGACCACGTACCGCTCCGAACCCACCGAGGGCGCCGTCACCGACGTGCGCATCAGCACCGTCACCGGTCGAGTCTCCGTGCTCCTCTCCGCCCACATTCCGCGGGCAGGAGATGCGCCAGCGGACTTCGACGAGCGCATCGACGCCCGCATCGCGACCAGCCCCGTTCCCGACGGCGTCCACGCCGGGGACGGCGTCCGCGAGGCCGCGGCCCCTGCATCCGAGAACGCGGGCGACGAGCCCGAGAACGACACCACACAGCCGGGAGGCACCGCGTGACCCCGCCAGTCTTCGCCCACGGACACCTTCGCCTCTACCTGCTGAGCCTGCTCGAAGACCAGCCGCGCCACGGCTACGAGCTCATCCAGGCGCTCTCCGAGCGCTTCGACGGCACGTACTCGCCAAGCGCCGGCACCATCTACCCGCGCCTCGCGAAGCTCGAGGAGGAAGGGCTCGTCACCAAGCACAACGACGGCCGCAAGAGCGTCTACCGCATCACGGAAGCCGGCCGGCGTGAGCTCGATTCGCGCCGAGAGGAACTCGCCTCCATCGAGCAGGACGTCGACTCGTCGGTCCGCCGTCTCGCCGCCGACGTCCGCCACGGGCTCGCGAGTGCCCGCGAGGAGCTGCGTGCCGAGTTCGCGCGGCTCGCCCAGGAGCTCGGGCCGGATGCACGTGCCGGGTTCGAGAAGGCCGCGAGCGCGGGAGCAGCGGGAGCCGCATCCGCTCGTGGCTTCTTCTCCGGCGCAGGCAAGGGATGGGATGCGCCGCGCGAGAACCCGATCACGACGCCAGGCGACACACCGCCCGGCTTCGTGCCACCGGGATTCACGCGCGGCTCGAGCGCGGCGGGCGAACCGCGCCCGCAGGACCCGCCCCGGCCCCCAGCGGGACCAGACGCACCTGGAGCCCCCGAGGCGCCGCAGACTCCGCAGACGCCGACGGCTCCGACGGCAGCGGGCGACGGCCACCGAACGCATGGGCGCTACGACACGTGGTCCTCCGCGAGCAGCTCGCACGTCTGGAGCAGCGGCACGGCAGACGACGGGGGCTCAAGATCCGAGCCAGGAGGCGACAGCCGACCGCCGCGAGACGCCCTGCGCGCGCAGCTCGAGGCTCTGTCTCAGGCCGACCTGGTGCTCAACCGGTTCCGACACGAGCTGCGGCAGGAGCTGCGCGCCGCGCAGAGCGAGCAGCGGCTCTCCCCCGGCATCGTGACGTTCCTCGACCAGGAGCTGGAGCGAGTGCGAGAGCGCATCTCGCATGCCCTCGGCTCGCGTGACGACAGGAGCGGCGACGGCGGGGGCACTTCCGACGCCTGAGCCGCGGACCAGGCGCACGCCAGACGCCAGGCGCGAAGGGCGCTCTCCACCACGGGGAGCGCCCCTCGCGATGGGCGCGCCGCAGGATCGCCGCCGCCGCGGGCTGCTGGCGCCCAGCCCAGCCCGGGAGTACGGTTGCCGCGTGCGTTCGCCTGCCCGCCTCCTCCTCGCCGTGTTCCTCGGCGGCACCCTCGGGACGCTCGCGCGCGTCTGGCTGACGTCCCTGACGACGACGTCGATGCTCGATGGCGACCAGACGCTGTACGTGCCACTCTCCGCGAACCTGCACGTTCTCGACTCCGACATCGTCGCGGCGCTCATCGCCAACGTGGCCGGGTCCCTCGCGCTCGGCATCGTCGCGGGAGCGCACTGGCCGGAGCGGCTGGCCACGTTGCGCGCGGCCCTCGGCCCCGGCTTCTGCGGCGGCTTCACCACGTTCTCCCTCATCGCTCTGGCGCTCGCCCTCGTCTTCTCGAACTCCGGCTGGGCGGTCGTCGCGTTCGCGGCCGGCACCGTCGGCGGCATCCTCGCCATCGTCGCGGGGCGAGCCATCGGCCGTCGCCTCTCCCCTCCGCCAGGTGCGGGCCGAGGCCCGGTCGCGCCGAGCCACGACACGTTCGGCCCCGACGGCGGAGCGCCAGCTGGCGGGGTGCGCTGATGGACATCCTCATGCTCCTGGCGGTCGGGCTCGCAGGAGGCCTCGGCGCCTGTATCCGGTACGTCGCCGTCGAAGGGTGGCCGCGGATGCGCCAGCCGGCATCGGCGATCTCCACCGCCCACCCATCGAGCCCGCAGGGCGCAGCCGCACCGCGCCGCATCGCCCCGGAGTGGCGGCTCATGATCGTGAACGTCGTCGCATCGCTCATCGCCGGCCTCGCGGCAGGGCTGCTCCCACTTCCCACCGTCGCGTCGATGCTCGTCATCTCCGGCTTCTGCGGGGGCATGAGCTCGTGGAGCTCCGTCATGCTCGACGCGACGAACGCGTTGGGCGCCCGCAAGATCGGCAAGGCCGCGATCATCGTGATCATCCAGATGCTCTGGGGAGTGCTCGCGGCGCTGATCGGCGTGACCGTCGGCCAGCTGCTCGGCGAGAGCCTCGGGCTTGGGATGCTCGGCTGGTAGACCCCGGCCGCGGCGCCAGCGGTCATCCTCCCGGATGATGCCAGCCCGCGAATACCCTCCCAGAGTCGGGGGCGGATGAGCCCGCAGGCGGTCGAGGCGCGCACCCCCAGACGGGCACCTTGGAGGCATGACTTCCCACCCAGGCTTCCAGACACCGGCCGCGGCACAACCGCACGCGGCAGCAGCACCCGCACAACGCTTCGCCCCGCACCCGAACGATGCGGCGGGCCGCGCATCCGCAGCCCTGCCAGCTGCCGGCGGGGTGCTCGCGGCACATTCACTCAGCAAGGCTTACGGACCGACGACCGCCCTCGCGGGCGTCAGCATCGCGGTGCAGGCAGGCGAGGCGCTCGCCATCATGGGCGCCTCCGGGTCGGGCAAGACCACGCTCCTCCACTGCCTGGCCGGCATCGTCACGCCGGACGCGGGCCGCATCGACCTGCACGGCGCTGCCGGCACCCGCGAGATCACCGGAATGTCCGACGCGGAGCGCACCGAGCTGCGCCGCACCGAATTCGGCTTCGTGTTCCAGGAGGGGATGCTCCTGCCGGAGCTCACCGCACTCGAGAACGTCGCCATCGCGGCGATGCTCTGCGGCGTCGACCGCACGCGCGCCGAGCAGGCCGCTGCGCAGTGGCTCGCGGCTATGGGGCTCGCCGGTATGGAGGCCCGTCGCATCGGAGAGCTCTCCGGTGGGCAGGCGCAGCGCGTCGCCATCGCCCGCGCCCAGGTCACCGGCGCCCGCGTCGTCTTCGCGGACGAGCCGACGGGCGCCCTCGACTCAGCGACGAGCGCCGACGTCATGACGGCGCTGCTGGCCGCGACCGCTCGGGCCGGCCGCAGCCTCGTCGTCGTCACCCACGACCCCGAGGTCGCGGCGCGCTGCGACCGCACGGTTCGGATGCGCGACGGGTACCTCCTCGAGGACACGGCGGCCCGCGCATGAACGGCAGCCACGAGGCCGGGCCCCTCGGCCTCGCAGCGGATACCCGACCGACCGCGAAGGTCAGGGCCGCCGCCCCGTCGTCCGCAGTCGGCACCGTGAGCGTCCCGAGCCCCGCGCCCCGCGGCTCCAGCCGCATCCCGCTCCTCACGATCCTGCGGATGCTCACCCGGCCCGACACCGTCGGCCGCGCCGCCGTCGCCCTGCCGGCCGTGGCCTTCGCCGTCGTGACGGCCCTCACGCTCGTCGTGGTCGGCGGCACCATGATGCTCTTCAACCCACCGCCCGGCATGCCATCCCACGGCTTCTTCGCCGTCTTCGCGCTGACCCTGCTCGCGGTCCCGCTGCTGACCCTCGGCGTCGCGGCGGCACGCCTCTCCGCCCGCCGCCGCGACGATCGCCTCGCGACGCTCAGGCTGCTCGGCGCATCCACCAGGGTCGTGACGCTGCTCGCCGTCGCCGAGGCGACGCTCGTCGCCATCGCGGGCATCCTCGCCGGCATGGTGCTCTACGCAGCCCTCCTCCCCCTCGTGGGGCTCCTGCACTTCTACGGCGCCCCCATCGGGGCGGCGTCCGTCTGGGTGGGGTTCCCTGTGCTCCTCGCGACCGCGGCCGGCATCACCCTGCTGGCGGCCCTCAGCTCATTCGCCGGGCTGGCAGCCGTGCGCGTCACGCCCCTCGGCGTGCGCAAGCGCGGCACGCAGCCGCGGGTCAAGTGGTTCGCGCTCGCCTCCGGCGTCGTCATCCTGCTCATCAGCCTCGGCCTCGTCGGCATGATGCAGGGACTCGCGTCGGCCTTCGGCATGATCGGAATCGTCATCGCCGTGCTCGTCCCCCTTGCGGCAGGGATGCTCGCCCTCAACCTCATCGGCAGCCCCCTGGTCGGCCTCATCGGCCGGCAGATGGCGAAGCGCGCAAAGTCACCCGCACGCCTCATCGGCGGGCGCCGGCTCGCCGAGACGCCCGGCGTCGCGTGGCGCAGCGTCTCGGGCATCGCGATGATCGCGTTCGTCGCCGTCATCGGCGGCAGCGGCCTCGCCCTCCTCGACATGGTCGGCACGTCGGGGATGCAGGCAGAGGATCTCATCCTCATGACCGACCTGCGCACCGGCGTCTTCCTGACGCTCTTCATCGCGTTCCTCATGCTGGCGTGCACGGTCGGCGTCTCGCAGGCGGCCGCGATCCTCGACGAGCGCAAGCTGCTCATCTCCCTCGATAGGGCCGGCATGCCGCGCAAGGTCTTCGAGCAGGCGCAGCGCGTGCAGGTCTGGGCGCCGCTGCTGCTCGCCGCACTCGGAGGGGCCGGAGCCGCGGCAGCCATCATCCTGCCGATCGTCGGCGCCTCGCTGATCATCGCGCCCCTCGCGATGCTCACGATGGCCCTCTGCTTCGCGCTCGGATTCGGTGCCGTCTGGCTGGCGCTCCTCGGCACGCGCCCCGTCGTCACCTCGGTGCTCGCCTCCGCGCACCGCGGCTAGCGCTCCCGCGGTGCGCCTCGCCCTCTGGTCCCTCTGCCCCCGGAACCCTTGACTCGCTGACCCCTGATTCGCTGATCCCCGGTGGAAGAGTCAGCCAGATGCACGCGCCCGATCGACGGAAGCTGCATCTGGCTGACTTTTCAGCGCGGGAAGGGGTAGGGAGGAGGGGGCTACTTCACCGTGGCCGGGGTCTCGCCGAGGCGATCGAAGACGCCCTCCGCGAGATGCTCGGCATCGAGGCGGGCCGCCACCGGGTTCCGACGGTTCGTTCCGTAGCCGAGCAGCGCGACGCGATTGTCTCGGCGACTCCACCCGTCGCGCAGACGAGCCATGCCGCCCTGCTCGCGCAGCTGCAGGGGCGCGAGATGGCGCATCGTGGGACGACTCCCCGTCGCCCAGATGATCGCATCCGCCTCGAAGCGCTCACCGCTCGCCAACGTCACCCCATCCGGTTGAACGCTCGCGAGAGGACCCTGCGAGACGAGCAGCCCCCGCCGAACCGCAGCGAGAGTCCCCCTCGAGAGTGGGATGCCGCGCACGCTCACCTCGCTCGGCAGACGCTCCCCTCGCTCGACGAATCGGACGAACTCGGCCTCGTGGCGTGCATCCATCTCCCGCTGCCGGGAATCGGTCCGCGACGGCAGCGTGAGGCGCGGCAGCTCGTGGAAGTCGGGCTCACGACGCGTCGACCACGCCGTCTTCGCCGCGATCGGCTCCAGCTCGCGCAGGATCGTCACCGCCGAGCGCCCACCGCCGACGACAAGCACCCGCTTGCCCGAGAATCCCGCCAACGACTCGATGTGCGCGGACGGCAGCTGCTGGCCGGCGAAGTCGAGGGCACCCGGATACCAGGGCACGAACGGCGACGACCAGTCGCCAGTCGCGTTGATGACGTACCTCGTCGTGATCGTGCGCGGCGGGCGGTCCCCCACCTGGATGTGCAGCGTCAGCAACGGCGAGCGCCGCATCGCCTCGACGCGCAGCACCCGCACCGGGCGGGCCACGAACAGGTCGTACGCATCCTCGTAGCGCCGCATGAGCGGGGGCATGATGTCGCGGACGATGGCCTCAGGATCCTGATCGCTGAGACGGATGCCCAGCTCAGAGAGCCCAGGCGGGCCGGAGAGCAGGGGCGTGTGCCCCACCGTCTGGAAGTCCCATCCGCGTCCCCAGGATCCGCCGGGCTGCGGCTCGGCATCGAAGACCACGAAATCCCGCAGCGGCCGGAGGCCCATCTCGGCGAGCGTCGCAGCGACCGTCACACCTGGCACACCCGCGCCGATGACGACGAGGTCGATGTCGGTCTTCACGGTGAGCACGTCCGGCTTCCTGTCGAGGCGCTGCGGGCGCAGCTCTGCGGGTACATCGGACTGTCGACGAGCTCGGGTCCGGTAGGCCACAGTCTAGAGACGCAGAGTGACGCGGCCGGGTCGGCGCACCGAAGATTCGCTCGGCCGCCGTGGTAATGTGAGCGTCAGATTTTCGTTAACGACTTGCGACCGGGTGGCCATTCCTGCCCGGCCCGAATTATAAGGGGGTTACGCATGGGGCGTGGCCGTCAAAAGGCGAAGCACACCAAGGTCGCCCGTGAGCTCAAGTACTCCGTACATGAGACGAACTATGACGCGCTGGCACGTGAACTCTCCGGTGGCTCCTCGAGCTACCCGGTGAGTCCGCCAGCCACTGAAGAACCCAACGACGACATCCTCTCGAAGTGGTCCGAGTACCTCGACGATGATGACGCCGACGAAGACGACGACGCGAGCGGCTACGAGCAGAAGCGCGCGTAAGCGTGCGAGCACGACTCCCCGGAGTCCTGCCGCCGCTGCTCTCGTCTGACTCCGAGCCGACCTCATCACCTGGTGATCGAACTCCAGCCCCCGAGCTTCCCTGCCGCCATAGCAGTGGCAGTGATCCTCGTCGTCGGCAACCTCATGAGCATGCTCACGGTCCGCTGGGGAGCTGACGGGCGTCTCGATCGCTGGGGGTACGCGGGTCTGCGCACCGCAGCGACTCGCGCATCCGACGAAGCCTGGCGGGCCGGCCACGAGGCGGCACTGCGTCCGGCGAATACGGGTGCAGGCGCCGGCATCGTCTTCGCGATCGTCTCGGTGCTCTCCGCCAACTCCGTCGCGCCGTACCTCGTCGCGCTTTCCCTCGCCGTGCTCTCGACGCTCACGGGAGTCATCCTGAGCCTCGTCATCGCCCACCGCGCAGCCAAGGCAGTCGCCGGCAAGTAGACGCCGAGCGGCGTCCGGTGGATGGCGCTCAGACCCCGTCGCGCAGGTTCCTCGCGAAGCTCGCAGCGCGCATCCGCAGGTTCTCCTTGCGCTGCTCGCGGGCCGCCTCACGGTCGTAGCCGATGTACGCCGACGTGGGAAGGCGTCGCACGTTCGTCGAGCACTCGAACTCGGCGCAGACGAGCGTGCCGACGGTATCCCCGCGACGGCCTGCGTCACCGGTGCGCTTCGCGCTGTAGAAGACGACGTCGTTGGGCAGCGTCACGTCCTCGCACCACGAGCACATGGCGCGCCGAGTCGGCAGCTTCCGCGCACGCTCGAACATGATCGCCACGAGGTCCCCGTCCACCGGGATCACCGCGTAGGCGCGACGCCCCAGCTTCGGGTCCGTCCAGCCGAGGTAGTCGCGCCGCTCCCAGTCCACGTCGTGGAACCCAGGCAGCAACGTCAGGTCGCTGACCTCCTTGCGCGAGGCGTTGACAAACGCATCCCGGATCTGGGCCTCGGTGAGCTGCTGCATCTGACGAGCGTACCCAGCCTCCCGGTCAGAGGCCGTCAGCAAACTCCGCGAGGGCCCTCGCGAGCGGGTCAGGCGCGCCGATGGCGACGTAGTGGCCTCCGGGGACCACGACCGCCTCGACCCCCGCACGGTCGCGGGCGAGCTGCTTCGCGAACTCGAGCGGGAAGAACAGGTCGTCCTCAGGCGCGATGAACCCCGTGGGGACCTCGCGCCCGACGCCCGGCCACGGCGCATCCATCCACGAGCCGGACTCCTCGCGCACGTGCGCCTTCGCGTCGACCACAAGATCGTCCGGCACGAGGTTGTAGTACACGAGCTCGTCCTCGGCATCGACGCCGAGCGCGCTGTGGCCCGTCGCCGTCCACCACTCCTGCATCGTCTCGCCCGGCTTCGGGATCATGCCCGCGACGTAGACGAGCCCGTCGGCGTCGAGACGCTCAGCCACGAGAGCGGCGGAGAAGCCGCCGAGCGAGTGGCCGACGATCACCAGCTGCTCCCCCTGCCCGTCGCCGTCGGAACTGTCGCCCCTCGCCTCGTGGAGCTGCGCCGAGACCGAGTCCGCGTAGTCGACGAGCGACAGACCCGGCTCCTCGATCGGCAGGTCGACGGCGACCGCGCGATGGCCCGCCTCCTCCAGCTTCGGGACCACGAGGTGCCAGTCCCAGCTCGACGATCCTCCACCGTGGATGAGCACAAACGTAGCCATGGGCGTTCCCCTCGTTCCCGACCGCCGGCCACCTGACCGACACACCCTCCCACCTTGGGGGCCGTGCCTGGGCTTTCGCTCTACTCGGGCCTGCGCCGGCGCGAAGCGCCCGGCGCGAGGCGGCCGTCGCGACCGGCGCGAGTTTCGGGATGGCATACACGCACGCAGATGGGTTGCAACTCATCCCGAAGCGCGAAACCCATCCCGAAACCGTGCGGCGCGCGGGGGCGGGCGGCGCGGGCGGCGTCACCAAGCGGCCAGTGGAGTTTCGGGATGACATACACGCACGCGGATGGGTTGCAAGTCATCCCGAAGCGTGAAATCCATCCCGAAACCGGCGAGGGCGGGCGCGGGGGCGCGAGGGCGGGCGCGAGGGCGCGAGGGCGGGGCCGGCGCGGTCAGCTCACGGCGAGGGGGCGCTCGCTGCGGTCGGCGGCGACGAGCGCCGTCGCGAGCACGTGGATGCCGACCGCGATGTCGTCGGCCTCGGTGAACTCCTCGGGCACGTGGCTGCGCCCGCCGACCGACGGCACGAAGATCATGCCCATAGGTCCGAGGTGCGCGAGGTGCGCCGCGTCGTGGCCCGCGCCGGACGGCACGGCCTCCCACGTATAGCCGAGCGCGTCCGCGGCGTCGCCGAGGAGGCGCTGCACGTCGGGGTCGGCCGCGACCGGGTCCTGGTCGTTGAGCCACTCGATGGCAGTCTCGACACCGCGGAGCGCGGCAGCCGCAGCGATATCCTCGGCGACGCGACGCTTCGCGCCGTGCAGCCACGACGCGTCCACGCTGCGCATCTCCGCCCAGATGCGCGCCTCGTCTGGAACGATGTTGAAGGAGCCAGGCGACGACTCGATACGGCCCGTCGTCGACACGCCGTGGATGGGGGCCCCGCACGCCTCCCGCTCGATCGTGAGGATCGCCTCGGCGGCCGCGATGAGCGCGTCGTGCCTGCCCTGCATGGGCATGGTGCCCGCGTGGTCTGCTCGGCCCGAGAACGCGGCCATGAGGCGTTCGATGCCCGCGATCGCCGTCACGACGCCGATCTGCTTGCCGCTGCGCTCGAGCTGCGGCCCCTGCTCGATGTGCAGCTCGAGGTAGGCGTGCAGGGAGCCGGGCGCCCAGGCCTGGCCGAGGGCGCCGCTCGTGTCGAGGCCGAACCCCGTCATGGCGTCGCCGAGCCGAAGCGCCGTGTCGCCGTTCGTGCGCTCGAGGTGCTCGGGGAGGAGCAGCCCCGCGATGGAGCGCGAGCCGATGCAGGAGACGCCGAACGAGTTCGCCTCCTCGCCGAGGAAGTCGACGACGTACAGGTCACGTGCGAGCGTGATGCCCTCCTCGCGCAGCCGCCGCGCGACCTCGATGCCGCCGAGCACGCCCACGATGCCGTCGTAGCGTCCGCCCGCGTGCACGGTGTCGGTGTGCGAACCGGTCATGAGGGGCTTCAGCGACGAGTTCGCGCCGCGCAGCACCCCGACGACGTTGCCCGCCGGGTCGATGTGCGCGTCGAGACCGGATGCGCGCATCCGGTCTCGCACCCATTCGCGCCCCGCACGGTACGCGTCCGAGAACACCCGGCGGGAGAACCCTGGCTCTGCGCTCTCGATGAGGCCGGCGAGCTCGGTCAGGTCGGCGAGCACCCGCTGCTGGTCTGGCCGCAGACGCGACGGGTCGACGGCGCCGAGCAGCGCATCCGCGGTGTCAGCCGACATAGCCGGCCGTTCCGCCGACGAGGCCGGAGTCGCGGTACTTCAGGAAGTCGATGCCCATGATCTGCTCGATCTCGGCGAGCCCGGACTCGTCGATCGCCGACGACGACACCGGCAGCGCGGAGGCCGGCACTGACACGAGCACAACCTCCTGCCCCTCGGCGGCATCCTTCACCGCCACCGCCTCTCCGAGCTTCGGGTCGAGGAGGATGATCGTGTCCGGGTAGGTTGCGATGCGCTCCCCGCCCGACTCGATGGCCATGTACTCGTTGAGGTACGGCACCGTGAAGTCGCCGATGCGGAAGGTGCCGTGGTCCCAGCCTCCGTGCGTGTCGGTCGGCACCTCGAGGCCGAGCGGCCCGCGCGAGACGACCGTGCCGCCGAGGCGTTCGACGACTGCCTGCACGAACGCCTCCTGCTTGCCGGCGCCGCGCTTCCGGAGCGCCGCCGCCATGTCCCTGCCGAGGTCGAGGGCGAGCGAGATGGAACCGTGCGCGGCGTGCTCGCGCACGTAGCTCAGCTCGACCGGGTTGCGGGCGGCGGCGATGAAGCCGCCCGTGCGCACCGAGATGTCGCGCAGCACGTCGTCGCACGTGTTGATCGTGCCCCGGTTCACGGAGAGGAAGTGGCCGTGGAGGGCGCGGTTGCCGCCCGACACGACCTGCGTCGCCACGTAGCCTTCTCGCTCGGCGAGGCCGAGCGAGCCGAGCTTGCCCGTCGGGTGCGCGCGCACGTCTCCTGCCGCATCCAGCACCTTGACGCCAAGCACGGACGACTGGATCCAGCCGTTCAGGGTCGTCGAGTAGCCGTTCTGCGCGGTCATGACGGCCGAGATGGGCACCTCAGTCGCCCTGATGAGCTCCTGCAGGGCGTGCACGTAGTCGACGGGGCGGATCTCCCAGTTCTTCGCGGCTGGGGCGCCGATCGCGGTGACCGTCGCCACCCAGCTGTCCTCCGGGAGCTCGTCGATGCCCGCGAGCACCGGCCTGTTGAGCTCGGTCGCCATGCGGCCCATGAGCTCGCCGTGGTGCTTCCACCCGCCGCCGCCGCACGCGAGCACACCGCCTCCGAGCACTCCGTGGACGGCGTCTTCCTGGGTCAGTTCACGCACGGGCGTTCCCTTCGGGGTCGGTGGGGGTGGATGCCGCCGGCGCTGCGGCCTCTTCTGCGGCCGGCACGGCGGACGCGGGGGCACCGCGCGCGGCGAGCCCGAGGGCGGCGATGGGGGCGTCGCCCGTCTCGCCGTTCCGCTCGATGGCGGACGCGGCCTCCTCGTAGCCGGCGGCGGCGTGGCGGATGACGCCGAGCCCCGTGTCGAGGTCGAGAGCCAGGCGGAGTCGTTCGAGGGTCTCCGGCTTGCCGTCGGCGACGATGGAGACGCCGGCGGACTGCATCCACCCGGTGTAGCCGCCGCCACCCGAGTGGATCGCGACGAGGTCGGCCCCGGCGGTGGAGAGCAGCATGGCGTCGAGGAGCGGCCAGTCGGTGACGCCGTCGGAGCCGTCTCGCATGCCCTCGGTGCCGATGCGCGGATGGGTCATGCCGGCGGAGTCGAGGTGGTCACGGCTGAAGAGCACGGGAGCCGTGAGTCGGCCGTCGGCGACGAGCTCGTTCGCGGCCTGTGCGAGGCGCGAGCGTTCGCCGTGCCCGAGCCAGCAGGATCGCGCGGGGAGGCCCTGCTGCGGCACGTGGACGCCCGCGAGCGCGAGCCACTCGGCGACCTCGGGCCGGTCCGGGAAGAGCGAGGATGCGAGCGCGTCCATCGTCAGCTGGTCTTCGACGTCGCCAGACAGGCACACCCAGCGGAAGGGGCCGATGCCGCGCGCGAAGAGCGGCCGGAGGTAGGCCTCCATGAAGCCGGGGATGCGGTTGACTCGCTCGGTCTCGCTCTCGCCGAGGTGCTCGAGCGCCTTCACGCGCAGGTTGTTGCCGTTCTCGAAGGCGATGGATCCGCGTTCCTGCAGCGTGAGCATGGCTTCGACCTGCTTGGCCATGGAGGCGCGTGCGAGGCCCTCGACGCGTTCCGGCTCGGACTCACGGGCGGCGATCCACTCGTCGAGCGTGTACTCGAGGGGCACGTAGCCGTAGCGGGCGTCGTGCGCGGCGGTCTGGTCGGTGACGATGTCCGGGGTGACGCCGCGCGCGGCGAGCTCCGCGAAGACGGCCGCCGCGTTGGCGCGGAGCGCGACGGCGGCGGGGATGCCCTCGGCGCGTGCCGCCTCGAGCAGCGCCAGCGCGTCGTCGAGCGAGGGTGCGAGGACGTCGACCCCGCCCACCGCGAGCGCCCGGTCGATCTTCACCTGGTCGATCTCCACGGTCAGGGACGACAGGCCGAGGATGCGCGCCGAGATGGGCTGGGCTGAGCCCATGCCGCCGAGCCCGGCCGTGAGCATCCACCGGCCCTCTGCCCGCGCGTCGTAGTGCTGGACCAGCACCTCGCGGAGGAGCTCGTACGTGCCCTGCAGCACGCCCTGCCTGCCGATGTACTGCCAGGCGGCGGCCGTCAGTCCGCCCCAGATGGTCTGCCCGGCTCGGTACCGCTCGTAGAAGCGGTCGCTGGTCGCCCAATTGCCGACGGTGTTGTTGACGGCGGAGAGCACCATGGGCGAGTCGCGCTTCGTCGACATGATGCCGACCGCGGCGCCCGTCTGCAGGATCAGCGTCTCGGCCTCGTCGAGTTCGAGCAGCGAGTTCACGATGCGGCAGGCCTCGTCCCAGTTGCGGGCGGCCTTGCCGAGCGACGCGTAGACGATGAGCTCCGCCGCGTTCTCGCCCACCTCGAGCACGTTCTCGAACATGCGAAGCAGGCCCTCGGCCCGCCAGTTCCTCGCGCGCAGCTTCGTGCCGCGCTGCGCGGTGATCGGCTGCGTCCCACGCGCGAGGATGGGGCTCGAGAGCGGCCCGGACACGGGCGGCGCGGACTCCTCGAAGGCGGGGGACGGGGCTGCGGGGTTCGCGGCGATTTCAGGCACTCTGGTCGCTCCAGACTTCGAGGTCGACGTTCGACGGCAGTTTCGCGGCGAGCTCTGCAGCTCCCTGCTTGAGGAGCGCGACGCGCTCATCCAGTACCCCAGTCTGCCGCTCGTCACCGACAAGAGACAGGGAGCACAGCACCCGGCCGCCCGCGAAGACGGGCACGCCGATGCCGACCATGCCAGGGGTGATCTGCCCGTAGGAGACGGCGTGCCCCTCGGCGCGCACCTGCCGCAGGTACGGCTCGATCATCTCCGGGCTCATCGTCGCGGTCGTGTACGCGCGGAGGCCGCCGGAGAGCAGCTCGCGCACGACCTTCTTCGGTGCGTACGCGAGCAGGGGCAGGGCCGTCGCCCCCGCGTACAGGCTGCGCACCTTCCCGCGGCCGAAGGGGATGCGGTGCTGCGGATGCGCATACGACACCTCCAGGCACACGGCCGTGATGTGCACGCGCACGGCGAGGATCGCCGTCATGCCGGTGAGCTCCCTGAGGCGACGCAGCACGGGTGCCGCGTAGCGCACGAGGTGCGGGGAGGCGTCGTCGTTCTCCGCGAGGCGGCTCGACGGCATGAGGTAGCCGTCGATCTCGATCGCGAAGCCCGCGTCTCGAAGCACGGTCACGTAGCGGTACACGGTCGACAGCGGCATCCCGAGTTCGCTGCTGATCTCCGAGATCTTGAGCCGCCCTCGGCCCTGGATGAGCTGCAGGATCTCGAGGCCCCGGTGCAGCGACTTGTACGCGGCTCCCCCGGTCCCCCCAGCCCCGCCGGAGGCGGCCGCTCCCCCCGATATGGGCCGTCCGTTCGGGTCCGCCTTCGGTCGTAGATCGCTCATGGTCAGACCAGCACCTCTCCCCGGCCCGCGCGCGCCAGGAGCCCAGCGGTGTCGGAGTAGACCAGCTCGCCGCGCGAGAAGGTGTGCGTCACACTGCCGCCGGGCGACATGCCCTCGTATGGCGTCCAGCCGGCGTTCGAGAGCATCCGGTCGAGTTCGATGGATGCGTCCCCCGGCGTGAACACGACGATGTCGGCGTCCTTGCCGACCTCGAGCGACCCCTTGCGAGCGTCGAGACCGTAGCGGCGCGCTGGGCTGATCGTGAGCGCATCCACCGCCTGCGCCAGCAGCGTGCCGGACGGATCACGACGCAGCGCGCCGCCCAGCGTCGCGGCGACGAGCGTCTGCACGCCCGGCGCGCCCGAGCTGTTGTCGAGCATGACGTCGTGGTCCTTCAGCTCCCTCGACCACGGGGCGTGGTCCGAGCTGACCACGCTCACCAGCCCCTTGCCGAGGCGATCCCACAGCCCGTCGCGCGCCTCCGCGTCCCGCAACGGCGGGTTGATCTTCAGGCGTCCCCGCTGCGTCTCGAGGTCGTCCTGGGTAAAGGTCAGGTAGTGCGGGCAGGTCTCGAGCGTGACGTCGGCGCCCTGCGTCCGGTACCAGTCGACCAGGTCGACGCTGCGGGGAAGCGACAGGTGGCAGACGTGCAGCCTGGCCCCAGTGTCGGCGGCGACCTCGAGTGCCGTCAGCACACCCAGCGTCTCCGAGACGGGCGGGCGAGAGCGTGAGTGCGACTGCGGGTCGGTGCTGCCCGCCGCTCGCTCCTCGCGGAGGAGCGCCTGGATGATCTCGTTGTTCTCGGCGTGTGTGCACAGCGTGCGTCCCGCGTCCCGAACCGCGGCCATGACGCTCAGCAGCTCGCGGTCGTCGATGCGAGGAAAGCGCGTCTCGTGCGTGTGGAACAGCGACACCTTGAAGCCGGCAGCCCCAGCCTCGGTGAGTTCGCCGGCCGCGCGCCAGCCGCCGCCGGGCGCGAGCGTGCCGAGGAGCGCCACGTCGATATGCGCCTCATCGTTCGCGAGGTCCTGCTTCGCGCGGAGCCTGTCGAGACTGTTGATGGGGCCGGTGCCGTCATAGGGCATCTCGACGATCGTCGTCACGCCGCCGGCCGCGGCGGCCCTCGTCGCCGCTGCGATGCCCTCGCCGCCGTGCGAGAGGGAATGCACGTGCGCATCCACCACTCCGGGCAGCACGTAGGCGTCGCCGACGTCGACGATGCGGGCACCAGCGGGTGCCGGGGTGCGGGAGCGGCCCGTGTGCACCGCGACGATGCGCGGCCCCGCTGCCCACACCTCGCCTGGCCCCCAGACGCCGCGCGGGTCTCGGATCTTCCCACGCACGATGAGGGTCGCGACGAGGTCGCCCTGCGCCTGCGCTGCTGGATCCATGCACACAGAATAAGAACGTCTCGGCGGTTCCGGCTACTGCGTTCTCAGGTCACGGGATGAGTTGCGGGTGCCGGAGCGGGCTGGTCAGCACGGGTCAGGGCCGGCGTTGAGACGAAGGGGCCCTGTGGGTCGGGCGCACTCCAGCTACGCAGACCTCGGCCTTGCGCAGGCGTGCGCACCGCCGCGCCTGCACATGCCCGAAGTCTGCGCGGGATACGGCCCCGACGCTCGCAGACCTGGGGTATCTGCAGGTCGCCACCTCCGTGAATCCGCCAAGGACCGACGTCTTGCCGTGTGGCACGCAGGACGCGGCACGCACGACGCGGCAGCTCAGCGGATGCGGTGGTGGTCGAAGACGATGCTCGTTCGAGTGGAGGCGACGGCAGGGTGCGTCGACAGGTTCGCCACCACGAACTCCCTCGCGTCGTTCGAATCGCGGACGGCGACGTGCACGATGAAGTCCTCCGAGCCGCCGAGGAAGAAGATCTGCACGACCTCGGGCAGCGCACGCATCTCCTCCGCGAAGTGCGCGAGCTCCTGGCGCTGCCCCGAGCGGATGTTGACGCTGATGAGTGCCTGCAGCGCGAGGCCCAGCTGCGGCAGGCCCACATCCGCCGTGAACCTCGTGATGATGCCGCGATCGACGAGCGAGCGCACGCGCGCGATGCACGTCGACTGGGCGATGCCGACCGCGGCCGCGAGCTGCGTGTTCGACTGCCGCGAGTTGGCCTGCAGCAGCTCGACGAGACGGCGGTCGACATCGTCGAGCACTCCGGCGTCGACGGCCCGTAGTTCCTTCGGCATTTCACCCACGCGCGTGCCTCCTCATCGAAGTTCTGCCCCGATTCTCCCTCACATGCCGATGTTTCTTCGGCATTCAACGTATTCGAAACACGTTCTGCGCATGATTGCCGGAGAGAAGCACCGAACGAGCACGAACACAAAGGGGTAATCATGCGCATCGGGGTCCCGACGGAGATCAAGAACAACGAGAACCGCGTGGCTATCACGCCCGCCGGGGTCCACGAGCTGGAGCGCCACGGCCACCAGGTCTTCATCGAGGCAGGGGCCGGCCTCGGCTCGGCAATCCCCGACACCTCCTACGAGGCGGCGGGTGCGCGCATCCTCGCGACCGCAGACGAGGTCTGGTCGACGGCCGAGCTGCTGCTCAAGGTGAAGGAGCCCATCGCCGCCGAGTACCGCCACATGCGCCCCGAGCTGGTGCTCTTCACCTACCTGCACCTCGCGGCCGACCGCGCGCAGACGGAAGCGCTCGCGAACGCCGGCACGACCGCCATCGCGTACGAGACGGTGCAGCTCCCGAACCGCTCCCTGCCGCTGCTCACGCCCATGAGCGAGGTCGCCGGCCGCCTCGCCACCCAGGTCGGCGCCTACCACCTCATGAAGGCTGCGGGCGGACGCGGCCTGCTGCTCGGCGGCGTGCCCGGCACCCCGAAGGCGAAGGTCGTCGTCATCGGCGGCGGTGTCGCCGGGGAGCACGCCGCCGCGAACGCCGTCGGCATGGGCGCGGACGTCACCATCATCGACCTGAACATCCCGCGCCTCCGTGAGCTCGAGGTGCAGTTCCAGGGCAAGATCCAGACGCGGGCTTCGTCGGCGTACGAGATCGCGGCGCAGCTCGCCGAGGCCGACCTGGTCGTCGGCTCCGTCCTCATCCCGGGCGCCGCCGCCCCGAAGCTCGTCACCGACGAGATGGTGGCGGGCATGAAGAAGGGTTCGGTGCTCGTCGACATCGCGATCGACCAGGGCGGATGCTTCGAGGGCTCCCACCCCACGACGCATGACGACCCGACGTTCGCCGTGCACAACTCGATCTACTACTGCGTCGCCAACATGCCGGGTGCCGTGCCGGAGACCTCGACGCGCGCCCTCACGAACGTGACGCTCCCGTACGTGACCGCCATCGCCGACAAGGGCTGGAAGCGGGCCATGCAGGAGGACCATGCCCTCGCGCTCGGCCTCAACGTGCACGGCGGGCACGTCACCAACCGAGGTGTCGCCACGGCGCTCGGCCTCGCCTACCGCCCGGTCGACGAGGTCCTCGCCGCCGAGTAGCTCGGTCCCTGGCGCCGCGCCCGCCCGCCCGGGGGCTACGCGCTCGCCGTGGCCGCGCTCGTGGATGCGGCGGTCGCGCCCGAGGAGACGCCGGCGCGAGAACCGGCACCGGACTCAGCCCCGGCACCCTTCGACCCGCGCTTCGTGCGGCCAGGGACGACGAGTCGCCCGAGCAGCGCGAGCAGGCCGTCGACGACCAGCGCGAGCCCCGTGACGAGGACAGCGCCGACCAGCACGCGCCCGTAGTCCGTGACGGCGAGGCCGTCGAAGATGTAGCGTCCGAGGCCGCCGAGGTTCACGTAGGCGGCGATGGTCGCCGTGGCGATGACCTGCAGCACCGCGCTGCGGAGCCCCGCGACGATGAGCGGCATCGCGTTCGGCAGCTCGACCTGCCACACGATCTGCCACTCGGTCATGCCCATGGCTCGCGCCGCATCCACCGTCGCGCGGCTCACGTTCGCGACACCCGAGTAGACGCCGGCGAGGAGCGGGGGCACGGCGAGCACGACCAGCGCGATCACCGGCGGGAACAGTCCGAGGCCCATCAGCAGCACGAGCAGCGTCATGAGACCGAGACTGGGGAGAGCCCGCAGCACGTTGGCGGTGGCGACGATGAACGTCGTGCCCTTGCCCGTGTGGCCGATGACGAGACCGAGCGGGAACGCGATGACGGCGGCCAGCGCGACCGCCAGCAGCGAGTACCAGAGGTGCTCGCCGACCCTGGCCGGGATGCTCGAGGAGCCCGCCCAGTTGGCCGGGTCGAGGAAGTAGGACAGCATCTCGTTGAACATCAGATGTCCCCCTTCGCGATGACGGTGTCGAGCATGGCGGTCTCGGTGCGCTCGTTCGGTGTGCGCCTCGACGCCCGCTTCGCCTTCACGCGGTCGCTGCGCAGCCACGGGGTGGTCGCGACGCCGATGATCGCGATGACGCGGTCGAAGATGAACGCGAGCACGAGGATCGTGATGATGCCCGCGAAGATCTGGTCGGGGTAGTCGCGCTGGAACCCGGCGGTGAAGAGCTGGCCGAGGCCGCCGACGCCGATGACGGCGCCCACGGAGACGAGCGAGACGTTGGTGACCGCGACGACCCTGAGCCCGGCGACGAGCACGGGGATGGCGAGGGGCAGCTCGACCGCGATGACGCGCTTGATGGGCGAGTAGCCGATGGCGCTCGACGCGTCCTTCACGTCGTCCGGAACCGCGTCGAGCGACTCCAGCACGGTGCGGATGAGCAGCGCCGTCGAGTACAGCGTCAGCGCGATGATCACGTTGAGCGGGCTGATGATGGGCGTGCCCACGATCGACGGGATCACGACGAAGAGCGCGAGCGAGGGGATCGTGAAGACGATGCTCGCGACGATGATCGCGACGCCTCGTCCGCGCGGTCGCCCGACGAGGAGCATCCCGAGCGGCAAGGCGATGACGAGGCCGAGCACCGTCGGCACCACCGACAGCACGGTGTGCTGGATGATGATCGGCCAGACCGTCTCCCAGTTCGCGATGAGCCAGTTCATGATCGCTCGCCGCTCGCGTCCGCGACGCGGGCGAAGACCGCCTCACCGCGCACCACTCCGGTGGCCACGCCGGCCTGGTCGACGACGATCGCGAGGCCGGCCGGGGAGGCGAGCACCGCATCCAGGGAGCGCCGCAGGTTGTCGTCGAGCGTCACGACCGCGCCGACCGGGACGCGCAGCGAGCTCGCACGGTGCAGCCACGCGTCTGGGCGGCCGTCCTCGTCGACCGCGAGCGACCACTCGGCCGTGTGCCCATCGAGGCCGATGATGCCGGCCACGGCGTCGGCGAGGGGCTCCGCGGTGAGCGAGGCGTCCCGGAACGTGAGGGCGCGGTAGCCGCGGTCCTTCGAGATCATGCTCGACACGAACGTGTTGGCGGGCCTCGTCATGACCTCCTCGGCTGCCGCGTACTGGTGGAGCACGCCACCCGGCCCGAAGACGGCGATCTTGTCGCCGAGGATGAGGGCCTCGTCGATGTCGTGCGTGACGAACACGATGGTCTTCTTCAGCTCGCGCTGCAGCCGGATCATCTCCTGCTGCAGCTCGTCGCGCACGACGGGGTCGACGGCGCTGAACGGCTCGTCCATGAGCAGGATGGGCGGATCCGCCGCGAGGGCACGGGCCACGCCGACGCGCTGCTGCTGGCCGCCGGAGAGGTCGGCCGGGTAGCGGTGGACCAGCTCGGGGCGGAGGCGGACGCGCTCGATGGCATCCATGGCCTTCGCTCTGGCCTCCTTCGCGGGGACCCCCTTCAGGCGCAGCACCGTCGCGACGTTGTCGAGCACGGTGCGGTGCGGGAAGAGGCCGGCGTTCTGGATCACGTACCCGATGCCGAGGCGCAGTTGGGTGGAGGGGACGTCCGCGACGTCCTTGCCCGCGACCGTGATGCGGCCGCTGGACGCGTCGATCATCTTGTTGATCATGCGCATCGACGTGGTCTTGCCGCATCCGCTCGGACCGACGAAGGCCGTGAACGAGCCCTGCTCGATGTTGAGGCTGAGGTCGTTCACCGCCGTGGTGCCATCCGGATACGTCTTGGTGACGTTCTCGAAGGTGATCATGCTGCTCCTTGGCTGGTGACGGGTGGTCGTTGGGCGAGCGTGGAGCTCACGCGTCCTGCACGTGCTCGCTCAGCTCGGCGATGTCGGCGCGCACGCGGTCGATTCGCTGAGAGGTCATGATCGCCGGGTCGTTGAGGGCGAGGGTCTCGCGGATGCGCTTCGAGAGCTGCACCACAAGCGGAGCGCGGTCCTTCATGCTCGGGGCTGGCGCGGCGACGCCCACGCCGACGGCGAGGAGCCCCTCGATGGCGAGGAGCCGCTCGGCCGCCTCGAGGCTGTCCTCGAGGAGCCGCACGGCCAGGTAGCCCTGCGCGTTGTGGTCTTCCACGCCGTCGCCGACGACCCCGCCGAGGTGCGAGACGGGCGCCGCGAGCTGCTGCAGGCGCGCCATGAGCGACGATGCCGTGTTGGCGAGAATGACGGGCACGAACGGATGGTCGGCGTCGTCGATCGACAGCACCTGCTCGACGAGCGACCGCTCGGAGCGGAGGCGCCTGATCATGAGCGAGCAGCGCCGCTCGCTCATGATGCCGAAGTGCGCGAGCAGCAGGCGCACGGAGTCGGCCGTGATGGCCATCTGGATGGTCGAGAAGTTGCCGTTCGAGATGATGACGTCGTTGTCGATGTCGATGTACGGGTTCTCGCTGCGCGCGTTCAGCTCGACCGTGACCGACTCGCGCAGCACATCCGCCTGCTCGATGAGGGTGCCGTGCACCTGCGGCACGGTGCGCATGGAGAGCGGGTCCTGCAGGGAGCCCGCCGTGGCCGGCCCGTAGGCTCGGCTCGAGCCGAGCAGGGAGCGGAAGCGCGCGGCCGCCCTGATCTGGCCGGGGTGGGGCCTGGCCGCGACGACCTTCTCCTGGAAGCCCTTGACGCTGCCGTTCAGGGCGTCGAAGGTGTGGGCGACGACGAGGTCGGCGGATGCGGTGAACCGGTCGAGCCGCACGGAGGTGAGGGCCGCGATGCCGACGGAGGCGGCGTTCGCCCCGACGAGCGCGAGCCCGTCCTTCGCGGCGAGCTCGAGCGGCACGAGGCCGGCCGTCGCCAGCGCCTCGCGGGCGGGGACGGTCTGCGTGCCGGTCTCGTCGAGCACGCGCCCGCGGCCGACGAGCACGTTGCCGACGGCGGCGAGCATCGACAGGTCGGCGGCGCCGACGGACCCCTCGGAGGGGATGGCCGGGGTGACGCCGCATTCGAGCAGGCAGCGCAGGCCCTCGAACAGCGCCGTCGTGGCGCCGGAGTTGCCCTGCGCCATGACGGCGAGGCGCGCGAGCATCACGGCTCGCGCTTCGATGGGGGTGAGGTTCTTGCCGACCGCCGCGTCGTGGGAGGCGAGCACGAACAGCTGGAACGCGTGCTGCAGCTCCTCCGGGATCTCCTGGTCGCGCAGCGGCCCCAGGCCGCGGTTGACGCCGTACGCGGGCTCGCCGCGGGCCATGACGCTCTCGATGACGCCCCGCGCCTCCGCGAGCCGGACCCTGACGTGCGGGTCGATGTCGAGGTGGCCGACCGTGACGGCGAGCCGCTCCAGGACCCGCGGCGTCATCCGGTCGCGGCCGATGACGAAGCTCGTCAGCGGCAACGACCCCTCTGCGCTGGTGCCCGCGAGCGCGTTGACTCCGGCCGAGGAGGCGTCCGTGACCGACCGCTTGCCCTGCGCTGCCCGCTTGCTGGGGCGCATCGTGGGTCGCACGTGCGGCCGTTCGGCGTCTGCGTGCTGCTGCATCCGGAACTCGCTTCTCGTAGATCTTGGAGCTGGAGGTGAGGAAAGCGGGGAGAGTCGGTCGGGAAGTCGGTGGTTCAGGGTGTTGCTGCCGAGAGGGTGGATGCGGCCGGACTCGCCCGCATCCACCCTCGCAGCGTCACCGCGTGATGGGGAAGCGGAGCCTAGGCGCCGAGCAGGCCCTTCTCGGTGAGCCAGTCGGTCGCGGCCTTGGTGGGCTCGACCTTCTCTTCACCGGAGACACGCGTGTTGAGGGCGATGAGCTCGTCGGTCGTCAGCTGCGCCGAGATGGCGTCGATGACCTCAGCGACCTCGGGGGTGAGCTTCTCGGTGTTGCCGACAGGGATGACCTGCTGGGCCGGGAAGTTGTTCTTCGGGTCCTCGAGCACGACCAGGTCGTTCTCGACGATCGCGGGCGACGTCGTGAAGATGTTCGCGACCTGCACCTGTCCGCTGACCAGCGCGTCGACCGTTGCCGGTCCGCCACCATCGGCGATGGGGGTGAACGCTGCGGGCTCGACGCCGTAGTTCGCCTTCAGACCAGGCAGACCCTGCGGGCGCTCCTGGAACTCGGCCGGGGCACCGTAGGTGATCTCGGCGTTGTGGGCGGCGAGGTCGGCGATGGTCGTCAGGTTCCACTTCTCAGCGGTCTCCTTCGTGACGACAACCGCGTCCTTGTCCTCGGCGTCGGCCGGGGTGAGGCCCGTGAGCCCCTCCGTCTCGAGCGCTGCGGTGAGGTTCGTGTTGATGGTCTCCGCGTCCGTCGTCTCTGCCTCGGGGTCGAGGAAGATGAGGAGGTTGCCCGTGTAGTCGGGGATGAGGTCGATCGATCCGTCCGACAGCGCGGGGATGTAGGCCTCGCGCGAGCCGATGTTGAACTGCGTCTCGACGGTGAAGCCGGCGTCCTTCAGCGCTTCCGCGTAGAGGTTTCCGATGATCTCGGACTCTGGGAAGTTCGCCGAGGAGACGACGATCGTGTCGCCGGATGCGGCACCACCGTCGGTGCCGCCAGCGTCGGGAGCGGTCGGGTTGGAGCAGGCCGAGAGGAGGCCGATCGCTGCGAGTGCAGCGATGCCTCCGGTAATCAGACGCTTCTTCTGCATTGGGGGTCCCCTATCTTCGGCGGTAGCCAGAACATCAGTGAGTTCGGCCATCTTAGGAATGTGCCCCATGAATTCGGAGCGCGCTTCCCGGATAGCGCGAATTAACTCTGTGTTACGTGCGCAACGTCGCGGACCGGCCCGGTGTTCCCGAACCAGATGCGGCGCATCCTCAGTACATTCGCACGAATTGGGCGAAGTCAACCCTCAGCGCGCGCGGAAGCCAAACCGGGTAGAAATGACCACGTGACGACCTCATCCTCGCTCCCGCTCATCGCCGTCATCGCGACGGGCGGCACCATCGCCAGCACGACGACGGCATCGGGCGCGACGACGCCGAGCCTCGGGGCGGATGCCCTGCTCGAGGGAACCGCAGCGCACGGCGCCCAGCTGCGCGCCGTGAACCTCATGGCCGTCGACTCGTCGAGCCTCACGCTCGCCGACATGCAGTCGATCAGCGACGAGGTGCGACGCCAGGTCGAAGACGACGAGGTCAGCGCCGTCATCGTGCTGCACGGCACCGACTCGATGGAGGAGACCTCGCTGCTCACGGACCTGCAGCTCGAAAGCGACAAGACCGTCGTCTTCACCGGCTCGCAGTTCACGGCAGAGTCGGAGTCGCCAGACGGGCCTGCGAACGTCGCGGCAGCCCTCGCCGCCGCGCTCGACCCGGAGAACCGCGGCCGAGGCGTGCTCGTCGCGTTCGGCGGCAGGCTCCTCAAGGCGTGGGGGCTGACGAAGGCCTCAGCAGACCGCGCGGACGCGTTCCGCAGCGTCACCGACAAGCCCGCCCGCCGCCTGCACCTTCCCGCGCCCGTCGCCGGCATGCGCGTCGACACCGTCGCGGTCAGCCCCGGCGCTGACGCGACCCACCTGCATGCGAGCCTCGAGGCCGGCGTGCAGGGCATCGTCCTCGTCGGCCTCGGCTCGGGCAACGCGAGCCAGAGCGTCGTCTCCGCGGCCTGGGAGTGCCAGGCATCGGACATCCCGCTCGTCGTGTCGAGCCGCGTGC
Organism: Pseudoclavibacter sp. RFBJ3; assembly: GCF_002931375.1. Lineage (NCBI taxonomy): Bacteria > Bacillati > Actinomycetota > Actinomycetes > Micrococcales > Microbacteriaceae > Pseudoclavibacter > Pseudoclavibacter sp. RFBJ3. The sequence continues at coordinate 248,032 of NZ_PSXZ01000001.1, read as the reverse complement.
CGTTCGGCGTGCTCAAGGCCAGCTACGGCGGAGGCGGAGGCGGACACGACCTCGCGGTTGTCGGCGCCATCCACGCGGCCGTCCTGCGGGCCGGCCAGGCGCGCATCCTGCTCGCCGCCCTCATCGCCAACGAGGCGACGCCCGAGGAGATCGCGGCGGCCTTCGCCGCCGAGTAGCGGCGCGGCGCCGCGCCGCCGCCGCGTGACCAACATCAGTGCAATATCGGCGCCCGCAGCCCCGAAACCGGCTCAAAGCGCCTCTATCGCACGCAAGTTGGTCACGACCCCGCGACACTGCCCCGCTCAGCCCTGCGACCGCCGCCGCGTCAGCCGCCGCGGTGAGACTTGCCCCTCGTCCGCGGCGCCGCCGGCGCGTGACCAACATCAGTGCAATATCGGCGCCCGCAGCCCCGAAACCGGCTCACCTCACGCGTAGCTCACGCAAGTTGGTCACGGCCCCGCGGCGCCACCCCGCGCAGGCGCTGCGCCGAGACTCGCGCCAGCCGCCGTTCCGCCGCCCGCGCGTGACGCCCAAGTCCCGCCGGCGCGTGGCCAACATCAGTGCAATATCGGCGCCCGAAGCCCCGAAACCGGCTCAAAGCGCCTCTATTGCACGCAAGTTGGTCACGTCACGGGCGAACGGCACCGGATGGCCGCCGCGCCCTCGCCTCTCGGCGAGACGCGACGGCTCGTGTTCTGCCCTAGCTGGCGTAGCTGCCGACGAGGCGCACCGCGCCGCCATCGACACCCTTGGCGCCCTGCTCGAAGCCGTCGAAGTCGCGCGACTCGGTCGAGACCATGCCGGCGACCCACGACGGCAGGCCAGCGGCTTCGAGCCACTCGACGACCGCGGATGCACGCTGGGCGTCGACGACGGCGAACATCCCGATCCCGAGGTTCCAGGTGCCTTCCGTCGACTCGAGGTCGGTGCCAGCGAAGCCCGCGAGGACGCGGAAGATGTCGTTCGGCGACCACGCGCCGCGGTCGAGCTCGATCCAGGCGCCCTGCGGGAGGACCCGCGCGAGGTTGGCGGCGATGCCGCCGCCGGTGACGTGGCTGAAGGCGTGCACGGCGCCGTCGAGGGCAGGCTCGGCGAGGAGCTTGACGAGGGGGCCGGTGTAGAGGCGGGTCGGCTCGAGGAGCACTTCGCCGACGACGCCGCCGAGCTCCGCGGAGGTGTCGGTGAAGGCGAGGCCCTGGTCGGCGACGATGCGGCGCACGAGCGAGTAGCCGTTCGAGTGGAGGCCGCTCGAGGCGATCGAGATGACGACGTCGCCGTGCTGCACGCGCTCCGGTCCGAGCATCCGGTCAGCCTCGACGACGCCGACCGCGGCGCCTGCCACGTCGTAGTCGTCGGGCCCGAGGAGGCCAGGGTGCTCTGCGGTCTCGCCGCCCGTGAGCGCGGTGCCGGTCTCGGCGCACGCCTTCGCGATACCCTCGACGATCGAGGCGATACGCTCCGGCACGACCCGGCCACAGGCGATGTAGTCGGTCATGAAGAGGGGCTCGGCGCCCACGACGACGATGTCGTCGACGACCATGGCCACGAGGTCCTGGCCGATCGTGTCGTGCTTGTCGATCGCCTGCGCGATCGCGACCTTCGTGCCGACGCCGTCGGTCGACGTGGCGAGGATCGGCTTCGTGAACGAGGTCAGACGCGAGGCGTCGAAGAGTCCGGCGAAACCGCCGACGCCCCCGAGCACTTCCGGTCCGTGGGTCGCCTGGACGGCGCGCTTCATGAGCTCGACGGCGGTGTCACCCGCACGGGTGTCGACGCCAGCGGCGGCGTAGAGGTCGTTGCCTGACACAGAATGCCCTTTCCTCGGGGGGATGCGCCCAACAGCCTAGTGCGCCGCGAACGTGACGCCGGAAGCGAACCCTCTCCACGCGGGTGCGCGCGGATCCGCGAGCTGTGACAAAATCGGAAAATCGTTCAGGGTGCCTCGGTGCCTCATCACACTCGTGGCCCTCGCGGGCCTCGTCAGAACTGTGGCCCTCGCGGGCCTCATCACATCAGTGGCCCTCGCGGGTCCGGTCAAATCAGTGGCCCTCGCGGGCCCGCTTACCTGTGCTTGGAGCTCCCCCAGCGTGTGCGGCATTGTTGGTCACGTCTCGACCAGTCCCGTCAACCAACAGATCTACGATTCCCTTCTGCTCCTGCAGCATCGCGGTCAGGATTCGTCCGGCATCGCGACGGCGGACGGTGACACCTTCCACATCGCGAAGGTCAAGGGCCAGGTGCGCGAGGGCTACCGCACCCGCGACATGCGGAACCTGCTCGGCAACGTCGGCCTCGGCCACGTCCGCTACGCGACGGCCGGCAGCGCGAAGAGCGACGACGAGGTGCAGCCGTTCTACGTGAACGCGCCCTACGGCATCGTCCTCGTGCACAACGGCAACCTGACGAACACGCGAGAGCTGCGCAAGGAGCTCTTCAACGTCGACCGCAGGCACCTGAACTCGTCGAGCGACACGGAGCTGCTGCTCAACGTCCTCGCGAACGAGCTGCAGCACGGCATCAACGGGGACGAGCTCACGCCGGATGACCTGTTCGACGCGATCTCCCGCCTGCACGACCGCGTCGAGGGCTCCTACGCATCCGTCGCCCTGCTCTCCGGACACGGACTGCTCGCGTTCCGCGACCCGTTCGGCATCCGCCCCCTCGTGCTCGGTCGACGCGACGACGAGCACGGCCGCGACGAGTGGGTCGTGGCGTCCGAGTCGCTGGTGCTGGAGTCCGGCGGCTACGACCTGGTCCGCGACGTGGAGCCGGGCGAGGCCATCTTCATCACGATGGGCGGCGAGCTGTACTCGCGCCAGTGCGCCGTGAACCCGCGCCTCGTGCCGTGCTCGTTCGAGTACGTGTACCTGGCCCGCCCCGACTCCGTCATGAACGGCATCTCCATCTACGAGTCGCGCCTGCGCATGGGGAAGACCCTCGCCTCGAAGGTGGAGCGCAGCATCACCGCCGGCGACATCGACGTGGTCATGCCCATCCCCGATTCGGGCCGGCCGACCGCGATGGAGATGGCGAAGACCCTCGGCATCGACTACCGCGAGGGCTTCTACAAGAACCGCTACGTGGGCCGGACATTCATCATGCCGGGGCAGAAGGTGCGCAAGAAGTCGGTGCGCCAGAAGCTCAACGCGCTCCCGACGGAGTTCCGCGGCAAGAACGTGCTGCTCGTCGACGATTCGATCGTGCGCGGCACGACGTCGAAGGAGATCGTCGAGATGGCGCGTCAGGCTGGCGCGAACTCGGTGACGTTCGCGTCCGCTGCACCGCCGGTCCGCTACCCGCACGTCTACGGCATCAACATGCCGTCGCGCGGCGAGCTCGTGGCCTCAGGCAGGTCGATCGAGGAGATCGCGTCGGTCATCAGCGCCGACCGCCTCGTGTACCAGGAGGTCGGGGACCTGTTCACGGCCATCACCGAGGGCTCCGACGTGAAGGAGCTCGACATGAGCTGCTTCGACGGCAAGTACGTGACGGGCACCGTGACTCCCGAGTACTTGGCCTGGCTCGAGCTCAATACGAAGAGCTAGCCGGGCGGGACAGACCTCCGGGAAACGCATGTTCGTTGCACGACGAGCATGCGTTTTCCATAGGTTCCCGCGGGGACGCTCGGTGCGGTTCGGCCGCCGGGCGGGGTCGGTGCGCAGCTCTGCGCGCCGGTAGAGTCCCGTGCATGACCGACGCGCACCCCGCACCCCGCAATCGCACGCGCGACCTCACGCAGGTCGCCGTGTTCGCCGGCATCGTGGCCGCGCTCGGAGTGGTGCCGGCCATCACGATCCCCGGCCCCGGAGTGCCGATCACCCTGCAGATGCTCGGCGTCATGCTCGCGGGCGCCGTGCTCGGCTCGAAGCGCGGCTTCTCGGCGCTGCTGCTCTTCGACGTCCTGGTGCTCGCCGGGCTCCCGCTTCTCGCGGGCGGCCGTGGTGGGCTCGCGGTGCTCGCGAGCCCCACGGTCGGCTACTTCATCGGCTTCCCCATCGCGGCGTTCGCGGTCGGCTGGCTCGTCGAGCGCTTCGGCAGCCCGTTCCGCATTCTCCCCGGCATCGTCTCGACGGCCGTCGGGGGCGTGTTCGTGCTCTACCTGCCCGGGATCATCGGCGTCGCACTCGTGGCGAAGATCGGCTTCGGGGCCGCCGCCCTGTCGGCGCTCGCCTTCCTGCCGGGCGACCTCGCGAAGGCCGTCGTCGCGGCGCTCATCGCGCGAGGTGTGCACAAGGCCTACCCGGGGCTGCTCCCCGATCGGCGGCGGCGCGACCGGCCGACCTCGCCAGACCAGGCAACGGCACCGGCAGTGGATGCGTGAGGCCGGGGCCGCCGTCGCACCTCGCGGGTGCCTCCTGAGCCGGGGCCGCGCATGATCGAGCTGCGCGACGTGAGCGTGAGCTTCGGCGACGGCGCGCAGCGTCGCTCCGTGCTCGACGGCATCTCGGTGACGCTCGGCGAGCAGCGGATCGGCGTCATCGGCGCGAACGGCTCCGGGAAGTCGAGCCTCGCGAGACTCTTCAACGGGCTGCTGCTGCCCACGAGCGGGACCGTCTCGGTCGAGGGCTTCGACACGAGGCGCGCCGGCAGGGAGGTGCGGCGTCGGGTGGGGTTCTGCTTCACCGACCCCGACTCGCAGATCATCATGCCGACCGTGGGCGAGGATGTCGCCTTCGGGCTCGGCCGCCGCGGCCTGAGCAGGGCGGAGATCTCCGCACGCACGGCTGCGGCGCTCGAGCAGGTCGGTCTCGCCGACCGCGCCGACCATCCAGCGCACCTGCTCTCCGGAGGGCAGAAGCAGCTGCTCGCCCTCGCGGCCGTGCTCGTCACCGAGCCGAGCATCCTCGTGCTCGACGAGCCGACGACGCTCCTCGATCTGCGCAACTCGCGCGCGATCGCGGCGCGTATCGCCACGCTCCCCCAGCAGGTGGTCCTCGTGACCCACGACCTCGAGATCCTGGCGGGCTTCGACCGCGTGCTCGTGGTGCACGAGGGGCGCCTCACCTTCGACGGTCCTCCACGGGATGCGGTCGCCGCCTATCGCGCTGCAGTCTCCCTCGAGGGCGGGCTGTGACTCCCCTTCCCACGACCGCGACCGCAACCACGACCGCTTCGGCGGGGGCTCGTGGCTGACCGCGGAACGGCACTTGCCGTCTACGTGCCTGGCAGCTCCATCATCCATCGCCTGCCGGCCGGGCTGAAGCTGCTCGCGCTCCTGGCTGCAGGGGCGGCCGTGCTCGCGCTCGGCTCACCGCTCTCCGCCGGCATCGCCGTCGCGGTCGCGGCGCTCGGCTTCGCTGCGGCGCGCCTTGGCCCTCGATACGCGTGGCGCGGCGTGCGCCCGACCTGGATCTTCCTGCTCGGCATCTTCGCCTTCCAGTGGTGGTCCGCCGACCTGTCTCGGGCCGTCGGCGTCGTCGGCTCGATCGTCGCTCTCGTGCTCGCGGCGACGCTCGTGAGCCTCACGACCCGCACCACGGACATGATCGACGCCATCGTCTGGCTACTGGGGCCGCTGCGTCGAGTGGGCGTGAACCCCGACCGCGTCGCCCTGCAGCTCGCCCTCGGCGTGCGCGCGGTGCCCCTCGTCGCCGAGCTCGCCGAGACCGCGAGACAGGCACAGTACGCGCGGGGCCGTCGCGGCAGCCCGCGGGCATTCGCCGTGCCGCTCGTCGTCCGGGCGCTGCGCCGCGCCGACGCCATGTCCGACGCCTTGCAGGCGCGGGGCCTCGACGACTGACGATGGCCCGCCTGCTGCCGGTGCGCTAGGAGCGGTTCTCGAGCTCGTCTGCGCGGATCAAGCGCGCGTCGACCGAGCGCTTCGCCGACACGCGACCCGCGATGTACCCGGCGATGCCGCCGAGCGCGAGCGTGACGGGCACCGTGAACGCGAGGAGGAACGCGAACACCTGGATGCGGGAGAACACCTCGTTGGGCGGGAACGCGAACGTGAGGATCGTCACGAGGACGACGCCGACGATCGCACCGAGCACGAGGAAGCTGCTCATGCGAGGGACGTGGTGGACCCTCGCCGCCATCTCCCGAACGCCGTCGTCCTCGTCTTCGTCCTGCTCCTCGAACTCGGCGAGTTCAGCGTCGTAGCCCTCGAACTCGCGTCCGGCGTCGACCTCGCGGCCTGCCATGGTGTCGCCGCCGTCTTCGGGGCGCGACTGAGTGGGTTCGTTCTCGCGGAGCATGCATCCATTGTCGCGCAGTTCGCGGGGAGCGTTCGCAGACTCCGCGGGGAGCGCCGCGGCGCGTCAACGAGCAGGGCCGGCAGGGCGTGGCGCGCCCGTCAGCGGCGCACGAGCGGCAGCCAGGGCGAGACGTCGGCGCGGGTTCCGGATGCGCGCACCCGGTTCGCCTCGAACGCCTCCTGCCAGGTCACGCGGCCAGTGGCGAGCTCGAGCCAGGTGTCGACGTCGAGCTCGATGACGTTCGGCGGCGTGCCGCGGGTGTGGCCTGGGCCCTCCACGCACTGCACGGCACCGAACGGCGGTACCCGCACCTCGACGCTCGCGCCCGGGGCGCGGTCTTCGAGAGCCTGCAGGGTATAGCGGACGGCCGTCGCGGCGTCGGCGCGGGGCGTCGGGCTGCCCGCGGCGCGGGCTTCGCTCCAGGCGGTGATGGCTCCGAGCCCTGCGGCGTCGGCGATTCGGGGTTTCGGCACGCCCCCATTGTGCGACAGGCCCGGCGGGCGCGGTGCGAATGTGGAGCCGTGTGTGGCGGCCGGGTGTCGCCGTGCGGTCATCTGCGTTCACGCGGCGGCACGAGCCGTCGTCCCCGGTTAGGCTGGTGCGGTGAGAATTCTCGTCCTCGGATCCGGTGCCCGCGAGCACGCAATTGTTGCCGCCCTCCACAGCGAGCGCGCACACTCGATCGTCACGGCCCCGGGCAACCCCGGCATCGCCGCTGAGTCTGAGGTGATCCGGCTCGACGTGAACAACCCGTCGCTTGTCACCGACTTCGCCAAGGACGAGAGCTTCGACCTCGTCGTCATCGGCCCTGAGGCCCCGCTCGTCGCTGGTGTCGCCGACGCGCTGCGCGAGGCCGGCATCCCCGTCTTCGGCCCATCGAAGGCCGCGGCCACGATCGAGGGATCGAAGACGTTCGCGAAGGACGTCATGTCCCGTGCCGGTGTCCCCACCGGTGGCGCGCGCCTCGCGGAGACGCTCGACGAGGTCGCCGCCGCCATCGATGAGTTCGGTGCACCGTACGTCGTGAAGGCCGACGGCCTCGCCTCGGGCAAGGGCGTCATGGTGACCGAGAGCCGCGAGGACGCGCTGGTCCACGCCGAGCACTGGCTCGCTGCCGGGCCCGTGCTGGTCGAGGAGTTCCTCGACGGCCAGGAGGTCTCGCAGTTCGTCTTCTCCGACGGCGTCAACGTGCGGGCGCTCCCGCCCGCCCAGGACTTCAAGCGTCTCCTCGCCGGTGACGCGGGGCCGAACACAGGCGGCATGGGCGCGTACACGCCCGTCCCCTTCCTCAACGAGCGCTTCGGCGGGGAGCGCGCCTTCTCGAAGCTCGTCGTCGATCAGGTCGCGAAGCCGGTCGTCGACGAGATGCGCGCCGCCGGCACACCCTTCGCCGGGCTCCTCTACTGCGGGCTCATCGTCACGAGCGCGGGCATCCGCGTCATCGAGTTCAACGCCCGCTTCGGCGACCCCGAGACGCAGGCCGTGCTCGAGCGTCTCGACCAGCCGCTCTCCGAGCTCCTCTACGCCTCCGCGACCGGCACCCTCGGGCACCTGCCCGAGGAGCTCGCGATCGCCGACAACGCGGCGGTCACGATCGTGCTCGCGAGCGAGGGCTACCCGGAGGACGTGCAGTCGGGCCGCACCATCGCCGGGGTTCCGGATGCGCTGGCCGAGCCGAACGTGAAGGTCCTGCAGGCGGCGACCACGCAGCGCGACGACGACACCCTCGTGACGAGCGGTGGCCGCATCCTCAACGTGGTCGGAACCGGAGCGACGATCGCCGAGGCTCGCGCGTTCGCCTACCAGGGCCTGTCTCGCATCCACATCGACGGCGCCCAGTACCGCGCCGATATCGCGGAGCTCGCCGCCCGCGAGCAGCAGTCGTGACCGACGCGGCCAGCGCTCCAGCCCTCGAGGGCTGGTCGCATGTGTCCTCCGGCAAGGTCCGTGAGGTGTACGAGACCGCCGACGACAACCGCGTGCTGCTGGTCGTCGCGAGCGACCGCGTGAGCGCGTTCGACCACATCCTCTCCCCCGGCATCCCCGGCAAGGGCGCACGCCTGACGGCGCTGAGCCGCTGGTGGTTCGATCGCATCGACGTGCCGAACCACCTCCGCGAGCCGTCCGGGTGGGGCGCCGCGTTGCCGGCCGACACCGCGGCACGCTCCATGCGTGTCGTGCGCCTCGAGATGTTCCCCGTCGAGTGCGTCGTGCGCGGCTACCTGACCGGCTCCGGACTCCTCGAGTATCGCGAGCACGGTACCGTGTGCGGCATCCAGCTGCCGCTTGGCCTCGAGGACGGCGACCGGCTGCCGACGCCGATCTTCACCCCCGCGTACAAGGCGCCCCAGGGCGAGCACGACGAGAACATCAGCTTCGAGAAGATGATCGAGCTCGTCGGCCTCGACGACGCCGTCGCGCTGCGCGACCTCTCGCTGCGCATCTTCCGCGAGGCATCGGCCATCGCCGAGGAGCGCGGAGTGATTCTGGCCGACACGAAGTTCGAGTTCGGGCGCAACCCAGCCAACGGCGAGATCACGATCGGCGATGAGGTGCTCACAAGCGACTCGTCCCGGTATTGGGATGCGACGCTCTACGCCGACGAGAGCCTGCCGCTGAAGCAGCGCCTGTCGTCGTTCGACAAGCAGATCGTTCGCGACTGGCTCTCCGCGAATTGGGACAAGCAGGGCCAGCCGCCCGAGCTTCCCGCCGAGGTCATCGAGCGCACGCAGGCCCGCTACGCGGAGCTCTTCGACCGTCTGGGCGTCCGCGCCTAGGTCCGCGCCTAGGTCCGTCCGACGCCCCTGGAGCGCAGCTCCGCCTTGGGTGCCTGCTCATCTCGTCGTAGAATCGCCGTCGGCGGCGTACACGCTGTCGCCCTCCGCTGGGCTTGACGACCCGGACTCCCTCCTGGAATCCCGCACGCGCATCGGCGTGTGCCCTCACCGGCCGTTCCCTTCGCGCCCCTCCCTTCGAGACTGGAACTTCGCCGTGACCTCCTCCCACGCCTCCGCGCCCGCTGCAGCTTCGGCGGCCCCAGCCGCGCTCTCCCCCGAGCAGCGCCAGTCGGTGCTCCGCACCCTGCGGTCGCCGCGCCTCCTCAAGGTCGAGGTGCTCGGTGGACTGGTCGTGGCGCTCGCGCTCATCCCCGAAGCGATCGCCTTCTCGGTCATCGCGGGGGTCGACCCTCGGGTCGGCCTCTTCGCCTCCTTCACGATGGCGGTCTCGATCGCGATCCTCGGCGGCAGGCCCGCCATGATCTCCGCGGCGACGGGCGCCGTCGCCCTCGTGATCGCGCCCCTCATGGCCTCGCACGGCCTCGACTACCTCATCGCCGCCGTCCTCCTCGCGGGGGTCCTGCAGGTGCTCCTCGCAGTGCTCGGTGTGGCGAAGCTCATGCGCTACATCCCGCGCCAGGTGATGGTCGGTTTCGTCAACGCGCTCGCGATCCTCGTGTTCCTGGCGCAGGTGCCGGAGCTGCTCGGGGTGCCGTGGCTCGTGTATCCGCTCACCGCGCTCGCGCTCGTCATCGTGTTCGGCCTGCCGCGGCTGACGACCGCCGTACCGGCCCCGCTTGTCGCGATCGTCGTGCTCACGCTCATCACGGTGCTCGCGTCGGTCACCGTGCCGACCGTTGGCGACAAGGGCGAGCTGCCGAGCACGCTGCCCGGGTTCTTCATCCCGGATGTGCCCCTCACCTTCGAGACGCTCCAGCTGCTGTTCCCCTTCGCGCTCGCGATGGCGTTCGTCGGGCTGCTCGAGTCGCTCATGACGGCGAAGCTCGTCGACGACATCACCGACACCCGCTCCAGCAAGACGCGGGAGGCGTGGGGGCAGGGCGCCGCGAACATCATCACCGCCTTCTTCGGCGGGATGGGCGGTTGCGCGATGATCGGGCAGACGATGATCAACGTGAAGGCGTCCGGCGCTCGCACGCGCATCTCGACGTTCCTCGCCGGCGTCTTCCTCCTCCTGCTGGTCGTGCTGCTCGGCGACCTGGTGGCGCTCATCCCGATGGCCGCGCTCGTCGCCGTGATGATCTTCGTCTGCTGGGCGACGTTCGACTGGCACTCGATCCGCCCGTCGACGCTGCGCGGCATGCCCCTGAGCGAGACCGCCGTCATGCTCGTGACGGTCGTCGCGACCGTCACGACCCACAACCTCGCGATCGGCGTCGGCGCCGGCGTGCTGTGCGCGGTGCTGCTCTTCGCGCGCCGCGTCGCGCACGTTGTGCAGGTGCGCCGCACGCTCTCGAAAGACGGCGCCGTGGCTTCGTACGCGGTGACGGGACAGCTGTTCTTCGCCTCCTCGAACGACCTCTACGCGCAGTTCGACTACGCCGCCGACCCGGCACGCGTGGTCATCGACCTGAGCGCGGCGCACGTCTGGGACGCCTCGACGGTCGCCGCCCTCGACGCGGTGATCGAGAAGTACGAGAAGCACGGCGCCTCCGTGGAGGTCGTCGGCCTCAACGACGAGAGCGAGACCCGCCTGCAGCGGATGCGCGATGTGCTGCCGGGCGGCGGACACTAGAGCCGCTCAGGGTTCGCCACTCGCCGCCCCCGTGCGCGATCATGGACGCATGGAGTTCTCGTTCTCGAATCCGCTGTGGCGCTGGGAGAAACGGCGCGAGCTGTGGACGTTCGTGAGCCTCAGCGAGGACGCCTCCGACAGGATCGCCGCTGCCTCGGAGCGCTTCACGCACGGCTTCGGCTCGGTGCGGGTCGAGGCGACCGTGGGCGGATCAACGTGGCGCACCTCGATCTTCCCGAGCGACGCCACCTACATCCTGCCCATCAAGAAGGCCGTGCGGGAGGCCGAGGGACTCGAACTGGATGCGCCCGTCGTCGGCAAGGTGCGGCTCGTCGACGTGGAGGACCCGCAGCGGTAGGGGCGCATCCAGCCACACTCTCAGTGCGCGAGTACGGGAGCTGCCCCTGCCTCCGCCGGTTCCTGGCTGAGGGATGCGCCCTGGCCGCGGCGGCGGAACAGCAGCGCGGAGACCACGGCCCCGACCGCGAAGAAGCCTGCACCCCACCAGTAGGCGGCCGCGTAGCTCGCGATCATCGAGTCGCCGACCGCTGCGGGCCCGTGCTCGACGAGGTAGTCGGCGGCGGCGGTCGCGGCGAGCGTGTTCAGCAGGGCCGTGCCGATCGACCCGCCCACCTGCTGGCTCGTGTTGACCATGGCCGACGCGACGCCCGCGAACTGGCGGTCGACGCCGAGCGTCGCCGTCTGCATCGACGCCGGCATGATCGTGCCCATCGCGAACCCGATGAGCATGAGCGGCGGCATGACGTGCCCCGCGTACGTGCTCGACGCATCCAGGAACGTGAGCCAGACCATGCCGCTCGCGCCGAGCGTCATGCCGATCGGGACGAGCACCTTCGGACCGAAGCGCGGCACCAGCAGGTTCGTGCCGAGCTGAGCCGCGAGCACGAGCATCCCGATCATGGGCAGGAACGCGAGACCGGTCTGGATCGGCGAGTAGCCCAGCGTGAGCTGCAGGTAGTAGGTGACGAAGAGGAAGATCCCGAACATGCCGGCACCGGCGATCATGACCGACAGGTAGGCGGCACCGCGGTTGCGGTCGCGGACGATGAAGAGCGGCAGCAGCGGATGCCCGGCACGCGTCTGCCAGAGCACGAACGCCACGAGGAGCACCGCGGCACCCGCGAGCATGCCCCACGTGAGCGGGGAGTCCCAGCCGTCGGTCTCGGCGTTCGAGAAGCCGTAGACGAGGCCGAAGAGGCCGCCGGAGACGAGGAGGGTGCCCGGGATGTCGAGCTTCGGGCGCGGGCCGGAGCGCGAGATGGAGGGAACGTAGATGACGGCGCCGACCAGGGCGACGGCCGCGATGGCGACGTTGATATAGAGATTCCAGCGCCAGTCGAACGCCTCGGTGAGCACGCCGCCGAGGAGCAGGCCGACAGCTCCGCCTGCGCCGGCGATCGCGCCGAACACGCCGAAGGCGCGGGCGCGCTCCTTCGGGATCGTGAAGGTCGTGGTGAGCACGGCGAGGGCGGTGGGGGCGAGCAGCGCGCCGAAGACTCCCTGCAGTGCGCGGGCTGCGACGAGCAGCTCGAACGAGGGGGCGGCACCGCCCAGTGCTGAGGCGATCGCGAAGCCGATGAGGCCGATGACAAACGTGCGCTTGCGGCCCATGAGGTCGGAGAGGCGACCTCCGAGCAGCAGCAGGCTTCCGAAGGCGAGCGAGTACGCGGTGACGATCCACTGGCGCTGGCCGTCGGAGAAGTCGAGGTCGGCCTGCGCAGACGGCAGGGCGATGTTGACGACCGTCGCGTCGAGGACCACCATCAGCTGGGCGAGGCCGACGACGATCAGCGTGAGCCAGCGGCGACCGTCGGTCGCAGGGGTTGAGGTTTCGGACATGCGGCTCACCATATACGAGACTGAGTCGTTTCGGATACCTTGAGTTTCGTAATGTCGCGAGCTAGGCTGTGACCACAACGAGAGGTGGTTTCGATGACGCAGACTGACCTCGCCGACAGCTCCCCCGCAGCACCGGCGACCGAGGCGACTGGAGCGGCGAGCGCACCCGCGGCACCGACCTCGCAGTCCCCGGCAGGCGCCGAGAAGAAGCCAAGGCTCGGCCGCAAGCGCGACCACACGCGAGACACCGACATCCTCGAAGCGGCTCTGGATGTGCTCGCCGAGACGGGCTACGACGGCATGACGATCGACATGGTCGCGACCCGCGCAAAGGCCGGCAAGGCCACGCTCTACCGACGCTGGGCCTCGAAGTCAGACCTCGTGCTCGACGCCGTCGCCTGCATGAAGTCGAAGGACCTGGACCTCGCCGCACTCCCGGACACGGGCTCCCTGCGGGGCGACCTGGTCGCGCTGGTGCGCCCACCGAGCATCCGCGACGCCGAGCGCAAGCTCAACGTCATGACGGGGGTCGTCTCGATGATCGCCCGCGACCCCGAGATGGCCGCGGCGGCCCAGGAGGCGATCGTCGCGCCGAGGGCAGCCGCCAACCGCGCCATCTTCGAGCGGGCGATCGAGCGGGGGGAGATCTCCGCCGACGTCGACCTCGACACCCTGAGCACGATCGCACCGGCCATGGCGGCCTTTCGCACACTCATCCTGCGCCGCTCCCCCGACCGCGACTTCCTGATCGGCATCATCGACAACGTCGTGCTGCCGGCAGCCAAGCGCGGCGCGCCCACGAGCTGAGCATCCGCCAGAAGCAAGCGTCAGCCAGAAGCACCCGCCCGCGGGGAGAAGCCTGCATCCCCCTCACTCTTGTGGCGGTTCTGGGGAGGAGAAGGGGCGGGAGAGGCCCCGAGAGGGCGGACGGGGCCGGGGCACTCCAAAAGCAGTGGCTCTCATGCGCGGGGCGCGCAGAAGGGGAGGCGCCTGGGCTTTCCTCGCGAGAAAACGACGGCACCTCCCCTGCGCCGCCCCACTGATTGAGCAGCAGGCGGGATGAGCTCGGCACGCTCCGGGTGTCGCGCCTCGGCACGGCCGAACTCGGTTCAGGAAGCGGATACGGCAGACCGGCGGCCGCTTAGGCGGCGGGCACCAGGATGTCGCGCACGAGCGCGTCGAGCTGGGCGTCCGCGTCGAGGAACTGGCGAAGCGTGTTGCGTGCCGCACCGAAGTCCTGGAACTCCTCAGCGGTCATGCCCTCGACCTCGTAGGCCCGGCGGAACTCGCTGAGGGTGTTCAGCTCCTCGAGGATCCCGGCTTCGACGGGGACCCCGATGCGATCCGCGACGGGGATGTCGTTCTCGTTGATGCGCGCCTGCCAGTCGAACGGCGGCGAGACGACGAGGTCTCCGCCCACGAGCTCCGACCACTGGAGCTGATTGCGGAATGCCGCCGAGAGCACACGGCTGCGGTAGCCGCGCTCCTGGAACACGGCGTGCGCGCGCTTGAGCGCCGCGACACCTGCCCACTCGAGGATGCCGGGAGTGACGAGGATGCGGTTGGCGGTCGTCCACTTCTTGAGCCAGTCGTCGAGGCGCCCACCCATGATGGTGACGACGTGCCCGAACTCCTGCTCGGGGAGACCGTCGGCGGCCCGGCGCTCGAGGGCACGCTCGAGGGCTGCACCGACCGCGACAGCCTGCGGCACGGTGAAGCTGAGGGTCGCGTTGATGCTGACGCCGCGGTAGGCGGCTTCCTCCATGGCCTCGATACCCGTCTTCGTGGCGGGGATCTTCACGATGATGTTCTTCGCGAGCTTCGAGAACTCCTCGGCCTGGTCGGCGAGGGCAGCTGCGTCGCGGTGCAGGCGCGGGTCGGTCTGGATGGAGAGGCGGCCGTTGCGGCCTCCGCTGCGCTCGAACTCCGGCTCGAGGAGGAGGGCCGCGTTGATCGAGAGGTCGCGCACGGCCTGCCAGCCGATCTCCGACTCGCCCCACGTGGGGTTCTGCGCCGCGATCTCCTTGATGCGCGGGCCCCAGACGTCAGGGCACTTCTTGATGGCAGCGAAGGCGATGACGGGGTTGCAAGTGGCGCCGACCGCGCCGAACTCGATGGACCTCGTGAGCTCCTCGGGGTCTGCGGAGTCGTTCCAGAGGGCGGTCTTCGTGTTCTGCGCCGCCCAGGCGAGGGGTGCGAGCTTCGTGGCTGGAGTGCCGTTGTCACTGGACGGCGCTGTGTCGAGCAGGGTCATGCTGTTCTCCTCATCGGTGGCGGATTGCCGGGTTCGCCGGTGCCGCGGCGGCCGCACACCCCGAGGTCCGAGGCGTCAGGCCTCGCGGGCCATCACCGACGTGGATGCTCGCCTTCGAGTCCGTGTCGGCCGATACCCACCTGCCGCATATGTCCTGACATTATCACAATAGGTTTTGAGTGCGCCAGAGGTCCGCGCGTCACGACGGCGAGGAGCGAGCGGCGAGCCCGCATCCAGGCGCTCGAGGACCGCTACTCGCCACCGCGGTCGGCGGTGCGCCCCCTCGGCGACGGGCCCTTCTGCGGCATCCGCATGACCACGACCGCGACGACGGACGCGACGAGCAGGAGGGCGCTGAGCATTCCGAGCACCCAGAGCACGTCCCACAGGTAGCGGTCCCACCAGGACGGTTCGAAGTCGACGATCGCGAGCCAGGTGTTCTGGAACGCCTCGACGGCGTTCCTCCCGCGAGCGTTGCTCTCGCCGGATACCCACAGGGACGGGGCGAGGAAGATGAGCATGAGCATGCCCGCGAAGGTCATCCGCTCGAGCCGGGCCCTGGCGAGGCTCCCCTTCGGCGCTGGCTCGGCGTTGATCGACGCCGCCCGCGCGGGATCGCGCCAGGACAGGACGGGAAGCACCACGAACACGAGGCCGACAAGCGCCCCGCAGAGCACGGCCGCGACCCCGAGCAGCCAGGTGAGGAAGGCGTTGAGCAGGAGCTCGGCGACCGGTGATTCCGTCTCGTTGAGCTCCGGAACGATGCCACCAGTGAGCGTCAGCACGAGCAGGAGCAGTGACCCGAGCAGCCAGGCGGCCGTGAACAGCACCGGCCCGACCACCATCGTGCGAACCATGAAGCGCCCGAGCAGCGGGCGATCCGGGGTGTCAGGGAGACTGAGGAGCTCGACGATCAGCCAGATGCCGAGGAGTGCGGGAGCGCCCATGCCCGCGTAGGACCAGGTGGAGGCGTCGTACGGGAACTGTGTGACGTCGGCAATCGTGTAGAGCGTCCAGACACCGACGAGGACCGCCACCGCGATGCCTGCGGAGCTGAGCTCGGCGAGCATCCCCTTGCTCCGGATCCCCCGGGTGAGCTGGCTCCACATCAGGCGTCGGCGTTCGAGCCCTTGGCGTCGGAGGCAGCGCCGATAGCAGCATCTTCCTCGCCGAGGTCCTTGCGCCACGGCAGCCGCGTGCGCATGTCGTCGGGAACCGCCTCGTCTTCCTGCAGCTTCTCGAGCGGCTCGTACCAGGCGCGGATGAGCGCCCAGCTGACTGCCGCAACGGGCACTGCGAGCAGCGTGCCGACAATGCCACCGAGGATCGTGCCGACGGTCAGCGCGATGAGGACGACGAGCTCGTGCAGCTTGAGCGACTTGCCGAGCACGACCGGCTGGAGGAAGTTGCCCTCGAGCTGGTTGACGAGCACGACGATTCCGACGACGACGACGGCCGGGACGAGCCCGTTCGTGACGAGCGCCACCAGCGCGGCCAGGACACCCGCGAGTGTCGCTCCCACGATCGGGATGAACGCGAGGATGAAGACGAGGACAGCGAGCGGGAAGGCCAGGGGCACCCCGACGATGGCGAGCCCGATGCCGATGAACACCGCATCCACGAGCGCGACGATGACCGTGCCGCGCACGTACCCGCCCATGACCTCAACCGCACGGGACCCCATGAGGCGCGCGCGGCGCTGGTTGGCGCCCTTGAGTGGTTTCGTGAGGAAGCCCCAGATGAGCGGGCCGTCCTTCATGAAGAAGAAGAGGATGACGACGAAGAGCACGCCGCTCGTGATGAACGTGGTCACGCCGGAGATGCCGGCGGTGAGGCCGCTCGCGGCGGCGTTGCCGAACTGGCTCGTGAAGATGAAGTCCTGAGCCTGCCCGAGCCACTCGTTGATCTGGTCCTGATCGATCGTGATGGGGAAGGTCGCGTTCACCCACTCGATGGCCTGGTTGAACCCCTGGACGGCCTGCTCGGAGAGCTCGGACCACTGGTTCCGCACAAGCAGAACGACCATCGTGAGGGCGCCGCCGAGGAAGACGATGATCGCGAGCAGCACCGTGACGGTCGCCAGCGCCGGCGGCCATTTCTTGGACGTGAGGAACTTGATGATGGGCCACGCGGCGGCGGACACGATGAGCGCGAGGAGCACCGGGATGACGACGATCGTGACCTGCAGCCCCGCGAAGATGAGCAGTGTCGCGGCCGCGACGATGACCAGCCCCTGCAGCGCGCGGGTGGCGACTCGTCCGAGCTGGTCGGTCCACATGACGCCGACGCTCGTCGGGCGACGCCCGCGGCCCTCGCCGTCGTCGGGCGCGTACGCCTGCACGGCGCTGCCGCCGACCATGACCTCGTCTCGGGCCGGGGCCTCGAGGTGCTCCACCGGCCCTGCGGACTGCGCCGCCAGCTGGGCGGCCACGGAAGATGCGGAGGGGGCCGGCAGCGCAGGGCGAGCCGCTGGCTTGTCGCGGCCGAAGAGGCGCTTGAGCTTGTCGCTCATGGATGCTCCCAGAAGGTCGGTGAGGCGACCGGCGGAGGTGCCCGCCGTCGCGAAGATGTGACAAGGCTATGCGTGTGCACCGACATTGTGGACGAGCCTCGCGCATCCGCGCCTGACGGTAAGCTGGGGGCGTCTCTTTCCTCCATCGAATCGGAGCCGCTCCCGATGCCCAAGATCGTCGTCATCGTCATGCCGAAGCAGGAACTTCTCGACCCGCAGGGCAAGGCCGTCGCGGGCGCACTCTCGCGCCTCGGCAAAGACCACCTGCACGACGTGCGCGTCGGCAAGCGCTTCGAGATCACCACCGACCGCGAGGTCACGGCCGAGCTCATGGAGGAGATCTCGCAGGTCGCCGATGAGCTCCTCGCCAACGGGGTCATCGAGGACGTCATCTCCATCGACGTGCTGCCCGACGGCACCGAGACCCCGGACGACGCCGACGAGCTCGACGACGCCGCGGTCGAGACCGAGGACTCCCTCGCGTCGGTCATCGCCGCCGAGGTGCAGTCGAAGGGCTCCGCTTCATGAGCCCCCGCATCGGCGTCATCACCTTCCCCGGCTCGCTCGACGACCGCGACGCCCAGCGCGCCGTTCGCCTTGCGGGCGGCGAGGACGTCGCGCTCTGGCACGGCGAGCACGACCTGCACGGCGTCGACGCCATCATCCTCCCCGGCGGGTTCAGCTACGGCGACTACCTCCGCGCCGGCGCGATCGCGAGCCACTCGCCGATCATGGCCGAGGTCATCACGGCCGCCAACGCGGGCCTGCCCGTGCTCGGCATCTGCAACGGCTTCCAGATGCTCACCGAGGCGCACCTCCTGCCCGGCGGGCTCATCCGCAACGACCACGGCAAGTTCGTCTGCCGTGACCAGGTGCTGCGCGTCGAGAACAACGACACCGTCTGGACCAACGCGTACGAGAAGAGCGCGGAGATCACGATCCCGCTGAAGAACGGCGAGGGCGGCTTCATCGCCGACGACGAGACCCTCGCGCGCATCGAGGGCGAGGGCCAGGTTGCGTTCCGCTACGTCGACGTCAACCCGAACGGCTCCCGCAACGACATCGCAGGTCTCACGAACGAGCGCGGAAACGTGGTCGGCCTCATGCCGCACCCCGAGCACGCGGTCGAGCTCGGCTTCGGTCCGGACACGGCAACCCACATGGCCTCGGGCCTCGATGGGCTCCCGATCTTCCGCAGCGCCGTCGAGGCGCTGCTCGCGCGCGTCTAGACCTTGTCGCAGACGGAGAGCGCAGCGCAGCCGATGACGCAGACCAAGGCGACCTCGCCCGAGGCCACGGCCGACGACCGGCGGCTCACCCCGCGGGTCCTCCTGCGCGCCGTGTCGATCGGCGAGGCCATCACGTGGGCCCTGCTGCTCACGGGCATGTTCTTGAAGTACGTGACGCAGACCACCGACGTCCTCGTGTCGGTCGGCGGCTCGCTGCACGGCGCAATGTTCATGGTCTACCTCGTCGTCACGGCGTTCGTCGGCATCAACCAGCGCTGGCCGTGGTGGATGTTCGGGCTCGGCTGGTTCGCCGCCATCCCGCCGTTCGCGACGCTCGTCTACGACTGGTGGGCGGAGCGGCGCGGTGCGCTCGAGGGCGGCTGGCGCGAGGCCCCGTCGAAGGGCTTCTCGCTGCAGCGAATCGTGCGCTGGTTCGTCGACCGCCCCATCACCATGAGCGCGGCCGTCATCGTCCTGGCCGTGGTCATCCTCACGGGCTCCCTCAGCGGTGCCCTCGTCGGCCCCACCGGCGCCCACTAGGACCACTCGCCCGTCGGGAGCAGCCGACCGTCAACGCCAAGCGACACGAAGAGGGCGGATGCACGCGCATCCGCCCTCTTCGCTCGCCTCGGCCCTCGGCCCTCTGGCCTCCGGCCTCCGGCCTCCGGCCTCTGGCCTAGCGTCCGAAGAAGATCTTCGCCTGGTCCCAGCGGTCCTGCGGAACGGTCTTGAGGCCGTCGAGCGCCTCCTCGAAGGCGACCGTCTGCATCTCGGTACCGCGGAGGGCGACCATGTTGCCCCACTGCTTCTCGTTGACCATGTCGACGGCGTACTGGCCGAAGCGGGTCGCGAGCACGCGGTCGAACCCGGTCGGGGCGCCGCCGCGCTGGATGTGGCCGAGCGTCGTGTTGCGGGTCTCGATGCCCGTGAGCTTCTCGAGCTCAGCGGTCACGTAGTCGCCGACGCCGCCGAGCAGCGGACGCCCGGAGACCTCGGTGCCCTGCGACAGCACCTCGTCCATCCCCTCGGGAATGAAGCCCTCGGCGACGACGACCAGCGGCGAACGCCCACGCTGGTGGACCTCGGAGACCCACTCGGCGACCTGCGTCATGGGCACCTTCTGCTCCGGGATGAGCACGGCGTGAGCGCCAGCGGCCATACCCGAGTGCAGGGCGATCCACCCGACGTTGCGACCCATGACCTCGGCGACCATGACGCGGTGGTGCGACTCGCCGGTCGTGCGGAGGCGGTCCATGGCGTCGGTCGCGATCTGCACGGCCGTGTCGAAGCCGAACGTGTAGTCGGTGGCCTGGAGGTCGTTGTCGATCGTCTTCGGCACGCCGACGACGGGGATGCCGGCGTCAGCGAGGCGCTTGGCTCCCGCGAGCGTGCCCTCTCCGCCGATCGCGATGAGCGCATCCACCGAGTGACGCTCGAGCATCACGGCGATGTTCTCCGGGCCGCCGTTCGGCCCGTCGAAGGGGTTGGTGCGGGACGTGCCGAGGATCGTGCCACCCTGCTTCGCGAGGCCGCGGACCTTGGTGCGAGGGAGGTCCATGATGTCGCCCTCGGTGACACCGCGCCAGCCGTCGCGGAAGCCCACGAACTCGTTGTCGTAGGTCTTGATGCCGTGGAGCACGCTGCCGCGAATGACAGCGTTGAGTCCGGGGCAGTCGCCGCCGCTGGTCAGCAGTCCGATCTTCATGCGTTCGCTCTCCTCTGGGTGTGGCAAATCTCGCAAACAGCCATCACGGTCGAGTAGCCCACCCCACGGAAACGAGTTCAGTGCAGAAGCGGATTCCTGCGTTGGAAGACGGCTCGACAGCGACAGTACCGGGTCCGGGTGGCTTGCGCGATTTCGGAGACCGGTCGAAGGCGGCGCAGCGCGCGCCGTCGGCTAGGCCGTGGCCTTGCCGACCATGCGCAGCGCGAGGATGATCGCGCCCACCATGAGCACGGCTCCGACGGCCGACGTGACGGTGCTGCCGGCGTCGAACGCGTGGAACGCCGAGTCGAGGAGCGTCTGCGCCTGAGCGGTCATGCCGCCGGCCTCGAGCTCGTTCGAGACGTTCACGGCGCCGGCGAGGGTCTCGCGAGCGGCATGCGCCTGCTCGGCCGTCGCCCCCTCCGGGACGACCATCCCGGAGCGGTAGCTCGCAGTGAGCACGCCGCCGAGGACGCTCGTGCCGAGCACCGCGCCCACCTCGTAGGCCGTCTCGGAGACGGCGGATGCTGCCCCGGCCTTGGCGGGCGGGACACTCGCGATGATGACGTCGTTGGAGAGGGTCTCGGCGATCGCGATGCCGGCCGCGAGGAGCGTGAATGCTGCGACGAGCATCCACAGCGGGGCGGAGCCGCCCGTGATCGCCAGCGAGAGGTAGGCGAGGAACGCGAGCCCCAGGCCGAACGCCATGGCGATGTGCACCTTCACGCGGCGCACGACACGCACGATGAGGAGCCCGGCGACGATCATCGTGACGGTTCCGGGGAGCAGCATGAGGCCAGCCTGCAGGGGCGTGAGGCCGAGGATGAGCTGCAGGTGCTGGGACAGGAAGAAGAGGAGCCCGACCAGCGCGACGACGCTCACGAGGTTCACGAGCACGGAGCCCGTGAAGGCGGGCACCGCGAAGAGGCGCATGTCGAGGATCGGGTTCTCCTGCTTCAGCAGGCGACGCACGAACAGCCAGCCGGAGAGGACGCCGATGAGGAGCGCGCCGACCGAGATGAGGTCGATGCCGTCGGTCGCCGTGTGCTTGATCGCGAAGACGATGGGCGCGAGGGCCGCCATGGAGAGGAGGATCGCGGGAACGTCGATGGGGCCCGGGTTCGGGTCGCGCGACTCGGTGACGAGCAGCGGCGCGAAGATCAGGAGCGGCAGGAGGAACGGGACGGCGATGAGGAAGACGGAGCCCCAGTGGAAGTGCTCGAGGAGCACGCCGCCGACGATCGGGCCGATGGCCGTGCCCGCCGAGAAGCCGGTCGCCCAGACGGCGATGGCGAGGCGGCGCTGGGCGCGGTCGTGGAACATGCCGCGCAGCAGCGAGAGCGTGCAGGGCATGATCATGGCGCCGAAGAAGCCGAGGAGGAGCCGCGAGATGAGCAGCATCTCGGCGGAGACGGAGAAGGCTGCGAGCACGGAGACGAGCGCGAAGCCCGTCGAGCCGATGAGGAGCAGCTTCCGGCGTCCGATGCGGTCGCCGAAGGAGCCCATCGTGACGAGCAGACCCGCGAGGACAAGCGGGTAGATGTCGATGATCCAGAGCTGCATCGCGGCGCTCGGCTGGAGGTCGAGGGCGATGTACGGGAGGGCGAAGCTCAGGACCGTGTTGTCGATCGACACGAGGAGGACGGGGAGCATCAGCACCGCGAGGCCGAGCCATTCCTTCCGGCCCGCGCGCTGTTCGATCAGTGTGGTCATGAAAGAGGACTATACCGACCAGACGGTACAGTTGGCAACTGTAGGATGGCGGCCATGAGTTCAGCTAGAGACCGGATCCTGGACGCCTACGAGGAGTCGCTGACCACCGTGGGTGTCGCCGCGACCACCCTCGACGTGGTCGCCCGCATCGCCGGCGTCTCCAAGGGCGGACTCATCTACCACTTCCCCTCCAAGGAGGCACTGGCGGACGCCCTCATCGAGCGCTTCACGGGCATGGCCCGCGCGAGCGCAGAACAGCTCCAGGGCGACGCCGCGTCGACCGTCCGGCACTTCATCGAGATGAGCAGCTCCGTCGGCGACGAGCTCGACACGGCCTGGCTCGCCGCGATGAACCTCTCCCGCAACGGCAACCAGAGCGCGACGCGCGCCATCCTCGAGCTCGAGCGCTCCTGGCACGACGCGATCCTCGAGTCGACCGGCAGCCCCCTCGTCGCCCACATGACCAAGCTCCTCGGCGACGGCCTCTACCACTCGAGCTCGTTCGTCACCGAGTCGCGCGAGAGCCTGCCGGAGGCCGCGAAGCTCCTGCCGAGCGACGAGGAACGCGAGGAGATCATCCGCACCCTCCTCGACCTGCTCGACGACTAGCCACCACTCGACTGGCCAACTTGCGGGATCACGCGCGCCCACCCGACACGGCCCGCACCACGCACCCGCATCCATCACGGGAGTTGGTTACCGGCCACGCAGGGCACGAGCCGGCATCGGGCCATCTGAGCTCAAGACATGTGACCAGCATCCGTGCACTATTGGGCCGACGCGGGCATCAGGCGCCAGATCTGCCGCATATCGCACTCATGTTGGTCAGGGCTGCCGCGAGCGCCCGTCGTCCTGCCAGCCGCCGCGACTCAGCGCGGCGGCGGGCAGCTGGATGCGCGCGGGATGAGCGTCGGCATCGCGCGCCGGATGACGGACCCGATCCCTGGCGTCAGCAGCAGCTCGAGCGCCGTCGTGGCGATCTGGTCGAACGATGTGCGCACGGAGGTCAGCGGCACGGGCAGGGCCTCGGCGAGGGGGACGTCGTTGTAGCCGACGAGCGCGAGGTCGGTGCCGATCTGCAGACCGTGTCGGTGCGAGGCCGCCATGACCCCGAGCGCGAGGTTGTCGTTGGCGGCGAAGATCGCGGTCGGGGGCGTCTCGGTCGCGGCGAGGATGCGCTCGGCCGCGGCCGCGCCGTGCTCGATGCGGAAGCCGTCGCCCGCGATGCGATGCGGCGGGATCTCGATGCCAGCCTCGCGCGCCGCACGCAGGGCGCCGGCCAGGCGGTCACGCGCACTCGAGGTGAAGTCGGGACCCGTCACGAGCGCGATGTCGCGGTGGCCGAGGTCGACGAGGTGGCGCACGGCGAGGTACCCGCCGACCTCGTCGTCCCCCAGCGACGAGGGGCTGACGCCGTCGGTGCGCAGCACGAGGGCGAGCGGGATGCCGGACTCCTGCAACGACTGGGGAAAGCTGTCGACGCGGCGAGACGAGGCGATGATGAGCGCGTCCACGTTGCGGTCGAGCAGCACCTGGGCCGCGCGCTGCTCGCCCTCGGCGTCGTCCCCCGTGGTGGCCACGACGGCGACGTAGCCCCTCGCGGCAGCGGCACGCTCGATGGCCTCGTACATGAGCGCCATGACGGTGTCGCTGAGGCGCGGCACCAGCACGCCGATCGTGCTCGTCGAGCCGCGGCGGAGCTGGGATGCGAAGACGTTGCGCCGGTAGCCGAGCTCGTTCGCGATCTCGCGGACCCGCACGGCGGTCGCCGACTGCGACTGCGCGGTGCGCTCGTCCAGGATGCGACTCACGGTGGAGATGCTGACGCCGGCCTCGGCCGCGACTTCCTTGAGGGTCACGACTCGTCGCTCGCCCGCTCCGGGGGCAACGGCACTGTCGTTTCGCCTCATGCAGAGGAGTGTATCCCGGCCCTCGACGCCCGCCCGGCAGGAATCTCCAGACTCGACCCTTGACATCGGGAACGTTTGCATGAAGACTTGCAATCGTTCCTGCAAACGTTTGCATCAGCTCGAAAGAGCAGCGACGAGCAGGACCCACCACCTCAACGATGAGCAAAGGAAGACAAGATGTCGATCGACCTCCGCGGCCTCTCCCCCGCCCCCGTCACCCCCTTCACCGAGGACGGAGCCGTCGACTACGACGCCATCCAGCGCCTCGGCTCCTGGCTCGGCTCCGTCGACGGCGTCAAGAGCCTCGTCGTCCTCGGCCACGCCGGCGAAGGCACCTTCCTCACCCAGACCGAGCAGGCGAAGGTCATCACCGCCTTCCGCGAATCGGTCGACTCGCGCATCCCGATCGTCGCCGGCATCACCCAGGAGGGCAACGCCGTCGCCGCCGAGGAAGCGAAGCGCGCAGTGGACGCGGGTGCATCCGCCGGCCTCGTCTACCCCTCCCACGGGTGGCTGCGCTTCGGCTACCAGGACGGCGCACCGCAGACGCGCTACCGCGACATCTACGAGGAGAGCGGACTGCCGCTGATCCTCTTCCAGTACCCCGACAACACCAAGGCCAGCTACAACCTCGACACCCAGCTCGAGATCGCCGGCCAGGAGGGCGTGTTCGCGACGAAGAACGGCGTGCGCAACATGCGCCGGTGGTACACGGAGATCCCCGCGCTGCGCGCCGCATACCCGGAGCTGCAGATCCTCTCCTGCCACGACGAGTACCTGCTCCCGACCATGTTCGACGTCGACGGCCTGCTCGTCGGCTACGGCAACATCGCCCCTGAGGCGCTCGTCGAGCTCATCGAGGCAGGCAAGGCGCACGACTACGACCGGGCGCACGAGATCCACGAGCGCCTCCTGCCCGTCACGAAGAACGTCTACCACCGCGGCTCCCACATGGAGGGAACCGTCGCGCTGAAGTGGGGCCTCGTGCACCGCGGCATCCTCGACCACGCCACGGTCCGCACCCCGCTGCTGCCCCTCGCCGACGGCGCGGACCGCGAGATCGCCGAGGCATTCGCCATCGCCGGACTCGACCGCGTGACGGTCGCCTCCTAGCAGGGAGGGGCAGCGACAACAGGGTCGCTGCCCCTACGCTTGGCGTCGACTGCTGCAAGCTCGACGACACACGCCGCCCAGACGCGGCACCGGAAGCACGGGTTCGCGAACCCGTGCGACCCCCAAGTCAATGACGACTTCGCGGCCGGATGCACCCCATCCATCGGCCGCACTCCACGAAGGAGACCCCCATGGGCGACACCCGCCTCCACTCGACGCCGGGCACCGGCCACGCGCGAGTCTCGACCGAAGCAGTCCGCACCATCGTCGAATCCCGCCGAACTCGGCGCCGCTTCTGGCAGCAGCTGGCCCTCATCGGCCCCGCCTTCGTCGCGGGCGCCTGGCAGTTCGGCCCAGGCAACCTCACCACGGCAGTGCAGGCCGGAAGCTCCTACCAGTACACGCTCATCTGGGTCATCGCCGTCTCGACGGTGCTCATGATCTTCCTCACCGACATGAGCGTGCGACTCGGCATCAAGTCGCCGGTCTCCCTCATCGCCTCCATCAAGGACCACCTCGGGAAGCCCCTGGGCGTCGTCGCGGGCGTCGGCGTGTTCCTCATCACGCTGTGCTTCTCAGTCGGCAACGCCGTCGGCTCCGGGCTCGGCCTCTCCATGCTCGTCGACGGCTCGTCGCCCGTCATGTGGACCCTCATCTGCACCCTCGGCGTCGCGGCGGTGCTGTTCATCCGCAGCATCTACAACGTCATCGAGAAGGTGCTCATCGCCATCGTCGCGCTCATGGCGATCTGCTTCGTCGTGAGCGCGTTCGTCGTGAACCCCGACTGGTCGGCGGCTGGCCGCGGGCTCATCCCCACGGCGCCAGAAGGCTCATGGCTGCTCATCGTGGCGCTCGTCGGCACGAACTTCTCCATCAACGCCGCCTTCTACACCTCCTACGGCACGAAGGAACGCGGCCGGAAGGAAGAGGACTACCGCGACGTGACGATCGTCGACACCATTCCGGGCATCATCGCCCCCGGCATCATGACGGGGCTCGTCATCATCGTCGCGGCCGGCGCCCTGGGGAAGACGTCCGAGACGGCGACCTCCATCACCAGCCTTGCCGCCATCTTCGAACCGCTAGCCGGCCCCATCGGCGGCTTCATCTTCGCGCTCGGCTTCGCGGGGGCGGCGTTCTCCTCCATGATCCCGAACGCGATCGCCGGCGGCACGATGCTCTCCGACGCGTTCGGCCGCGGCGCATCCGCCAACACCCTCACGGCACGACTCACGAGCGGCTTCATCCTCGCCTTCGGGCTCGGCGTCACGCTCATCTTCCAGACCTCGCCGGTCGAACTCATCGTGCTCGCGCAGGCCCTCACGATCCTGGTCGCTCCCATCCTGGCCGCGCTCATCATCATCATGGCGAACCGCCGCTCGCTCATGGGCGAGATGCGCAACAGGTGGTGGCAGAACGCGTTCGGCATCATCGGCCTCGCCGCCGTGCTCGCCCTCTCCGTTCGGCTCCTTCTGAGCTTCATCGCAGGATAGGTCTCGCGGCGGCCGTTGGCCAGGGTCCGTGCGCGGCAGCAGGCTGCGCGAGGGCCCTGGCCAATTTCCGTGATCAGGCCCATCGGCACTCGCCGGGGCCCGGCGTCGTCCTGGGCGAGGAGGCACATCCATCACGGAAGTCGGACAGCACCGGTCGCCCCCTGCGCCCTCCTAGGATGACGGCATGGTGAGCTTCGCCGACAAACCCATTCACGACTTCACGATCGAGCAGTGGGAGGCGTTCCTCGCGGCCGGCCCCGACGACGGCGGCGTGCGCTTGAAGCTGCGCAAGAAGCTCTCGAATGCGCCGGGCATCACCTGGCAGGAAGCCCTCGACGTGGCCCTCTGCTACGGGTGGATCGACGGCCAGTCGGCGCGATTCGACGACGACTACATGCTGCAGGCCTTCACGCCGCGGCGGAAGAACAGCCCGTGGTCGCAGATCAACGTCGGGCACGTGGCCCGCCTCATCGACGAGGGGCGGATGCAGCCTGCCGGCCACGCGGAGATCGAGCGCGCGAAGGCCGACGGCCGCTGGGAAGCGGCCTACCGGGTCAAGGATGCGGTCGTCCCCGCCGACTTGCAGGCGGCACTCGACGCGAACCCAGAGGCGCTGGCCTTCTTCGAAGCGATGAAAAAGCAGGCCCGCTTCCAGGTGATCTTCCGCATCACGGGCATCAAGACACCCGCGATCCGCGCCGCCCGCATCCAGGATGTCGTCGAGAAGGCGGCGCGCGGCGAGCACCACTACAAGTAGGCGCCCCGCCGGCGCGTCTCCCGCCTGGATGTCCGTCTCCCCGACGCAGACATGCAATAAATGCATGCTCCCGACGTCGAGAGCATGCATTTTCACATGTTTGCCGCGCGCACAGGGCAGGCAAGAGGCGGGTGGATGCGCCCGGCGAGCGGGCGCATCCACTTGGCCTAGCGGAGCACGCGCTCCGAGATGAACGCGCGCAGCGCCTGCTCGTCGTCGTCGAGCTCGACGACCCGCTGCGGGGCGTCGAGGAGGGCCTGCGTCTCCGCATCCACATCGACGGCCGAGCCGAGGGCCTCCGAGATGGTGTCGGCGAACTTCTGCGGCTTCGCGGTCTCGAGCACCAGCATGGGCACGCCGTCCTCGAGGTGCTCGCGCGCGACCTTCACGCCGTCGGCCGTGTGCGGGTCGATGGTGACACCGGATGCGTCGTGCACGCTGCGGATCGTCGCGAGACGGTCGGCATGCGTGCTCGTTCCGCTGACGATGCCGAAGAGCGGCTCGAACGTGTGCTGCGCCACGGAGAGGTCGATCTCGCCGGTCTCGGCGAGCTCGCTCCAGGCGGCAGCCGTGCGGCCGCCGTCGCGACCGAGCAGCTCGAACACGAACCGCTCGAGGTTCGACGCGCGCGACACATCCATCGACGGGCTCGACGTGGCGAGGGTGTTCTCGGCGTTGCGCGGGCGGTAGAAGCCCGTGCGGAAGAACTCGTCGAGCACGTTGTTCTCGTTGACGGCGAGCACGAGCTTGCGGACCGGCAAGCCCATGAGCTTCGCGTACAGACCCGAGAGGATGTTGCCGAAGTTGCCGGACGGCACCGCGAACGAGACCTCGAAGCCGTCGCGCTCATCCGCCGACAGCTCGTCGGTCGAACGCAGCCACGCCCACACGTAGTACGCGATCTGGGCGGAGATGCGGCCGAAGTTGATGGAGTTGACGGCGCCGATGTTGTTGCCGCGCTTGAAGTCGATGTCCTCGGCGAGGCGCTTCACGAGGTTCTGGCAGTCGTCGAAGACGCCCTTCACGGCGATGTTGTGCACGTTCTCGTCCTGCAGCGAGTACATCTGCGCGCGCTGGAACGCGCTCATGCGGCCCTGCGGCGAGAGCATGAAGACCGAGACGCGCTCGCGGCCGCGCAGCGCGTGCTCCGCGGCGGACCCGGTGTCACCCGAGGTGGCACCGAGCACGTTGAGCACCCGGTCGCGCTTGCCGAGCACGTAGTCGAGCGTCTGCCCGAGGTACTGCATCGCCATGTCCTTGAACGCGAGGGTCGGCCCCTCGGACAGGCCGACGAGCGTGAGCTGCGCATCCAGCTTCTGCAGCGGAACGACGTCCTCTGACGCGAAGCGGCCCTCCCCGTAGGCGTGCGCGGTGAGCTGCTCGAGGTCCTCGCGCGGGATGTCGGTCGCGAAGAGGCCGAGCACCGCCGTCGCCAGCCCGGCGTAGTCGAGCGAGCGCCAGCCCTCGAGGTCCTCGTTCGTGAAGTGCGGCAGCAGCTCCGGCACGGCGAGTCCGCCGTTCGGGGCGAGGCCCTCGAGAAGAACGTCGGAGTAGGAACCGAGCGTGCCGCCACGGGTTGAGATGTATTGCAAGTTCACTCGCCTCAGTCGTCGTGTTTCACCGGGAATGTGCGCCCCCATCGTATCGGGGCGGCTCAGTCCCGGGAGGTGCCCTTGACTTGCGGCGTCTGCCGACCAGCCTGAACCTCGAGCGCCGTGGTCTCGTCGACCAGCTCAGCGCGGCGCTTGCCGGCGGAGCCCACCGCGAACCGGTACGCGAGCAGCAGCAGGGCCAGCCACACCGCGCCGACGATGAGCGCGACGCGGGTGCTCTCGAACCAGCCCAGCACGCCGAGCACGAACACGAGGAAGCCGAGGGTCGCCCATGACGCGAACGGCCACAGCGGCACAGGGAACTCGGATGCGCTGCGTTCGCCGCGCGCGATGTCGCGCTTCATGGCGATGTGCGAGCAGACGATCATGATCCACACCCACACCGTCGCGAAGGTCGCGATGGAGGCGATCACGAGGAAGACATCCTCGGGGATGACGGCGTTCATCCACGCGCCGACCGCGAGCGCCGCGACCATGAGCGCCACCGTCGCCCATGGCACGCCGTTTCCGGAGACGCGGAGGAACACGCGCGGCGCCTGCCCCTGCTCGGCGAGACCGAAGATCATGCGGCCAGCGCCGAACACGTCTGAGTTGATGGCCGAGAGGGCCGCCGTGATGACGACGAAGTTCAGGATGTGCGGGGCCGCGGGGATCCCGAGGCCATCGAAGATCGACACGAACGGGCTCGCGTCACCCGTGATCGTGTTCCACGGCGCGAGCATCATGATGACGGCGAGCGCGCCCACGTAGAAGAGGAGGATGCGCAGCGGCA
Organism: Pseudoclavibacter sp. RFBJ3; assembly: GCF_002931375.1. NCBI lineage: Bacteria > Bacillati > Actinomycetota > Actinomycetes > Micrococcales > Microbacteriaceae > Pseudoclavibacter > Pseudoclavibacter sp. RFBJ3. The sequence continues at coordinate 218,371 of NZ_PSXZ01000001.1, read as the reverse complement.
CGCTGTTGATGGCCTTCGGGATGACGCGCTTCGGGTCCTGCGCCTCGCCGGCCGTGATGCCGATGATCTCGATGCCGCCGAAGGCGAAGACCACGATCGCGAACGACGCGATGACGCCCTCGATGCCCATGGGGAAGAAGCCGCCCGTCGCCGGGTTGAAGAGCGCCCCGATGCCAGACGCATCCGGTGACTGGTTGCCGAAGCCGAAGATGATGATCGCGATGCCGCCGGCGATCATGGCGATGATGGCCGTGACCTTCACGAGCGCGAGCCAGAACTCGAGCTCGCCGAACGCGCGCACCCCGAGCAGGTTGATGGCGGCGATGAAGAGGATGACGGCGACGATCCACACCCAGCGGGCGACGTCCGGGTACCAGAAACCCATGTACACGCCGAACGCGGTGACGTCGGCGATCGCGACGACGATCATCTCGAACGCGTACGTCCAGCCCGTGATGAACCCCCAGCGTGCGCCGAGGTAGCGGTTCGCGAACTGCCCGAACGAGCCCGTCACGGGGTGGCGCACCGTCATCTCGCCGAGCGCGCGCATCACCATGAAGACGGCGGCGCCCGCGATCATGTAGGCGAGCAGGACCGCCGGACCCGCGGCCTGGATCGCGGCGGAGGACCCGTAGAAGAGGCCGGTTCCGATGGCCGAGCCGAGCGCCATGAAGCGGATGTGCCGCGCCGTGAGCGCCCGCGCGAGCGGCCGCTTCGGGGTCGCCCCCGATTCGATGCCGTCGTTCTCGACCGTGTTCATGCGCAGCTCGTGTCTCTCGTCGCTCGGTGGCGCATCCACCCGACCGTCTTCTGCGCCGGCGCGCCACCTGCGGAATCGTAGCCCCTCGGCGCGCCGTCGTCGGCACTGGACCCAAGCTGGAGCGATGCCAGGAACCCGCCGAGAATCCGGGGAGGTCACCCGTGAATGACGCCAAGCGCACGGCCCGTTGCCCTAGGTTGGCGTCAAGCATCTGCCCCGCTCGAGTGGGGCGTCGAGGAGGACACCATGCCAGAGACACTTCCGCTGCCCGATTCCCCCCGCCAGGGCGTGGAGCGCTTCGAGCTGAGCGCCGTCCCGCTTGCCGTCGCGCGCTACGACAACGTCAGCATGCGCGAGCTGCGGACGCTCTTCGACACGACCTTCCAGGCGATGGCTGCAGCGATCGGCGCCGACAAGGTGCATCCCTCCGGCCCCGCCCTCGCGGTCTACCACGGCGACCCCTCGCAGACGTTCGACGTCGAGATCGGCTTCCCGGTCGTCGAGCCGATCCGCGAGAAGACGCTCGTCGGCGACGTGACGATCCAGAATTCCACCCTGCCTGCGGGAGCCGCGGCCGGCGCGTCGCACCTCGGATCCTTCGACGGCCTCGGCGAATCGTGGGGTCGCCTCATCCAGGATCTCCGCGACTCGGGCGACGAGCCAGGCTCCACGGTGGAGATCTACGTCACCGAGCCGAGCCCCGACATGAACCCGGACGACCTGCGCACCGACCTCATCGTGTCGCTCGCCCCGCGCGGGTAGGCACGCGGCCGGGCCGCGCGCGCACAGACCCCACAGACCCCACAGACCTGAGCCTCCCGCATCCACCCGGCGGCAAGCAGGTGCGCAAGCCCAACGTCTGCGCCGACAGGGCAAAGCACGCCCACACACCTGGGCCTCCCGCACCCACCCGGCGGCAAGCAGGTGCGCAACCCCCAATGTCTGCGCCGACGAGACGACGTGCGCCCACAAGCCCCACAGACCTGGGCCTCCCGCACCCACCCGGCGGCAAGCGGATGCGCAACCCCAACATCTGCGCCAACAAGACGAAGCACGCGCCCAGACCTGAGCCTCCCGCACCCGCCCGGCGGTAAGCGGGTGCGCAACCCCGACGTCTGCGCCGACGAGACGACGTGCGCCCACAAACCCCACAGACCTCACAGACCTCACAGACCTCACAGACCTCACAGACCTCACAGACCTGAGCCTCCCGCATCCACCCGGCAGTAAGCAGGTGCGCAACCCCAACATCTGCGCCAAGAAGACGAAGCACGCGCCCAGACCTGCGCCTCCCGCACCCACCCTGCCGCAAGCAGATGCGCAACCCCAATGTCTGCGCCGACAAGGGCGAGGCCCGCCCGCAGATCCCACAGACCTGAGCCTCCCGCACCCACCCTGCCGCAAGCAGATGCGCAACCCCAATGTCTGCGCCGACAAGGGCGAGGCCCGCCCGCAGGTCCCACAGACCTGAGCCTCCCGCACCCACCCGGCCGCAAGCAGATGCGCAACCCCGACGTCTGCGCCGACAAGGGCGAGGCCCGCCCGCAGATCCCACAGACCTGGGCCTCCCGCACCCACCCGGCGGCAAGCAGGTGCGCAACCCCAACGTCTGCGCTGAGAAGACGAAGCACGCCGACAGGGCAAAGCACGCCCACAGACCTCACAGACCTGGGACCCGCGCACCCACCAGACGGCAACTAGATGCGCAGCCCCGACGTCTGCGACTCAGACGCGACCTGCGCCCTGCGACGGGAGCACCTCGAAGGTCGCGGGCTCCGCGAACCCGGCCGCGGCGAAGGCCTCGTGGATGCTGCGCGAGACCTCGGCGAGATCGCCGCGTTCCACGAGCGCGATCGCCGCTCCCCCGAAGCCGCCGCCCGTCATGCGCGAGCCGATGGCTCCCGCAGCGACGGCCGTCGATACAGCGAGGTCGAGCTCGGGCACGGAGATCTCGAAATCGTCGCGCATCGATGCGTGCGACTCGGCGAGCAGCGGGCCGATGCTGCGCGGGCCGCTGTCGCCGAGCGCGGCGACGACAGCAAGCACCCTCGCGTTCTCGGTGACGATGTGCCGCACTCGACGGAAGGTCTCGTCGTCCAGCACCCGCTCGGCGCGCTCGAGGTCGCCGCCCGTCACGTCGCGCAGCGAGGCGACGCCGAGCCCCGCCGCACCCTTCTCGCACGACGCGCGCCGCTCCGTGTAGCCGCCGCTCGCGTGGGAGTGCTCGACACGGGTGTCGATGACCAGCAGCGCGAGGCCCTGCGCCTCGAACGCCAGCGGCACGATCCTCGACTCGAGCGAACGGCAGTCGAGCAGCACGCCGGAGTCGCGCTGGCCGAGGAGCACCGCCGACTGGTCCATGATGCCCGTCGGCGCACCGACGGCCTCGTTCTCCGCGAGGCGTCCCACTCGAGCGAGCGTCCGCCGGTCGAGCCCGAGGCCCCACAGCTCATCGATCGCGACCGCCACAGCCCCCTCGAGGGCAGCGGATGAGGACAGACCCGCCCCGAGGGGCACATCCGACTCGATGTGCAGGTCGAGGCCGCGCACCTCGCTGAGGTCGGCGCCCAGCTCGCCAGCCGCCCAGATGACACCGAGGGCGTACGCGGACCAGCCGCCGAGCGCATCCGGTGCCAGCTCGTCGATGGCGATCTCCTCGACGCCCTCGCGCAGGCCGCTCGAGACGCGGACGAGTCGGTCGTCGCGCAGCCTCGCCGCGACCACCGTGTGCCGGTCGATCGCGAATGGGAAGACGAAGCCCTCGTTGTAGTCGGTGTGCTCCCCGATGAGGTTCACGCGGCCGGGCGACGACCAGAGGCCGTCCGGCGCCCCATCGTGGATGCGCGCGAACGCCTCGGCGGCCGTCCTCGCGAGCTCCGGCCGGGTCACGCTGCGTCCACCTTCGCGAGCGCCGCGCGCAGGAGGCCTGCCGTGGCTTCGGGTGGGACGTCGCCGATGAAGGCGCCCATCGCCGACTCCGAGCCGGCGAGGAACTTGAGCTTGTCCTCCGCGCGTCGCGGCGAGGTGATCTGCAGCATGAGCCGGATGTCGTCCCGGTGCGAGTTGACGGGCGCCTGATGCCAGGCGGCGATGTAGGGGGTCGGGGTGTCGTAGATCGCGTCGATGGCGCGGAGCACGCGGCGGTACTCGCGGGCGATCTCGTCGCGCTCCTGGGCCGTCGTCTCGGCGAGGTCGGCGACGTGGCGATGCGGAAGCATGTGCACCTCGAGCGGCCAGCGCGCGGCGAACGGCACGAAGAACGTGACGTGCTCGCCGCGCAGCAGGACCCGGTCGGAGGCCTGCTCGAAGTCGAGGATGTCCTGGAACAGCGTCGGTCCGTACGTCTCGATCGAGCGGATGAGGGCGCTCGTGCGCGGCGTGATGTACGGGTAGGAGTAGATCTGGCCGTGCGGGTGGTGCAGCGTCACCCCGATGTCCTTGCCGCGGTTCTCGAAGGGGAACACCTGCTGCACGCCGGGCAGCTGCGAGAGCGCCGTCGTGCGGTCGGCCCAGGCCTCGACGACCGTGCGGGCGCGCGAGAGGGAGAGCGATGCGAAGGATCCCTCCGACTCCGGGCTGAAGCAGACGACCTCGCAGCGACCGATGGATGGCTTCGTGCGGCCGAGGCCCACCGAGGTGAGCTCCTCGAGCTGCACGTCGGCGTCGGCGTCGTCTCCGCCCAGCGCGGGTCCGAACGAGGGCGACTTGTTCTCGAAGACGGCGACGTCGTAGTTGCTCGGCACCTCGGTGAGGTTGGCGGGCGTGGACGGCGCGAGGGGGTCGAGGTGCTTGGGGGGCAGCATGACGCGGTTCTGCCTGGCCGCGGCGATCGAGATCCACTCACCGGTGAGCGGGTCCTGACGCATCTCGGCGACCGGTGGGCGGTCGGCGGGCACCCGGCTGTCGAGGGCGCGCTCTGGGTCGAGCGTCGTGTCGGCGTCGTCGAAGTAGATGAGCTCGCGACCGTCGGAGAGCAGCGTCGGACGCTTGACGATGTTGTTGGTGAGGGAATGCACGCTCCGATTACGCCACTTTCGTTTTCGAAAGTCAAGTGCCTTTCGCTTGCGAAGGCGTAAGCTGAATCCCGTGGTGAACATCGAGACGCCCCCAGAAGGCCCCGCGCACGCGCGCAGAGCCGACCTCGTCGAACTCGTGAAGCGTACCGGCTTCGCCAGGGTCGCCGACCTGAGCCGAGAACTCGGCGTCTCCGAGGTGACCGTGCGCTCGGACCTCACCGCGCTCGAGCGCGACGGAGTGCTGGGCCGCGTGCACGGCGGCGCGATCTACGGGCACGGGCCGACCGGCCTCGAGACCTCGTTCGAGACGGCGCAGCAGAGCGCCGCCGACGAGAAGCGCCGCATCGGCATCGCCGCGGCCGCACTCGTGACCAGCGGCTCGAGCGTGCTCCTCGACGTCGGCACCACCACGACGGCCGTGGCGGAGGCGCTCCTCGCCCGGGAAGACCTCGACGACGTCGTCATCATCACGAACGGCCTCTCCATCGCGCTCGCCCTCGAGTCGGCCATCCCCCGCTTCACGGTCGTCGTGACCGGGGGCACCCTCCGCCCGCTGCAGCACTCGCTCGTCGCGCCGTACGCATCCGCCATGTTGGAGCGCGTCCACACCGACCTCGCGATCATCGGCTGCACTGGCGTGCAGGTCGCGGCCGGCGTCACCAACGTGAATCTGCCGGAGTCGGAGCTCAAACGGGCCATGCTCCACGCCGCGGACCGCTCGGTCGTCGTCGCCGACGCCAGCAAGCTCGGCCGCGCCCACGTCGGCGTCATCGGCGGGCTCGCCGAGTTCGCGAGCATCATCACCGGCGCCGAGGCCGCCGACGACGACGTCGCGGCGCTTCGAGCGGCCGGCAGCGACGTGCAGCAGGTCTAGCCGCACTCAGCCGGCCGAGCGCCTCGGCACCTCCGCGAGTGTCCAACATCAGTGCGATTTCGGCGGTGTCCGACGCTCAAACGCCAGAACGCAGCGAAATCGCACTCATGTTGGTCAGCAGAGCTACTGTCCGGCGGGCACCGCGAGCGCAGGGGCCGAATGCACGTCGACGGCGACGACGCTGCCCGGCTCGAGCGCACCCGTGTCGCGGCTCCGCATGTGCGCCCGCAGGAGCGTGCCGTCCGCGAGCCGCGCCTGGACGACGACGTGGGCCCCGAGGAATCCGGTCGAGACGACCCGCGCGAGCGCCTCACCGGCTGGCAGAGCATCGTCGGCATCGACGCCTGTCGATGCGCTCGGACCGCCCACGGACACCTCGGCGCTCACGGTACCCGAGGCCCCCGACTCGTCCGCCGCGAGCCGGGAATCGGCCACCGCGAACGACACGTGCTCCGGCCGGAGCAGCACGTCGACGGCACCCTCGGCGCTGCCCGCGAGCAGCGGCACCCGCTGCCCGAGCACCGTCGCGACTCCGCCCTCCGCGCTGGCCCGCACGCGCGAGTGGTGGCCGATGAAGTCGGCGACGAACGCGTTCTCGGGCGTCGAGTAGATGGCCTCTGGCTCGCCGAGCTGCTCGATGATGCCGCCGCGCATGACAGCGACCCGGTCGGCGACGGCGAGCGCCTCCTCCTGGTCGTGCGTGACGAAGACGGACGTGATGCCCACCTCGAGCTGGATGCGGCGGATCTCGTCGCGGAGCTGCACGCGCACCTTCGCATCCAGCGCGGAGAGGGGCTCGTCGAGGAGCAGCACCTTCGGCTGGACGGCGAGCGCGCGTGCGAGCGCGACTCGCTGCTGCTGACCCCCGGAGAGCTCGTTGGGGTACCGCTCGCCGAAGCCGCCGAGCCCGACGAGCTCGAGGTACTCGGGCACACGCGTATTGCGCTCCTTCGCGGAGATTCCGCGGCGGAGGCTGAGGGGGAACGCGACGTTCTGCGCCACGGTCAGGTGCGGGAACAGCGAGTACGACTGGAACACCATGGCCATGTCGCGCTTCGAGGCTGGCACGTTCGCGACGTCGCGGCCGCCGACGAGGATCTCGCCCTCGTCGATGTCCTCGAGTCCCGCGAGCGCGCGCAGAGCGGTGGTCTTCCCGCATCCGCTGGGCCCGAGGAGGGCGACCATCTCGCCGGGCTTGATGCTCAGGTCGAGTCCGCGCAGTGCCACGGTCTGGCCGAAGCGTCGCGTGACGCCGCGCAGCTCGACGCCGACGGCCACCTGGGAGTGCGTGGTGGAGGTGGATGCGTCGGTGCCGCCACGGGAGGCGACTTCAGGGAGGGTGCTGGTCATGGGCGTGCCTTTCGGGTCGTGCGCTTCCTGCGCCCCGCGAGCAGGTCGAGGGCGATGAGCAGGATCGTGGTGACGCCGAGCGCGAGGAGCGACATGACGGCGGCGATCTGCCCGTCGGAGAGGTTGATCTGGAAGAGGGCGGTCTGCAGGTTGTCGCGGGCGAGGAAGCGGGCGACGGTGAACTCGCCGAGCACGACCGCGATGGTGACGAAGCTCGCCGAGATGAGCGCGGTGCGGATGTTCGGCAGGATCACGCGCACGATGATGACGGGCCAGGACGCCCCGAACGAGCGGGCGGCCTCGGTGAGGGTCTTCAGGTCGATCGACCGGAGGCCGGCGTCGATCGAGCGGTAGGCGAACGGCAGCACCAGCACGACGTAGGCGAACGCGAGCCACACGGTGTTCGACCCGAGGGGCGTGGAGGCGAGGAAGCGGTAGATCGGCGCGAGTCCGACGACGAGCACGACGGCGGGGATGGTGAGCGGCAGCAGGCAGATGAACTCGACCGCCCGGTCCATGGCGGGCACCTTGAGCCGCACCCACACCATGGTCGGCACGAGCAGCACGAGCATGATGGCGACGGTGAGGACGCACATGATGAGCGAGTTCGTGAGCCCGGACCAGAGCACGTCGAGGGTCGAGTACTCGCCCGTGTTGCCCGCGAAGACGCGCTTCCAGGCGTCGAAGCTGACCTCCCCCGTGAGCGGGAAGCGGATGGAGAACTCGAAGAGGCTCACGAGCGGCACGAGCAGCGCGACGGTGGTGAGGGTGAGCACCGCGATGCGGAAGGCCTGCTGGCGGCGGCGGGCCCGCTCGACGAGGCCGCGGCGGCGTGGACGCGCAGGGGCGGATGGTGCGAGCTGCGTCATCGGGACAGCCACCTTGCGCTGCGCTTCTGCAGGAGCGCGTAGAGCGACATGACGATGGCGACGACCACGATCATCCCGAGCGCGAGGGCCTGCGCGTAGGACTCGAGCCCCGCGGTGTTCTCGTTGCGCAGCGCCGCCTCGATCTCCATCGGCACGATGATTGTCTGCTGCGAGATGAGGGCGGCCGCCGTCGCGAAGGCGGAGAAGGAGTTCGCGAACAGCAGGAGCACGGAGCCGAGGAAGCTCGGCGCGAGCAGCGGGCCGGCGACGCGGAACCAGTAGACGAGCGAGCTGCCGCCGAGCATGACGGTCGCGTCGCGCCATTCCCGGCGGATGCCGTCCACTGCCGGCAGGAACACGATGACCATGAGCGGCACCTGGAAGTAGAGGTAGACGGCGACGAGGCCTGGGACGCTCGACAGGAAGCCGGAGTCGACCTGGAAGCCGGCCGCTCCCTGCAGGAAGCGCGTGAGCATCCCGTTCGTGCCGATCGTCGCGACGAACGCGAACGCGAGCATGACGCCGCCGAACTGCGCGAGCACCGAGTTGAAGGCCGTGAAGACGCGGCGACCGATGCTGTTCGGCGGGCTCGTGGAGAGGGCGTACGCGACGACGGCGCCGATGACGGCGCCCAGCACCGCGGTGACGACCGACAGCCACGTCGATGTCCAGAAGATCGTGATGGAGGCGGGAGAGAGGAGCCGCTCGAATCCGCTCGTCGTGAAGACGCCCTGTCTGGTGAAGAACGCGCCGATGGCGACGAGTACCGTCGGCAGCAGCAGGAAGACGCCCGTGTAGAGGAGGAAGGGGGCGACACCGAAGAGCGACGTCCGCGACGCCGCCTTGGATGCGCCCGACGGGCGGCGCCCGGGCGCGTCAGGCGTGGCTGCGAGTGCAGCGCCTGACGGCTCGGTCGCCGCCGCGAGGGGTGCGGTTGCGGTCATCAGGAGATCGTCGAGTCCCAGTTCTCGGCGAGGAACGCGTTCGCGGTCTCGGCTTCTTCCGAGGTGGGCGTCACGGGCGTGCCCTCGACCTCGGGGAGGCTCTCGAGCGCGGTCTGGTCGACCGTGCCCTCGGCTTCCATCCAGTCGAACAGGACCGGCATGGCGCCGCCGGCGAGCCAGATGTTCTGCACCTCCGGCGAGTACAGGTACTCCATCCAGAGGCGAGCGGCGGCGGGGTTCGGGGCGTCGACGTTGATGGCCTGGTTGTAGTACGCGGCGATCTCGCCGCCCTTCGGCACGAAGGTCGCCCACTCGACGCCCTTCGCCTCGAGGCGCTCGACGGTCGAGAGCTGGTTGTAGCTCCAGTCGAAGACGACACCGTGCTCGCCGGCGTCGACGGTGCCGGCTGTGACGTCCTTCAGGTTGAGGGTGCCAGCCTCCTTGAGCTTCGCGAAGTAGTCGAGGCCCGGCTGCAGGTCGGCGAAGTCTCCGCCGACCGCGTTGTTCGCCGAGAGGAAGCCGTTGAACGCCGCGCCGGCCTCTGCGGGCTTGCCGTTGAGGGCGACGGAGTTCGCGAACTTCGCGTCGGTGAGCTGGTCGATCGAGGTGATCTCGCCGTACTTGGTGGCGTTGTAGCCGACCGACATGATGCCCGTGTAGTCGTTCACCCAGAGGCCGGTGGCCTCCTTGTTGGCGTCGGGGATGTGCTCCCAGTTCTCGACCTGGTACGGCGCGAAGTAGTCGGTGGATGCGAGGGCGACGTTCGCTCCGAGGTCGAAGACGTCCGGCGCCTGGTCGGTTCCCTTGTTGGCGTCGGCCGCCGCGATCTCCTCCTGCGAGGAGGCGTCGGGGAGGATCGAGTTGACGGTGATGCCGTACTTCTCGGTGAAGCCGGCCTTGATCTCGCCGTAGTTCGCCCAGTCGTCGGGCAGCGCGATGACGTTGATGGTGCCTTCGGCCTTCGCGGCTTCGACGAGCGCCTCCATGCTGCCGAAGTCGTCGAGGCTCGTCGCGGTCGCCGCAGCGGCGGTGTCGCCGGTCTCACCCGTCGCGGGGCTCTGCGAGCACGCGGTCAGGGCAAGTCCCGCGAGGGCGAGGGTCGCCACAATTGAAAGTCGCTTGTTCATGCGAAGTCGATGTCCTTCTCGGAATCCTGGTGGGGCCGGAAGCCGAGAGGCCAGCCGGCGCAACCCTGCCGACTGGCTGGGCGGACACAGGCCACCACGCCAGCGTGAACACCAGCGGTCACCGGATGAACGCCGACGGACGCGCATCTGAACGGCCCATTCGCGCGCATCCGCCGCCCATCGCGCGGCCGCCCGCGAACGCCGTAGACTCGTCCGGTGCGGACACGCCCCGACTTCTCCGCATCGCGCCGCCAGAAGGAGCCTCGCCAGTGAGCAGCCAGACCACAACCCCGTCTTCCGAAGCAGTTGGCCCGGACACCGTCGACAACGCGAAGGCGACTCCCGAGAAGGACCAGCCGTACGGCGCCCTCGGGCTGAAGCCGGACGAGTACGACAAGATCCGCGAGATCCTCGGCCGCCGCCCCACCTCGGGCGAGCTGGCCATGTACTCGGTCATGTGGTCGGAGCACTGCTCCTACAAGTCCTCGAAGAACTACCTGCGCCAGTTCGGCCAGAAGGTCTCCGAGGAGATGAAGAAGAACCTCATGGTCGGCATGGGCGAGAACGCCGGCGTCATCGACGCTGGCGAGGGCTGGGCGGTGACCTTCAAGGTCGAGTCGCACAACCACCCCTCCTACATCGAGCCGTTCCAGGGCGCCGCGACCGGCGTCGGCGGCATCGTCCGCGACATCATCTCCATGGGTGCCCGCCCCGTCGCGGTCATGGATGCGCTCCGCTTCGGCGCGATCGACGAGGCCGACACGGCACGGGTTGTGCACGGCGTCACGAGCGGCATCTCCTTCTACGGCAACTGCCTCGGCCTGCCGAACATCGGCGGCGAGACCTGGTTCGACAGCGTGTACCAGGCGAACCCGCTCGTCAACGCGCTCGCGGTCGGAGTGCTCCGCCACGAGGACCTCCACCTCGCGAACGCCCGCGGCGCCGGCAACAAGGTCGTGCTCTTCGGCGCGCGCACGGGCGGCGACGGCATCGGCGGCGCATCCATCCTCGCGTCCGACTCGTTCGACGAGAAGGGCCCCACGAAGCGCCCGGCCGTCCAGGTCGGCGACCCCTTCGCCGAGAAGGTGCTCATCGAGTGCTGCCTCGAGCTGTTCCGCGAGAAGGTCGTCGAGGGCATCCAGGACCTCGGCGCCGCAGGCATCTCCTGCGCGACGAGCGAGCTCGCGGCGGCCGGCGACGGCGGCATGTACATCGAGCTCGACAAGGTGCTGCTGCGCGACCCGAACCTCACGGCCGAGGAGATCCTCATGTCGGAGAGCCAGGAGCGCATGATGGCGGTCGTCGCTCCCGACAAGCTCGACGCGTTCATGGCCATCGTCGACAAGTGGGACGTCGAGACGAGCGTGCTCGGCGAGGTCACCGACACGGGCCGCCTAGTCATCAACTGGCGCGGCGTGGAGATCGTGAACGTCGACCCGCGCACCGTCGCGATCGACGGCCCCGTCTACGACCGCCCCGTCGCCTACCCGAGCTGGATCGACGCGCTCCAGGCCGACTCCGCATCCGCGCTCCCCCGCCCCCAGTCGGGTGAGGAGCTCCGCGAGCAGGTGCTCGCCCTCATCTCGTCGGCGAACCTCGCCAACCCCGAGTGGATCACGCAGCAGTACGACAGCTACGTGCTCGGCAACACCGCCTTCGGCACCCCCGAGGACGCCGGCATGGTGCGCATCGACGAGGAGTCCGGGCTCGGCTTCGCCATCAGCCTCGACGCCAACGGCCGCTACGCGCAGCTCAACCCCTCTGCCGGGGCCAAGCTGGCGCTCGCCGAGGCGTACCGCAACGTCGCCGCCACGGGCGCACGCCCCGCCGCCGTCTCCGACTGCCTCAACTTCGGCAGCCCCGAGAACCCCGAGGTCATGTGGCAGTTCGCGCAGGCCGTCGAGGGACTCGCGGATGGCTGCCTCGAACTCGGCATCCCGGTCACGGGCGGCAACGTGTCGTTCTACAACCAGACGGGCGACGTGCCCATCCACCCGACCCCCGTCGTCGCCGTGCTCGGCCTCATCGATGACGTCGCACGCCGCGTTCCGTCGGGCTGGCAGGAGGAGGGCGACAACCTCTACCTCCTCGGCACGACCCTCGAGGAGCTCTCCGGCTCCAGCTGGGCCGACGTCGTGCACGGACACCTCGGTGGCCTCCCCCCGCAGGTCGACCTCGAGCGCGAGAAGGCGCTCGCCGACCTCGTCATCGGCGCGGGCCAGCAGGGCCTCCTCACCTCGGCGCACGACCTCTCCGAGGGTGGCCTCGCGGCAGCGATCGTCGAGGCGTCGACACGCTTCGGCGTCGGCGCGCGCATCGTGCTCGACGGCCTCATGCGCAAGGAAGGCGTCGATGCCGCGACCGCGCTCTTCAGCGAGTCGGCCGGGCGCATCCTCGTCTCCGTCCCGCACGACGACGACGTGCGCTTCCAGGCGATGTGCGAGGCGCGTGACTTCCCCGTCACCCGCGTCGGCGTGAGCGACGGCATGGGTGCCGACGCGAAGCTCGAAGTCCAGGGCCTCTTCGAGTTCACGCTCTCCGAGCTCTCCGAGGCGCGCGGCGCGACGCTGCCGAAGCGCTTCGGCGACGTCGTCGGACCGAACTCCGCACCGATCTCCGCAGCCATCACGGCGGCGGCTTCGTCGGCGCCGGCCTCGTCGGCGCCGGCCTCGTCGGCGCCGGCCTCGTCGGCAAACTAAGCGCCGCACCTCTTGAGTCTCGGGATGGGTTCCACGCTTCGGGATGGGTTGCTTCCCATCTCGAAGCGGGGAACCCATCCCGAAACTGTTGGCGCGAGCGTCGGCGAGGTCTTCGCTGCGATCGCGGCGTCAGCGACCGCGGCCGGTTTCACTCTCGATGATGGCCAGCGGATGGTCGCCCGGCGTCTCGCAGGGCTCGGCGCGCAGATCGTCGAGCACGAAGCTCTCGCCGTGGAGAACGCCGCTCCGAGCACAGCCGCCGACGCTGCCCCCGTCGCCGGGGTGAGCGACCCCGAGGCCGCCGGAGTGAGCGAGCCCGAGGTCGCCGAGGCGGATCGCCCCGACGCATCCGCCGCCCATGCGACGGTCCCGCGCGGCCTCTACCTGTGGGGGCCCGCCGGCCGCGGCAAGTCCTGGCTGCTCGACGCCTTCTACGGCGCGGTGCCCGTGGACCGGAAGCTGCGCGTCCACTTCCACTCGTTCTTCAACGAGCTGCACTCGCGAATCTTCGCGAACCGAGGCTCCGAGACCGTCTTCGCGAACGCCGTCCGCGAGTTCATCGGCGACGCGAAGCTGCTGCTCTTCGACGAGTTCCACGTGCACGACCCGGGCCACGCGACGCTGCTCACGGCCCTGCTGCGGTATGCCCTCGACCACGGCATCACGGTCGTCGCGACCTCGAACTACCGGCCGCAGGGCCTCCTCCCGAGCCCCGTCTACCACCACATCTTCGAGCCGGGCATCGAGCTCATCGAGCGCGAGCTCGACGTCGTGGAGCTGCCGGGCGAAGTCGACTACCGCCGTTCACGCGCGGACGCCGTCGAGCGCCGGGGCTTCGCGACCGGTTCGTGGGTGCACGTGCCGAGCGTCACGTCGACGCGCATCGACGGCGCAGACGACGCGGACGGCGCAGACGGGGAGTCCAGTCCTGCTGCGGGCCGTGCACCCGACGCCACTCGCCCGGCTCCCGCCGAGGCGACGAGCCTCGAGCTCGGCGGCCGCACGTTCGAGGTGACGGCAGTGCGCGGCCGCGAGCTGTGGGCGACGTTCGCGGAGCTCTTCATCGTGCAGACCTCGTCGCTCGAGTTCCTGCAGTGGGCGCGCGACTTCGACACGTGGCACATCCTCGACGTTCCCCTCCTCGCCTCCGTCGGCCGCGACCCGCAGCAGCGCTTCGTGAACGCCGTGGACGTGCTCGTCGACTACGACATCGAGGCGCACTTCCACGCCGACGCGTCGTTCGACGAGTTCGTCGCGGCTGCCGCCGGCCGTGCCGACGCGTTCCGCATGGTCAGCCGCCTGCACCTCCTCCAGCGCTGAGGCTTGTCCGCCTAGGGCGTTCGCCGCCCGGCCGCGAGTCACGATTCGATGCCGGGCATGCGCGGTACAGCTCGAATTCACTAGGCTCGTCGGGCAAGCAGAGCGCTTGTCCTCGCAGGCGCACCCGCTCACCACGCTCTTGGGGGATTCTCAATGACGACATCCACGACAACCGAGGTCAAGCCTCGCGAGCAATGGACCGGGCAGACCGGCTTCATCCTCGCCGCCATCGGCTCCGCCGTCGGCCTCGGCAATATCTGGCGATTCCCTGGTGTCGCCTATGAGAACGGCGGGGGCGCGTTCCTCATCCCGTACCTGGTCGCGCTCATCACCGCGGGCATCCCGATCCTCTTCCTCGACTACGCCATCGGGCACCGGATGCGCGGGGCCGCGCCGACCGCGTTCCGTCGCGTCGCGAAGTGGATGGAGAGCCTCGGCTGGTTCCAGGTGTTCATCTGCTTCGTGATCGGCCTGTACTACACGGCCATCATCGCCTGGGCGCTGAGCTTCTTCGTGCTCTCGTTCAACCTCGGCTGGGGCGACGACCCCGCGGCGTTCTTCACCGGTGACTTCCTGCAGCTCAGCGAGCCTGGCGTCTCGATGCAATTCGTGCCCTCTGTCCTGATCCCGCTCGTCGCCGTGTGGGGAGTGACGATCTTCGTGCTGGCAGCCGGTATCGCGAAGGGCGTAGAACGCACGAACTTCATCTTCCTGCCGCTGCTGCTCGTGTCGTTCCTCATCCTCGTGGTGCGCGCGCTCTTCCTGGAAGGCGCGGCGGACGGGCTCAATGCGCTCTTCACGCCCGACTGGGTCGCGCTCGGCGACCCCAGCGTCTGGATCGCCGCGTACAGCCAGATCTTCTTCTCGCTGTCCATCGCCTACGGCATCATGGTCACGTACTCGTCGTACCGGAACCGTCGCTCGAACATGACCTCCCCCGGACTGGTCGTCGCCTTCTCGAATTCGTCGTTCGAGATCCTGGCGGGCATCGGAGTGTTCGCGACGCTCGGATTCATGGCTCACCAGCAGAACGTCGCCGTGGGCGAGCTGGAGGGGCTCACCGGGCCGATCCTGTCGTTCGTGACCTTCCCCGCCATCATCTCGGAGATGCCAGGTGGGCAGATCTTCGGCGCGTTGTTCTTCGGGTCGCTCGTGATGGCGGGATTCACCTCCTTGCTGTCGATCCTGCAGGTCGTCTCGTCAGCCTTCCAGGACAAGTTCGGCTGGTCACCCCGCAAGGCTGCGGTCATCCTCGGCAGCGTGAGCGCCGTCATCTCGATCCTGCTCTTCTCGACGACCACGGGCCTCATCGCGCTCGACACGGTCGACATGTGGACGAACAACATCGGCATCATCTCGTCCGCTATCGCCACCTGCATCGGCGTGATCTGGGTCGCCAGACGCGGCGAGGAGATCCGTCTGCACCTCAACGCCGTGTCGACGTTCCAGGTCGGCAAGTGGTGGCTCGTCCTGACAGGCATCATCGCGCCGGTTGTCCTCACCTACATGCTCATCGAGCAGATCAGGACGCTGATCGTCGACGGCTACGAGGGCTACCCGCTGTGGTACGTCGGCGTCTTCGGCTGGGGTGCGGTCCTCGTCATGCTGGTCGCGAGCGCGATCATGACCCTGGTCCGCTGGCGCAACAGCCCGGACACGTTCACTGCCTGGCCGACATCGGCTGAGCTTCGCGAGAAGGAGACGGTCCGATGACCCCAGAAGCCATCACGATGCTCATCGTCGCGATCGGGATCGTGTGGGGCGGATGCGCCGCGTCCGTCATCGCACTCCGTCGGCGTCCGGAACGCGCCGACTACCCGGCGGGTGGCCATGACGACGGCAGAGCCGAACAGGCCCCGGTCATCCACGACACCTGATTCGCCGCGCAGGCCCCGGTCTGCGCTGAGAGAGGGAACGGAACCCCGCCTGCGATTCGTTCGCTGGCGGGGTTCTGCTGACTCGGCGCGCTGCTCAGCCCTGCGGCTTGCGCTGCCAGACACCGAAGCGGTTGCCGAGCGGGTCGCGCAGATGCGCAAACTTGATCCTGCCGTTGTCGACGAGCGGGATGACGGTCTCCGCCCCGTTCGCGGCCGCCTGCTCGAGCTTCGCCTCGATGTCCTCGACCTCCACGTAGAACACCGCCCAGCTGCCGCCGCCGACCGTGTTGGAATCCCAGAGCCCGCCTCCGTTGCCTGCGCCGTCGACCATCCCGTAGCCGCCGGGCTCGAGCGAGCCGAACGTCCAGCCGAAGGTGTCACCGTAGAAGGCCTTCGCGGCCTCCGGGTCGGTGGTGCCGATCTCGAAGTAGTTCACGTTGTCCGGCATGGTTGCTGTCCTCTCATTCGGATGCGCCGCAGCGATTCTGGCTGCGCCGCCGGCCTGTTCGGCCGTTGGATCCGATCGTGAGGTCTCACACAGTGTGAGAGTCAAGCCGCGATGGGGACGTTGACCTCGGTGACCCAGTTGTCCGGGTTCGGCTCGCGGCCTGGGCCGTGCACGTAGACGTTGAAGATCGGGCCGACGCGGGTGCGACCCTGCCTGGCGACCCAGCTGCCCGCGGTCGCCGTGGCCTCGTTGATGGTCTCGAAGCCGCCGTGGTGGGTGACCGTCGCGACGCGCTGCTCGGGGAGTTCCACGACCTCGTACCCCTCCGGCGCGGATGTACCGCGGTACTCGCGCCAGATCGCCATCTCGACGTCAGCGTCTCGATACTCGTCGTCGAAGTAGGTGGCACCACCGACCTCGCCGAAGGCAGCGGGGTCTCGCGAGGTGAGGTCGGCCACCGGCCCACGGAAGTCGACCCAGAGCGGACCCTCGGAGGGGTAGTCGGCGACCGTGCGGCGCAGGTACAGCACGCGCAGCGCCGGGAAGGTGCGCTCGGTGACGTCCAGACGGGTCGAGCGCGCCGCGAGCCCATCGAGGAGCGTCGCGGCGAGCGCCTGCTGATCGGCGACCCGCTGCGCCTCGGCCTTGAGCTCGTCGAGGTGCAGCTGCAGGCGCGGTCGGAGCACGTCAGGGGCCGCGAAGAGCGGCAGGAGCTCTGCGATGGCGGGGATTCCGCACCCGGCGTCGCGCAGCATCCGCACGCGCCCCGCCTCCCGGAGCTGGGCTGCGGCGTAGCGTCGGTACCCGCTGAACTCGTCGACCTCGGCGGGCGCGAGCACGCCCCGTTCGGCGTAATGCCGCAGCATGCGCACGCTCAGACCCGAGTATCGCGAGAACTCGCCGATGCTCATCAGGCTTCCGGGATGCTCACCGTTCATGCGCCAAGTCTGGCACCGGGTCGCGTGTGCCGGCGATCACTGACCAACATCAGTGCGATTTCCGGCCTTCGACCCGCTTCCGGCACTGGATGCAGGGCTTCTGCACTGATGTTGGACACGGCCCGCGGCGACGGCGACGGCAACGGCAGCTGCGGCCCCAGCGGCAGACGCAGCGCCAGTGGCAACCGACCCGCTACTTCCTGGCTGCCTGCTGCGCTCGCGCGGCCTCGCGCCTGCGGTCACGCTCGGCGTCTGCCGCAGCCGCCGCCTCGGGCGTGGGGGCGGTGCCGCCGAGCACGCGGGGCTGCCACCACTTGCCCGCGCCGTCTTCCGGGTAGTTCGACTGCAGCTCGCTGAGGAGCGCCTCCATGACCGTCTTGAGCTTGGCTGTGGTGTCGGCGGGGTCGTCGTCCGGTGCGACATGGATGGGGGCGCCGAAAGAGAAGTGCACGGGGATGTTGAGGCGCTCTCGCAGCGTGATCTTGCGGTTCTTGGTGAGGAGGCGGTGCCCGCCCCAGACGGCGACGGGGATGATGGGCACGCCGGCCTGCGCGGCGAGGCGTGCGGCTCCGGTCTTGAAGTCGCGAATCGTGAACGACGCGCTGACACCAGCCTCGGGGAAGACGCCGACGAGCTCGCCGTCACGCAGGGCGGTCGCGGCGGCGGCGAACGCGTCCGCACCGGCCTTCATGTTCACCGGGATGTGCCGCATGCTGCGCATGAGTCGGCCGACGACGTGCTTCTCGAACACGCTCTGCTTGGCCATGAAGCGGATGCGCCGCCGGTTGTGCATCCAGGTCGCGCACTCGACGAGGGCGAACTCGAGGTAGCCGAAGTGGGTCATCGCGATGACGGCGCCGCCGGTATCGGGAAGGTGCTGCGCGCCGCGGACCGTCTGGCGAACGCGGAGCGCGCCGAAGACAGTGCGGCCGACCCCGATCGCAAATGAGTAGACGGGTTCGCGAGTCATGTGGCTCCCTGGTCCAAGTGTGAGGTGCCACCTTATTCGGGGCACCTGGGACGACTCCGGGGCGCACGCGGACGTGGGCGGGGCCTGCGCATCCGTGCTCTTGCCAGGTGCTCTCCACAGATGCGATACTTGCCACACTGCACGTTCGTACATTTTTTAGTGCAACTTTGTGCATTTATCCGCTAGGAGCAACTGACAATGGCTGTCCCCATCCCTGTACGGAGCCCGTTTCTGATCGTCAACCCGAAGGCGTACCTGACGGGCAGCGAGCTCATGAAGCTGGCACACCTCACCGACGAACTCGCTGGAGCGTTCGACATCGACGTCGTGTTCACCGCGCAGCACATCGACCTCCGGTCGGTCGTCGCCGAGACGACGAACCTCTGCGTCACCGCCCAGCACGTCGACCCGATCGTGCCTGGCCGCGGCATGGGGCACATCCTCGCCGAGGGCCTCGCCGAAGCCGGGGTCAAGGCCGTCGTGCTCAACCACGCCGAGCACCCCCTCACCTTGGCCGACCTCGACGCGACGATGCGCCGTTGCGAAGAGGTCGGTCTTGCAACCATCGTCTGCGCCGACTCGGACCTGCAGTGCCGCGCGGTTGCCGACCTCGACCCCTCCGGCATGATCTGCGAGCCGACCGCCAACATCGGCACGGGGCAGATGGACGCGGGCGACTACATCGAGCGCACGACACAGATCGTGAAGAACGTCGACCCGGCGATCCTCGTCGTGCAGGCAGCCGGCGTGAGCCGCGGCGCCGACATCACGCGCGTCCTGCAGCAGGGCGCAGACTGCTCCGGCGGCACGAGCGGCATCATCAAGCATCCCGACTGGCGCGAGATTCTCACCGAGATGTTCCAGGCGCTCGCCGACCACCGCGACGCGCAGGCGAGCGCCGCCCCCGCCAACTGACCCGCTCCCCCACAGGGCCACCAGAGAGAAGACCAACACATGCTCATCGGACTCGACGAAGCGCTCCGCTACGCACAGAAGAACAACATCGCCATCGCGGCGGTCAACACCCCCTACTTCGAGGGGCTGCTCGGCACGATCTCCGCCGCCGAGAAGGCGGGCGTTCCCGTCATCCTGCAGCACGCGCAAGTGCATGAGAGCACCCTGTCGATCGACGACATCGGGCCGGCGATGCTCGCCCTCGCGACGCGCAGCGAAGCGCCGTTCGTGCTGCACGTCGACCACGGCGAGGACATCGAGTACATCGCTCGCGGCCTCGACATCGGCTTCAACTCCGTCATGATCGACGGCTCGACGCTGCCGTACGAGGAGAACGTCGCCCGCACGACCGAGGTCGTGAAGCTCGCGAAGGAACGCGGCGTGGGGGTCGAAGGCGAGCTCGGCGTCATGACGGGCAACGAGAACGGCGACCCGAGCCAGGGCATCGCCGACGAGACCCTGTACACGGAGCCGGCGCAGGCGAAGGAGTTCGTCGAGCGCACCGGCGTGACCGCGCTCGCTGCCTCCTTCGGCACGGTGCACGGCATGTACCACCAGGAGCCGAAGCTCAACTACGAGCTCATCGAGCAGCTGCGGGACGCAACGGGCGTCCCCATCGTCATGCACGGCGGCTCCGGGCTCAGCCTCGACGAGTACCACCGTTCCATCACGCGCGGCGTCCGCAAGATCAACTACTACACGTACGCGGCGAAGGCGGCACTGGATGCGGCGCTCCGGGCCGCGGAGCAGCCCAACACCATCCTGTTCCCGAAGGTCGCGAAGGCGGTCTCCGCGCAGGTCGAGGCCGACGTGGCCGAGTTCATTCAGGCCCTGCGCCCGGGCGCCTGAGCGGAGCCAGCCACACCAACCGACATCTGCGCGCGCGCCGAAGCACGCGCATCCACGACCACGAAGGAACACCGATGACCGTCTACCAGACCACCCTCCAGCTGCAGTCGCACGGCGGCACGCCCAGCTACATCGACGTCACGGCGGAGGTGAAGGAGGCGATCGCGGCGAGCGGCATCACGGCGGGCACGGTCACCGTCATCTCTCCTCACACGACGTGCGCCGTGTTCTTCGAGGAGTTCGTGCACGACCGCCTCGAGGACGGCACCGAGTTCCTGCAGGCCGACCTCGACGACGTGCTGAACCGCGTCGCCCCGAACCAGACGGCCGTGCCGCCCGAGGGCGAGTACCGCTACCCGGGCCCGGAGCACTACGCCGACGTCGAGTCGTGGCCGGACGCCGAGGTGTACCTGCCCGGCGGCGACAAGACGGCGCTGCTGAATGCGGAGGCGCACATCAAGTCGACGATCATCGGCTCGAGCGAGGTGTTCGCGGTCATCGACGGCAAGCTCGGCGTCGGCGTCACCGGGTACATCTACTTCGTCGACTTCGACCGCACGCGCGCCCGTTCGCGCAAGTGCCAGGTCGTCGTCATGGGCGAGTAGGCGCGCGCTCCCCCTCCGAGCATCCGCCTCCGCTGACGCCGCCAACGACGTCGGCGCACCGACGCCGCCGTTCGATCGCACCCTGACTCCCCGTCAGCGGCACGATCGACCGGCGGCGTTCTGCGTCTCTGAGCCGTGGCGACGGTTTGGACGTGGCCGCGGTTTGGGACGTGGCTGCGGTTTGGGACGTGGCTGCGGTTTGGGACGTGGCTGCGGATGCGGAGGCATCGTCGCGTGTCGATCCCAGAGTTCCCTGCCCTGGCAGCTGCGCTCCGCACAGCCCGCGCCTCCCGGCGAACCGTTGAGGGCGGCAAGAGTCAGCCAGAGGCATGGAGATCCGCCGCGGAACCTGACTCTTCGGGCCCGGGCAGCGCCCTACACGAGCTCCACGAGCGCGCGCGCGAGGTCCTCGTCGAGGATCACGCCGTCGAGCGCCCCCGTGCGGAGCGCGCCGGCGACCCCAGGGGCCTTCTCGGCGCCAGCGGCGAAGCCCACGACTTCCGGGATCTTCGCCAGCTGGCCGAGGGTGATGCCGATGACCCGCTCGGAGACCGGTGCGCCAAGGGCGCGCCCCTGGGCGTCGAAGAAGCGACCGCAGATATCGCCGACGGGCTGCTGCGCGTCCAGCTCGGCGCGTTCGGCATCGCTGAGCCGCATCGCGGAGACGATGTGCCTCGACGCGTGGAGCCCGTACGAACCGATGCCCACGAACGCGAGCTGCACATCCGTCGCCCGCTTGATGGCCATGGAGATCGACGATTCCCCGGTGAGCGCAGCCCAGGTCTGGGGCGACTCGACGACGGCGGGCGACTCGAACCGGAACGCCATCGCCCCCGACTTCTGCGAGAGACGCTCCAGGGCCGTGTTCCCGGCCGGCCCCGAGTCGAACGGCATGCCGCCGACGAGCGGGCACAGCGTCAGCGCGCGCCCCGTGGACTCGACGTGGATCTGCTCGACGAACGCGTCGATCGACTTGCCCCAGCTCAGGCCGACAGAACCGACCGAGGGCACGCGCTCCGCGAAGTAGTCGGCGGCCGCTCCGGCCACGATGTCGAGGGGATTCCTGCCCGGCAGCGCAGAGACGACGACGGCGGCACCGACACCGAACGCATCCGTGATCTGCCGTTCGAGCTCATCGACACGACCGACGACGTGGGGGTCGTGGATGCGGATCTCGACGATCCCCTGCTCGCGTGCCGCCGACAGGATGCGTGAGACGCTCGCCCGCGAGACGCCGAGTGCTGTCGCGACGTCGCTCTGGGAGAGGCCGTCGAGGTAGTAGAGGCGCGCTGCTCGGACGAGGGTCTCGGCGTTGCGGGGTGCTGGCATCCCGAGCCTTCCTTCCTGTGGGTGGTGCAGAGCGACGCGCAGGCTGTGCTGGGCAGGAGGCGCAGCGCTGCTCACTCCTGCGTGGCCCTGCGGTGCGGGACGTCTTTCCCAGATGGCGACGGCTCCCGCACCGCGCTCTCGCGCCGTTCGGGAGCCGCCCCGACGCCGCACGCTTGGCGCGGCATCGGTGATCCGGTTCACATGATCCTATCGACCGACGATCAGGCGCCCGGTCCAGCCGGGCGCCCGACGGGTGTCGGACGGGGGTCAGGCGCCGATGACGCCAGCCGCGACCAGCGAGTCCTGCAGGCGGCGCATCGCGATGAGCGGACGCGTCTCGTCGAGCTCGACGTCGTCGTAGGAGACGATCTCACCCGCCTTGATGTCGCGCTTCAGGATGCCGCCGGAGATGAGCCCGATCGGGATCGAGTTGTCGGCGCGTGCCTCGTCGGCGTCCACGGCCCAGCCGTGCACGTGGTGCCCGCCCATGCCCTCGAGCTTCGTGCCGGCGGCGAGGTCGAACTTCGCCTTCGAGGCGACCTCGGTGCGCCACGTGGTGGTCTGGAAGTCGGCGCGACGCTCGAGCACGGCCTCGCTGATCGAGAGGATCGCCTCGACCGAGGCGAGGTGGTACGGGCGGTAGAGGGCGTAGTACGGCCCCTTGCCGAGCTTCAGGTAGTCGAGCTCGTGCGTGACGACATCGTCTTCCGACTTCACGACGACGAACACGCCTGGCGCGACATCGCCCTCGACCGTGTACTCGACGGCCGGGGTCGAGGTGAGGACTCCGCCGTCCTCGACGGGGATGAGCGTGGTCGCGAGCGTCGCGATGTCGGCGGCCGGGCCGTGCATGCCCGGCTTGTTGACGGGGAAGCCGGTCGCGTTCGAGAGGGAGGCCATCTCGATCTGCGTCTTCGTTCCGTCGGTGAACTCGCACAGGATGCGCGGGTTCATGTTCTTGGCCTTCGCCTCCTCCATGACGTCCTCCGGCACGTCCGTCGGGCGGTTCGGGTTGTTCTTGCCCTTGCCGGCTGCGACGACGGTGAGGCCGAGGTCGGTGGCGTGCTCGACGAGCTTGAGCGCCTCGACGGGCTCGTCACCGCGGCAGATCGTGTAGATCTGCTGTCCGGCGTTGGCGATGCTGGCCAGGAAGAGCCCCACCGTCACGTCGGCCTCGACGGTCATGAGAGCGACGTCCTTCTTTCCGAGGAGCGACGCGTAGGCGACCTGCGCTGCGATCTCGGTGACACCGGAGACCTCCAGCACGACGTCGACGGGGAGCTTCGGGATGAGGAGGCCGTCGTTGATGACCACCGGGCGGCGAGCCTCGATGTGCTCGGCGACCACGGCGAGGTCGGTCTCGACCTGGACGTCGCTGCGGCCGGCGCGAGTGTACGCATCCACACCGCGCTCGACGGCGATGTCGGCGACGACGGCGACCTCCATGCCCTTCGCTCGCTCGATCTGGGCGATGAGGCCTGAGCCCATCTGACCGGCCCCCACGACGCCGACGCGGATGGGGCGGCCGAGTTCTGCTTCACGCTGGATGAGGCGCTGGGTGTAGTTCATGTGCGTTCCTTGCTGAGTTCGTGGGGTGGGGTGCTGATCAGGGGCTAGTTGCTGACGCGGGAGAGGCCGGCGAACTGCTTCGGGGCCGCGCCCTTGACAGCGTTGGGCTGCGCACGCTTCGTCTTGCCCTTGACCGGCGGCAGCGTGACCTGGGCGCGCACCGTGTGCGGCAGCATGCTGATCGCCTGGCGGACGGCGGTTCCGAGGTGCTTGTGGCGGGCCTCCGCGCGGTCGTAGACCGTCGTGAGCGGGCCCTCGAGGTCGGGTGCGGGCTTCAGGCGTCCGAAGACGCTGAACCCGAGGAGCGCGCGCGCCTCGACGACCTCGAGCGTGGTCGGGTCGACGAGCAGCACGGCGATCGCGCCGCGGAACGCGCCCTTGCCTCGACCGCTGACGAGGTTGAGGTTCTTGCCGGCGTTCGCCTTCGCGATCTCGTTGACCTGGCTCATGTAGGCGCGCATCTGCACGACCGTCATGAACATGCTCAGGACAAGCGCGAGGACCAGAACGGCGGGGAATCTCCAGTCCATGATCTACACCTCGTTCCGGCGCACGCTGATGAGTGCGCCCTCGGCGGGAGTCGTGAGGGTGCCGGTCGCCTGGATGGCGCCCGGGAGGAGCGCGGTGTCCTCCGCGTTCAGGTAGAGCACCACGTGACCCAGTTCCTGCAGGTTCGGGTTGGCGAGATCCCCGACCGCGGTGACCGTGACGGCCTCGTCGCCGATCACGAACTCGTCGCCGGCCTGCACGGGGACGAACTCACCCGAGTGGCCCTTGTGCACGAGGCTGACCTCGGCGAGCGCATCCGGAACGGGTTCGCCGAAGAGGATGTAGACGCCACCCTCGAACATGTCGTTCGCGTCGGGTCCGATGCGTGCGATTTCTGACTGCCAGATGGTCGTGGACACGTGGTGGTCCTTTCTTGAGGCGAGAGGTTGAAGCGAAGTTCAGGGGTGGATGCGCGGGCGGGCCGGTGCGGCCCGCCCGGCGCCCACTAGATGAGGAGGAAGGAGGCGAAGTAGGCGAGCACAACCGCGAGGGGCGACGTGATCTGCCTGGAGAACAGCACGGCTGGGACACCGACCGCGACCGTCTCCGGCTCAGCCTCACCGAGGGAGAGACCGACGGGGATGAAGTCACAGCCGACCTGGCCGTTCACCGCGAAGAGCGTCGGCAGTGCGTACTGCACCGGCAGCGCGCCTGCCGCGATCTGCGTTCCCATGAGCACGCCGACGACCTGGGCGATCGCGGCACCTGGGCCGAGGATCGGCGACAGGAAGGGGAGACCCGTGATGACGCCGAGCAGGATCAGGCCGATCGGGTTCGAGGCCAGCGGCGACACCGCGTTGGCGATGAAGTCCGAAGCGCCCGTGTAAGTGACGACTCCGATGAGGAGCGAGACGTACGCCATGAACGGCAGGATCGTGTTGAGGGTCAGCTTGATCGCCTGGCGGCCCGAGGAGAGCAGCGTGTTGATGAAGTAGCCGATGGCGTTTCCGAACTTCACGACGAAGCCCGTGAATCCGCTTCCCTGCGCTGCGACCCTGGCGCGTGCATCCGCCTTGGCCTTCGCCGCGACCTCTTCCGGGCTCAGGCTGGGCGCCTCGGCTGCGGCCGGGGCACCAGCTGCTGCCGTTGCCGCCGCGTCGAGCGCGACGACGTCGCGAGGGGCGACGTCGGAGACGAAGATGTCCTCGGTGATGAACTGGGCGAGCGGGCCGCCCGGTTCGCCGGGGTACACATCCACCGTCGGGATGCGCTTCTTCGGGTACACGCCGATGCGCGCCGTGCCACCGCAGTTGATGACCGCGCAGAGCACGTTCGCGTCCGGCACGTTGTTCTTGAAGCCGTCGACGGCCTCAGCGCCCGTGAGCTCTGCGATCTTCTGGGCGACCGGGTGGATGCCACCACCCGTGACCGACAGGACGATGTTCTTCTCGGCGTTGGGGACGAGCGTCAGCCCGTCGCCCCAGCCGCCGCGACCGCGGTTGACCTTGACGCCCTTGTAGTCCGCGGTGCTCGCGCCGCCGTCGGCCGAGTTGGCGTTCGTGTTCTCAGCGTCTGTGCTCACAGGACACCACCTTCGCTCTTGGAGCCCTGGAGGTGGCCCTCTGCATACATCTCGTCGAAACGAGCGAACGTCGCCTCGTGTCCGCCGCGCTTGATGAGGATCTTCGTGATCCACTGCGTCGTTATGCCGCGGATGAAGATGACGACGATGCCGACCATGAAGTACAGGGCCGCGAGGGTCGCGTACTTGTCCGGTGCGATGGAGAGGACACCGGCGGAGATGCCCGTCCAGACGAACAGCTCACCAGCGTTGGCGTGAGGCAGGAACGCCGTGACCGGGTGCACGAACGACACTGCGGAGTCGTAGAAGGCCGGCTTGTAGCGCTCGGGGAGGAAGCGGCCGAACGTGTACGCCATGGGGTTCGTCAGCATGATGACCGCGATGATCGGCATGACCGTGTAGCGCGTGATCGCGTACTTGCCCGCCCAGCGGACGGCGCGCGTGACGCGCTCCTCGCCGATCCACGTGGTGACGGCGTACATTGCCGTGAGCAGCACGAGAAGCAGGGGGAGGATGCCCGTGATGAGGCCCATGAGGCTCTCGGCGGAGGCGTTGAAGAGGCCGATGAAGTTCTCGGCGATCCAGGTGATTACTTCCATGCCGGCTGCCCTCCCGACGTGGTCGTCGAGCTGTGCTCGACTGTGCTGGCCGCGGGGGCGGCGAGCGGCGACGTAAACCGCATGTTCTGACTCCTTTGTCGGGGTGTGCACGAAGTTGCAAATAGATATGATCGTTTGTGCACCTGCCGAAAGTGTAGGCATGCGGGACCCCGTGCGCAAGTGCGGGTTTTCACCCATCCGAAACGGCTTCGGTTCGGCTGACAGGTTCTGTCAGAACCTGTCACCCCTCAGCCGCCAGACGTAGCGTTTTCAGCATGAGCACCACGAACCTCACCCTGAACAACGGCGTCGAACTGCCCAGCATCGGCTTCGGCGTCTACCAGTCCGCCCCCGAGGAGACCGCAGCCGCCGTCGCCGAAGCCCTGCGCGTCGGCTACCGCCACATCGACACCGCCGCCGCCTACGGCAACGAGCGGGAAGTCGGCCAGGCGATCGCCGCATCCGGAGTGCCCCGCGACGAGATCTTCGTCGAGACCAAGGTCTGGATCAGCGACTACGGCTTCGACGAGACCCTCCACGCCTTCGACAAGTCGGCCCGCAAGCTCGGCCTCGAGCAGCTGGACCTGCTCATCCTCCACCAGCCGCTCCCCACCGACTGGGAGAAGACGATCGGCGCCTACCGTGCCCTCGAACGGCTCTCCGCCGACGGCAAGGTGCGCGCCATCGGCGTCAGCAACTTCATGCCAGACCACCTCGACCGGCTGCTCGACGCGACCGACATCGTGCCGGCCCTCAACCAGATCGAGTTGCACCCCTACTTCCAGCAGAAGGACGTGCAGGAAGCGGATGCGCGCCACGGCATCCTCGACCAGGCCTGGTCACCCATCGGCGGCATCACGTTCTACCGCGAGGGCGACGGCGGAAGCACGCTGGAAGACGCGACGATCCGCGCCATCGCGGACGCCCACGGCAAGAGCCCTGCGCAGGTCATGCTGCGCTGGCACGTGCAGGAGGGCCGCTCGGTGATCCCCAAGTCGGTCAAGCCGCATCGCATCGCCGAGAACTTCGACATCTTCGGCTTCGAGCTCACGCCCGACGAGGTCGCCCAGATCGACGCCCTCGACAAGGGCGTGCGCCGCGGGCCCGAGCCCGAGTCGCTGACGCTGGAGGCCTACGGCATGCCCATCCCCGAGGCCTGATCCGCGCGGCCTGACCGGTGCGGCCGCGTGCCTCTCTGCGCTGAGCCTCCCTTGCGGTGGTTCTCCCCTCGCGGGTGTCCAACTCCCGGGACCGGAACGCCCGCGCAGGCCCGAACCGCGCGCCTGAGCCGATCTACTCCCGGAAGTTGGCCAGCCACCCGTCGTCAACCGAGTCGGGGCCTGCCTGGCTTGCCTCCGCCCCTGTCCAACTTCAGTGCAGAATCAGCTCCGACGGGAGCTCTACTCGCGTTCCCGCAGGAATCTGCACTGAAGTTGGACAGCGGCGCGTCTGCATCCGCCACCAGGTACTCGCGGGGCCTCCCTCGCTCGAGCCCGCGGGCGTAGCTTGGACACATGAACGATGTGCGCGAGCAAGTGAAGGAGTTCCTCAGCTCCCGCCGGGCGAAGATCACCCCCGAGCAGGCTGGGCTGCCGGCCTACGGAGGGAACCGCCGCGTCGCGGGACTGCGGCGCGAAGAGGTCGCGATGCTCGCCGGCGTCTCCGTTGACTACTACGTGCGGCTCGAGCGCGGCAACCTGTCGGGCGCATCGGAGAGCGTGCTCGATGCCATCGCGTCGACGCTGCAGCTCGACGAGGCCGAGCGCGAGCACCTGTTCAACCTCGCACGGGCGAGCGCTCCACCCAGGCGAGTGTCGAGGAAGCGGGGCGGCGGCGAGCTGCGCGCCTCGGTCCGGCAGATGCTCGACGCGTTCTCCGAGGCTCCCGCGTGGGTGCGCAACGACCGGCACGACGTCCTCGCGGCCAACCGCCTCGGCCGGGCGCTCTACTCCCCCGTCTTCGACGACCCTCGCCGGCCCGTCAACACGACGAGGTACATCTACCTGAATCCGGCGGCCCGCGACTTCTGGCCGGACTTCGACCGCATCGCCGCCGACGCGGCATCCATGCTGCGGATGGAAGCGGGCCGGAACCCCCACGACCCCCAGCTGCACCAGCTCATCGGAGAGCTGTCGACGCAGAGCGAGCTGTTCCGCGAGATGTGGGCGGCGAAGGACGTGAAGTTCCACCGCAGCGGCGTGAAGCGCCTGAACCACCCGGTCGTCGGCTTGCTCGAGCTGAACTTCGAGTCGCTGCCGCTGCCGAGCGAGCCCGGCCTCACGATGAACGTCTACACGGCCGCCGAGGGAAGCCCCAGCGCCGACGGCTTGCGGCTGCTCGCATCCTGGGCGGCGACGGAGTTCCCCGTCGAAACGCAGGCAGCCTTCCAGCAGCAGTAGGCGCGAGCCGGCTGCCTGTTGCCTGTTGCCGCCCTG
The DNA here is from genome assembly GCF_002931375.1 of Pseudoclavibacter sp. RFBJ3. Classification (NCBI taxonomy): domain Bacteria; kingdom Bacillati; phylum Actinomycetota; class Actinomycetes; order Micrococcales; family Microbacteriaceae; genus Pseudoclavibacter; species Pseudoclavibacter sp. RFBJ3. The sequence goes on along the minus strand of NZ_PSXZ01000001.1, from coordinate 189,768 downwards.
CTGCACGCCCCTCGTACGCACGCGAAATTGAGCCAGACGCATCCGCCCACAAGGGTTCTGGATGCGTCTGGCTCACACTTCAAAGGCGCGAGGCGTGCAGGGTCAGCTGGTGGCCGAGCGGCGCGTGAGGCCCTGCCGACCGTCGCGCGTGCGCCCGCTCACCACCCGCTCTGCGGGTATTCCTCCGGCGTGAGCAGCTCACCCCAGACCGTCTCGGGCTCGTCGGAGTCAGCGCCTGGAGCTTCCCAGAGCGCGAGGTGGCACATGAAGTTGTCGGCAGATGCGCCGTGCCAGTGCCACTCGCCGGCCGGGGTGTGGACGGTGTCGCCCGGGCGCAGCTCGATGAGCTCCTCACCACGCGACTGCACGTAGCCGTACCCCTCGGTGACATGCAGGGTCTGACCGACCGCGTGGCGGTGCCAGGCGGTGTGCGCGCCCGGTGTGAAGCGCACCAGGTTGAGGCGGGTGCGTGACGGCTCGGTGCCCGCGTAGTAGGCGTTGAAGTAGACGTCACCGGTGAACCACTCGGCTGGACCTTTGCTGGTCGCGCTCTTCGGCTGGAGTTCTGTGCTCATGAGGGTATTCCTCTCGACAATCGATCACGCATTTTCGGTTCGCGCGCGGCCGCGCACGCGGCGAGCGTGCGCGGCCGCTGGCGCCTACATCTGAACGAGCACCTTGAGGGCTTCGCGCGCATCCATGGCGGCGTAGCCGGCCGGCACCTCGTCGATGCCGATCGTGCGGTCGAAGACGCGGCCGGGGTTGATGTCGCCGTTCAGGACCTGCTGGATGGCCGGTTCCATGTAGGCACGGACAGGGGCGGGCCCACCGGTGAGGGTGACGTTCTTGCCGAAGAGCGAGCCGAATCCGATGGGCGCATCCTCGTACTGGGGCACGCCGACCCGGGAGATGACGCCGCCGGGGCGCACGATGCCGTAGGCCTGCTCGTAGGCGGGCATGTGGCCGACTGCTTCGAGGACGACGTGGCTGCCTTCGCCGTTCGTGAGGTCCATGACCTGCGCGATGCCGTCGTTACCGCGCTCGGCGACGACGTCGGTTGCGCCGAAATCGATGCCGAGGTCGGTGCGCGAGGTGTGACGACCCATGAGGATGATGCGCTCGGCGCCGAGCTGCCTGGCGGCGAGCACAGCTGAGAGCCCGACGGCGCCGTCACCGATCACGGTGACGGTCTTGCCCGCCTCGACGCGGCCCATGTGGGCTGCGTGGTAGCCGGTCAGATACACGTCGGACAGCGTCAGCAGGCTGGCGGCGAGCTCAGCGCTCTCCCCGCGTCCGAGCGCTGCGGCGTCGACGCCGGGCACGACGACCAGGCTGCCGTCGGCCTGTGGGATGCGGGCGAACTCCGCCTGCAGGCCGCCGACCTCGCGGCTGCCGTAGAAGCCGCCGTGGAGGCACGACGTCTGCACACCCTCGCGGCAGAACACGCACGTGTTGTCCTGGAACGCGAACGGCGCGATGACGAAGTCACCGACCTTCAGGGTCGTGACGGCGGCGCCGATCTCCTCGACGATGCCGATGAGCTCGTGTCCCATCGGGGACCCCTCTTCGCTCGCCTGCATCGAGTGATACGGATGCAGGTCCGAGCCGCAGATGCACGCCTGCGTGACGCGCACGATCGCGTCCGTGGGCTGCTGGATGGTCGGGTCGGCGACGCTCTCGACTCGGACGTCGCCTGCCGCGTACATGAATGTGGCCTTCATGGGTGCCTCTCGTTGCGCTTCCGGGAACGGCAGCGCGCCGCCGCCCTCGTCGAGAGCACCGGCCGCCGCCGTTCCTCCATTGGATCGCTACCAGCCTGCGCCCGGGAGGGGCAGGTGTGCCAGGTACTGGCATGCCCTGCCACGGCGCGCGCGGCGGGTGACCAACATCAGTGCAGAAGCGGGGGCTTTCGCGGCCGCCCGCATCCGCATCGCGGATATTGCACTGATCTTGGACAGCGCACGGCGAGAGCCTCCGCCCAGCGAGACTGAGCGGCAGGGGTTAGGCGGGAGGTGCGGCAGGGGTTGGCAGGGGATGCGGCGGCACGAGCGACCTGCGTCACGCAAGGTCCGCGCCAGCGCTCCGTGTCCAACATCAGTGCAAAGTCGGGCTCTGGCAGCGGTTTTCGAGCCTCCGGTGCCGATTTTGCACTGATCTTGGACAGCGCGGCGAGAGACTCGGCCGAGCGAGCCCGGACGACCGGCTGCGCGAAGGCGGAGGGGGCGGGCGTGCCCTGCCGCTACGCGTCGGCGGTGAGCCCCTCGTGGATGCGGCGGAGGTCTTCGATGAGGGAGCCGATGAGCACCCAGCTGCCGCCCTTTGGCGCCGAGACGACCAGCGGGGCGGTGAGGGCGGGCGGTTCGAGGATGAACCCGCGGGGCTCTCCGGGCTCGCTCGGGATGAGGATGCGCGTGTCGTGGGCTGCCCGTCGGAGCTGCTCGGCGATCGCGATGGCCTGCGGCTCGTCCGCGAGGGTCGGCTCCCAGTGCTCTGCGACGGCGCGGGTCATGCCGGTGAGCTGTGTGACGATCGGGCGGAAGCGGTCGAGGAGCTGGCGGCACTCGACGAGCTCCTCATGGTGGCTCGACTTGCGCGGGTTGAAGGCGAGGGACTCCAGGCCGTCGGCGATGGAGTTCTCTGCGGCGCCCGCCATGGGGCGCAGCAGGCGCGCCTTGAGGAGCATCTCGGTGAGGCTCGCGGCGGTCTGCGGCTGCTCGATGGCGTCGGCGAGTCGCTCCAGTGACGCGGCGATCTCGTTGCCGAGCATCGCGGTGTCGCGCTGCGCAGGCCCGACGAGCACTGGCGGCAGGATGATGGCGTTGACGAGCAGCCCGAAGGCCGCGCCGATGAGGGTCTCGAGGATGCGGTCGAGCGCGTACTCGGGCGTGGATGCGCCGAGCGCGAGCACGAGCATGGCGCTGATGGCGACCTGGTTGCTGGTCGTTGCGGTCATGCGCAGCAGCCAGGCGACGATCATGGCGACGACGATCGCGAGGAGGATCACCCACGACTGGGGGCCGAGCACGAGCGAGATGGCGCTCGCGACGGCGACGCCGATGACGACGCCGGCGCTTCGCTCGAGCGCCTTCGCGAACGACTGGTTGACGCTCGGCTGCACGACGAGCAGCGCGGCGACGGCGGCGAACACCGGCAGTGGGCCAGGGATGAGCCACCCTGCGAGCAGCCACGCGCCCACGGCCGCGATGGCGGTCTTCGCGACCTGCAGTGCGGGCACGCGCTTGCTCGCCTGAATCCGGTCGAGGCCGGTGAGACGGGAGAGGGAGCGCACTGACTCAGCGTAGGCCGCGGGCCGGGGACGAAGCTCAGCGAGGGCCAGGAGCCTCGGTCAGGACGTGGTCGCCGTGAAGATGACGAGGGCCAGGACGACGAGCAGCAGGATGACGAAGATGAAGACGCCGCCGGCGATGAGCAGGGCGAGGGCGACCGGGTGCGCCTGCCACCACGGTACGAGGCGAGGGTCCCGCTGGCGCAGCTGCGGCGGCGTGACGAGCTCGGGGACGGACATCCACGGCACGCCCCGGCTCGCGAGGTCCTGCATGATCGCCGTGAGCTGCTGCGTGCTCCACATCTGTCCGACGAGGATCAGCAGGCGGCGGTCGTGGCCCGTCACGATGAGGTGATGGGTGGGAGGTCCGGAGAAGCCGCCGAATGACATCCGGTCGACCGTGACGACGCTGGTGGCCTCGGCCGCCGCGAACCGGCGGGTGCGGAACATCCACTTGTGCTCGATCCAGCCGTCGCCGAAGCGGATGTAGGTCTCGCGCATCGACTTGCGCGCGAGCCAGATGGAGAGCGGCACGGAGCCCCCGAGGAGGACGACGATCAGTGCGCCGTAGCCGAAGCCGAGCCAGAAATCCTGCAGCGAGAAGATGACGGTGAGGATCAGCAGGAGCGGGGCGAGCATCCCGAGGCTGATCCAGGACTGCCGCATGTTCAGCGCGACGGCACGGCGCTGGGTTTCCGGGGAGAGGCGTAGCTCGTGCATTCGAAGAGCCTAGAGCGTGTGCCCGTATGGTGGGCGGATGCCGAGACGCTCGCCGACTGCACCGCACGGGGTGGATGCGACGGGGTCCGCCGTCGCTGGCCCGAACGGCCCGGTGGCGATCCGGTCCTACGCGCCCGCCGCGAGCGCTGCCCGGCTCTCGAGTTCGCCAGTGATCTGGCTGCACGGCGGCGGCTTCTATTCCGGCGGCCTCGACCAGCCGGAGACGCATGAGGTCGCGCTCGCGCTCGCGCGCGCGCGGTTCGAGGTGACGACCGTCGACTACCGGCTCGTGACGCTCGGCGGGCGCGACCGGGCCCAACGCGAGGCGTCCGGGTCCGCGCAGCGGTCGGAGCGGTCTGGACGCGCACCACAGTCGGGACGCTCAGCTCGATGGGAACGCGACCGTCGCCCCGACGTGCGGTTCCCGGTGCCGCTCGACGACGTGCTCGCGGTCGTCGAGGCGGTCGCCTCCCGGTCGGGTCGTGATGTGGTGCTCGGCGGGGCGAGTGCCGGTGCCTGCCTCGCTGCGGCGGCGGCGTACCGGCTCGCCCGAGCTGAGCGCTCTCCCGTGCGGGGCCTGTTCCTGACCTACGGGACGTTCCACGCGCAGCTGCCGCCCCGGTCCTCCGAGCTGCTGAGCCGACTGCGCGGAAGCCGCCGCTTCGTCCACACTCCCTGGCTCATCGGAGCCATGAACCTCAACTACGCGGGGAGCGAGGACGTGCTCTTACGTCCGGACGCGTTCCCCGGCGGGCACAACCTGACGGGCTTCCCGCCGTCGCTGGTGGTGGACGCGGACCGCGATGCGATGCGCGCATCCGGTTCGTCGTTCGCGCGCGAGCTCGCCGCAGCCGGCGTCGACACCGAGTACCGCGTGATTCCCGGAAGTGCGCACGCCTTCCTCAACCGGCCGCGCGACCCGGCCTTCACTCGCGGCATAGACCTGATCAGCGAGTGGATGCGGTGCCTCGACTGAGCGGACTCAAGCGGACCCGAGCGGACCCGCGCGGACGACGCGTTCCGCGCAGCGGGGCGCTGTTCAGCGTCGCGGGGCCCGGGGCGGGTGTGGGTCTCTCGGAACTCCGACGCGCGTGACGAACAGCGGCACGTCGCGGCGGGAGAGGCCGAGCCGGTAGCGCAGCTCGCCCTGCGCGAGCGAGGAGTCAATCACCTCTGAGGCGGGCGCGAACGCCGCCCCGCGCGCGGTCGCACGCAGCCAGAGGCGCATGAGCGCCTGGCCGGCCTCGAGCACTCGCGCGGGTGGCAGCCCGAGCGGGGAGTTGAGCACCCGCGTGATCTCTGCCCCGGAGCCGAGGTCGAGCAGCTTGGTGTCGGCGACGAGCACGAAGGCCGTCGCCTCGGCTGGGGCGTCTTCGTCGGCGGCCGACACTGGCACCTCGAGCAGCACCCGACGCCACAGCTCGCCGAGCGGTGCGGCGACGCCGACTGCCGCGTCTCGAAGGCGCCGCTTCCTGGTGAACGCGGAAGCGAACCGGGTGGCGAACGCGGGGATGCCGAGCGCCTTGTCGTTCAGCCCGTCGACCGTGTAGCGCGGATGCGAGGGGTGGAGCCGCAGCCAGTGCGCGAGCTCGCGCGCCACAGCCGGCTCTCGCAGGGTGTCGGCCGTGCCGAGGGACGAGAAGTGCCGCAGATCGTCGGCGTCGACGGGAACGAGCCGCAGCCACTCGGGGAGCGAGCCGGAGAGCTCGAGCACCAGACCACGCGCGGGCTCGAGCCCGCTGCGCACGGTCTTGCGTGCGGCGAGCATCCGTCGCTCGGAGTCGGGGTCGAACGCGGACTCGGCGTGCTGTTTCGTGTCGCCGCCGGGCGAAGACACGGTGTCGTGGTGCAGCTGGATGCGGAGCACCGGTTCGTCGTTTCTGGCCTGCACGATCGCTTCCGGGTCGGCAAGCGCGGGGAGGAGCTCGACGTCGAAGGCCACGCCGTGCGATGCCGCGCTGACGCTGAAGGCCTCGAGCCACGCGCCGAGGCCGAGCAGCGTGTCGCGACCGGTCGGGTCTGCGGCCGGGAGCGTTCGTCTTCGCGAGACTCTCAGCTCCACGGCCACCCCGTCACCGATCATGCGCGGCGACCACGGCTGGGTGTTGTGCGCTGACGGTGCCGACGCTGCGTCGGCGATGATCTGATTCAGCGTGTGGATGCCGGTCATGGTTGCTCCCCCTGGTTCGTCGCCTGCTGCTGCCCCGCGATCGCTGTGTCTGCGCCCTGACTGCCCCGAGTGCCCACGGGCCGCCGGTAGAACACCGTGCCGTGCAGCTCCGATCCGCCCATCCTGCTGAGCTGCCTCGCCGAGGCGGGGTTGTCGAGGCCGATGTAGGTCGAGCGCAGTGCCGTGTAGCCGCCCTCGATGAGTGCCTCACCGACGGTGCGCCCCAGCAGCGAGCTGATCCCGCGACCGCGAGCGTCGGGCGCCGTACCCTGGATGGTGAGCACCGCCTCCCGTGGCTCGCGCCGTTGGCGCCAGATCTCGAGCAGCTGCCTCGCCCCGATGCGACCCGAGGAGCGCTGAACGATGCGGGTCACATCGGGCACGCAGAGCAGGAAGCCGAGTGGCGCACGCGTCTTCGCATCGAACGCGAACACCCAGATGGCGGGGTCGATGATGGCGACGAGCCCGCTGGTCGCCTCGCGCATCTGCGCTGGCGAGATCTGCGTGTAGTAGGGCAGCTCGGCGAAGGCGGCGTTGACGAGCTCCCGCTGGCGAGCGACATCACGTGCGAACCGAAACCGCGACGCCCGTTCGATGGCGATGCCGGCGGCCTCGAGTTCGGCCTCGGTCGGAGCCGTGAAGGCGTCGCTCTCGATCTGTCCGAGGCGACCCTGCTCGAGCCGGGCGATCCATGTCGCCGACTCGTTCCACGTCGTGAAGCCCAGCCCCTCGTAGGCGCCTGGCACCCAATCCGGGTTCCAGGCCCCCTCGACGAATCCCCGCTCGCCGAAGCCCGAGGTGATGACGCCGCCCACTTGGTTGGGGAGCAGGGTGACAGGTCCGAGAAGCTCGCGCCGACCTGTCTCCGCGGCACGTTCCTCGACGGCTCCGATGATCGCTCCGAGCGCCTCCGCGTCGGCCGCGGCGACGGCGCCGAACAGCTGCAGGCTCGATCCGAGCTTCGCGTCGAGGGCGCTGCTCGTGTGCGTGACGGCGCGGGCGACCGGTGCTTCCCCGCGGTAGGCGAGCAGCAGCTCCACCTTCGACTCGTGCGCGTGCTTGTCCTTCCACCACGAGCGGAGTGTCGACTCGAGCACCGGCACCTCACGGCTCGGGTCTGAGACGCGCCCCGGCAGCTCGACGAACTCCAGGAACTCGAGCTCAGAGCTGACGCGTCGCACCTCGAGCGCAGGCCGCGACGCGTCACCCGCTTCCGTCTCTCGACGCGTTGCGCCTTCCTCGAGACCCGCCAGCTCCTCCTCGCTCGCGAAGAGTCGGATGAACCCGGCGTCGGCGTTCTTGGTGTCCTTCACGATCCACTGCATGAGGTGCCGGTGCTCTGGCATCCTCGCGAAGCGGATGAGGGCGTCGCGCGTCGAGAAGTTCGCCAGCGTGCCAAGCGTCCACGGCGCCTCCCAGTAGATGCCGTGCCAGCAGTAGTCGGGCATGCGCCGCATCTTGCCGGTCATCCGGCCCCAGATTCGACTCGTCACTGCCCAGGCGAGCGGGGTCGTGTAGCGGGTCGCACCCACGAACATCGATGCGGTGTCGAAGATCGTGTGCGACGGCGGCGGGATGGGCGTCGTGAGCCGCTTCGGCTTGCGCGTGGGCTCCGCGACGAGCGGTGGCGTGCGCCCTTCGGCCCGTTCCTTGGCGACGGGGGCGAAGTGGGGGTTGTGCGCCATCTCGCCGGGTGGCGGCTCGGGGTCGGCCCGCCAGATGCCGTTCGAGTAGCCGCGGGTCTCGGCGAGCAGGAGCTTCGTGCGCCCGTCGTGTCGAGCGGCGACCTCGCGGGCGCGCTCGACGCTCGCGAAGAGCAGCAGCTCCGCCGAGACACGGCGGTCGCGGAGGCGCCGCCGCCAGATCACGCCCTCCCGCTCGGCGCTGCGCCCCTCGACGATGACAAGAGCCTCCGCCCTTCCCTGGATGGGCGCCTTCGAGAAATCGGTGGTGTACACGGCCTACTCGGCGTTCTTCACGACGTAGACGTTCTTGATCTTCGCATTGCCCCCGGCGAACGGCCCCGTGCCGAAGGAGTGCACCTCGATGCGGAGGTCACCCGTCGTCGGGTCCTCGTCGAGCGACTGGGCGAAGTCGCGCGAGACGGAGGCGAGGTGGTCGACGATGCCCGCCCTCGTCGTCTCGCTGAGCGTCGCGAGCTCTTCGCTCGAGAGCGCCGCGCCCTCGCGCAGCTGGAGGTGCACGACGGGCCGCTGCTCGTGGCCGTCGAGCTCGAGCAGCCCGAGCTTGAACGACTCGATGTCGCCAGCGTGCGGGTTGTCGCGGTAGAGCCCGTTCTCGATGTCGATCGGATAGAGGTTCGCGCCCATGTACGAGATGGTCGAGTCCTTCCTGCCGAAGAGCAGGAGGAACGGCAGCTTCATGCGCTGCACCGCGAATGCGCGATGGAACGCCCGCGACAACGCCGGGTCGAGCTCGGCGATCTTCTCCCGCACCTCGGGGAACGAGAGGATCTTCGCCTCGTCGCCGATGTTGTAGCGCAGCTTCGGGCTGAGCACGGCAGACGAGTTGAGGGTCACGACGAGCTCGTTGCTCGCGTTCGTCTCGAGGTACGTCTCGAGCGGGTTGTACTGGAAGACCATCGGGATGCGCGACTCGTCATCACCGAGGAGCGCCCGCCTCAGCCGCTCGTCGGCGAACATCGCCCGGCGCAGCCACACGCATGCGTCGGACTCGCCCGCCATGCCGATCGTGAGGTCGGATGCCCCGTACCCCGAGTACACGCGGCCGAAGCGCTCCTCCAGGTAGTCACGCAGCCCCTCGGTCATCGCCTCGCCTCCGACGAAGCCGTTGAGCCGATGCTTCGACCAGTCGAACCACTCCTCGCCGTCGAGCCGGTCGCGCAGGTGCTTCAGGAACGGTGGGTAGGCGCTCACCAGGTACTGGTACTTCGGGCCGAAGTGACGGATGGTGTCGACGATCTTGTCGATGTCCGGCCCGGTGTTCTTGACCATCGAGATCTTCGACAGCGCGTGGCCCGTGTTGGTGCCGGTCGCCCAGGCCCCCATCGAGAAGGCGTTGATGCCGAAGAGCTTCTTCGTGCCGAACAGGAGCGTGATGTAGCCGGCGACGTTGTTGTGGATGGTCTTCAACTCGTGCCGCCCACGGATCCAGTTGAAGGGAGAACCGCTCGACCCGCTCGACTCATCGACCACGGTGCCCACCGTGTCGATCTCCCCGCCCCAGCAGCGCTCGTCTTCCGTGTAGCGCTTGACGTAGTCGTCCTTGCTCGTCTCGGGGTAGCTCGAGAGCTGCCACCACCGGAACGTGAAGTCGTTCTCGTGCAGCCACCGCTGGTACGCGGGCACGTCGAGGTTGGCGCGCTGGCAGATCATCCAGGCGTTGAACTTCGCGAAGTCGCCCATGGCCGGCACGTAGTGGCGGGCGGTCCACCGCCAGACGGCGGGGTGCAGGTGGTAGAGGTCGTAGGTCTTCGTGAGCGCACCGGAACCGAGGCGCAGCAGCGTCTGCCGCAGCTTGGATGCACGCTGCAGGCCGGCTGGCCCTGGGCTCGCCGCTGTGCCTGTCCCCGACTCCCGAACACCGATCTGCTGCGTCACGTCGCTCCCCCGCCTCTCGCCACCGCCGAAGTGTGGGCATAGCTAAGCACGGGCCACGGACATTCAGCCTGGGATCAACGCCATAGGCAGGGCATAGGCAGGGCATAGCCCCCTCCTGGGCAGGCGACTCATGCTGACGTTCATCCCACGATGAAGAGCAGGAGCACCGCCATGATCAAGATCCCCGAACCCGACCTCACGCCTGACGGACCCGCCTACGAGGGCAGGCTCCTCGACCGAGCGGACGAGGAGGTCGTCGACCAGGGCGTCGCCTTCGACATCGGCACGCTCCTGTCGCGGCGCGGACTGCTCAGCATCTTCGGAGTGGGCGTCGGAACGGTCGCCCTCGCCGCGTGCACCCCTGCCGGGTCGGGTGCTGCGGGCACCGCCGCGACGACGGCAGCTGCCACGGCTAGCCCTACCTCGAGCGCTTCGGCAGCGGCCGGCGCCCTCCCAGCGAGCGAGATCCCCGACGAGACAGCCGGCCCCTATCCGGGCGACGGCTCGAACGGCGCGGATGTGCTCGAACAGTCCGGGGTCGTGCGCAGCGACATCCGCACGAGCATCGGCAGCAGCACCGCAGCTGCCGGCGTGCCCATGACGCTCACGCTCACGATCCTCGACATGGCGAACGGCGACCGGCCGTTCGAGAACGTCGCCGTCTACGTCTGGCACTGCGACGCCACAGGTGGCTACTCCATGTACTCCGAGGGCATCGAGAACGAGACCTTCCTCCGCGGGGTCCAGGTCGCCGACGGCTCCGGCAGCGTCACCTTCACGTCGATCTTCCCTGCCTGCTACACGGGCCGCTGGCCGCACATCCACTTCGAGGTGTACCCGACGGTCGACGACATCACCGAGTCCACCAACGCGATCTCGACCTCGCAGGTCGCGCTGCCCGAGTACGCCTCGAACGCGGTCTTCGCGCTCGCGGGCTATGAGGGCTCCGCCTCGAACCTTGCCCAGGTCAGCCTCGACTCCGACAACGTGTTCGGCGACGACGGCGGAGCCCTGCAGCTCGCAACCGTCACGGGCGATGCGACGAGCGGCTACAACGTCGCCCTCACCGTGCGCGTCGACACCACGACCGCCCCGACCGCAGGCGCGGCCCCCTCCGGCGGTGGCGGTGCCGGAGGGCCAGGCGGCTCCGGCGGACCCGGGAACTGATCGACCACCGACAACCGAAGGATCCCGACATGCTCGCGAATCTCACCGGCTGGCACGGCCTCGCCGTGCTCGCCATCATCGTGCTCATCTTCGGCGCGTCCAAGCTGCCCGCCCTCGCGAAGAGCGTCGGACAGTCGATGCGCATCCTCAAGACGGAGGTGCGAGACCTGGACACCGAGGCGACCGAGGCACCCCCGGTGACCGCTCCGGAGGTCAGCACCGACGGTCACCTCAAGGGAGGAACGCCGAGCCAGCCGCGAGGAGCGGTCCCGGATCAGCACTTCCCGGATGCCGCCAGCCGCTCCACGGCGAGCTTCAAGTAGGGGGCGGTCGCGCTGCCGTCGGCAGCCGCCACCTCCTGCGGCGTGCCCTGCGCGACGACCTCGCCGCCCTCGTCCCCCGCACCCGGCCCCATGTCGATCACCCAGTCCGCGCCGGCGACGACGCGCATGTCGTGCTCGACGAGGATGACGGTGTTCCCCAGATCGACGAGGTCGTGGAGATGCCCGAGGAGGCGATCGGAATCAGCGGGGTGCAGCCCTGATGTCGGCTCGTCGAGCAGATAGAGGGTGTCGCCCTGCTGAGCCCGACGCAGCTCGGCAGCGAGCTTCACGCGCTGCGCCTCGCCGCCCGAGAGCTCCGGCGCGGGCTGGCCGAGCGACACGTAGCCGAGCCCGACATCGGTGAGCGCATCCAGATGCTGGAGCACCTCCGCCCGACCGGCGAACTTCTCCCGCGCCTCGGTGACGCTCATCGCGAGCACGTCCGCGATCGACGACCCCTCGTACTCGATCTCCAGCGTCTCCGCGTTGTAGCGCTTCCCGCCACAGGTCGAGCACGGTGCCTGCACCGTGGGCAGGAAGAGCAGCTCGACCTCCATCGTCCCCTCGCCCTTGCACGTCGGGCAACGGCCGCTGGGGAGGTTGAACGAGAATCGGCTCGCCGAGTACCGCCTGCGCTTCGCCTCATCCGTCGCCGCGAACAGGGAGCGGATGCGGTCGAACAGCCCCGTGTAGGTCGCGACGTTCGAGCGTGACGTGCGCCCGATCGGCGCCTGGCTGACCTGCACGATGCGCGTGAGCCGCTCGGCCGGGCCGATGGCTCGCCCGCGCGTGGTCTCCGCCGCGACGGCGACCATGGGGTCTGCCCCGTCCGGCTCCTCATCGGCGACAGCCTCGCCCAGCTCACTCGCAAGACTCGCGCGGAGCAGGTCGGGCAGCGCCTGGTTCACGAGCGTCGTCTTCCCCGAGCCCGAGACCCCCGTGACCGCGGTCAGGCAGCCGAGCGGGAACGCCACGGACAGTCCGCGGATGTTGTTGCGCACCACACCCTCGAGCGCCACCTGCTGCTCCCTGGGCCGAGCCTCACGCAGCTTCGGCTTGGGCGAGTCCTCGCAGTCGAACAGGTAGCGCCGCGTCACCGATTCCTCGGCGGACCGCACCCCCTCGAGAGCGCCCGAGTAGACGATGCGGCCGCCGGAAGCCCCTGCCCCCGGGCCGATGTCGACGATCCAGTCCGCCTCGCGGATCACGTCGAGCGAATGCTCGACGTAGAAGACCGTGTTGCCCCGATCGCGGAGCCCGCGCAGGATCCGGAGGAGCGCCTCCGTGTCGGCAGGATGCAGACCCGCCGACGGCTCATCGAGCACGAACACGACACCGAAGAGCCCCGCGAGCAACTGGTTGGCGAGCCGAAGCCGCTGCAGCTCACCGCCGGAGAGCGTCCCCGTCTGCCGGTCGAGCGAGAGGTAGCCCAGACCGAGGTCCGAGAGCGGCGCGAGTCGCGCGCACAGCTCACCAGCCAGCCGTCGCGCGGCGAGGTCCTGCTCCGGGGCAAGCGCCTCCCCCTCCCGCACCCAGCCGGGTTCGAGCACACGCTCCATCAGCACGGCCAGCTCGCGCAGCGGCATCGCCGCGAGCTGCGTGATGTCGAGCCCCTCGAACGTCACGGCAAGAGCATCCGGCTTCAACCGCGTGCCCCGACACGACGGGCACTGCACGCTCTCCATGAACGCGGCCGCCTTCTCGCGCATCCGCTCGCTCTTCGAATTGGCGAAGGTATCGAGCACGTACCGCTTCACGCCGACGAACGTGCTCATGTACGAGGGCTCGTCGCCCGCCGCCACCGCGGCGCGAACCTGCGCGGGCGACCTGCCCGTGAACACTGGCACCTGCGGCTTCTCCGTCGTGTTCAGCAGCCACGACCGGCGCTCGCTGGGAACCTCGCGCCACGGGATGTCGATGTCGTAGCCGAGCGAGACGAGGCTGTCCCGGAGCTGCTTGCCGTGCCAGGCCGTCGGCCACGCGGCGATCGCCCCGTCGCGGATGCTCAGCGACGCATCCGGGATCATGAGCGACTCGGGCACCTCGTAGACGCGGCCGAGCCCATGGCAGTTCGGGCAGGCACCCTGCACGGTGTTCGCCGAGAAGTCCTCCGCGAGCAGCATCGGCGCACCCTCCGGATACACGCCGACCCTCGAGAACAGCATGCGCACGACATTCGCGATCGTCGACGTGCTCCCGACCGTCGAACGAGCGCTCCCGCCTCCGCGTTGCTGCGGGAGCGCGACCGCAGGCGGCAGGCCCTCGACCGAATCCACGTCGGGCGGCGAGACCTGGTTCATGAGGCGGCGTGCGTAGGGTGCGACCGACTCGAAGTACCGCCGCTGCGCCTCGGCGTACAGCGTCCCGAACGCGAGCGAGCTCTTCCCCGAACCCGAGACCCCCGTGAACGCGACGAGGGCATCCCGCGGGATATCGACATCGACGTCCCGCAGATTGTGCTCGCGGGCGCCTCGGACCACCACCCGGTCCGGCGCTGCAACTGATGTGTGTCCTTCGACGAAACCCATCGGAACAGCATGACTCGCGCTCTCGACCCGAAACTGAACGCTCCAGGTAACGCAAGGTTACGCAGAGCTACGACACGACCACACCGGGTAGAAATGTCTCGTTGTCCGAACATATGACAGCTCCAAGCTGGACAAAGGAGTTCCCATGACCGACCAGCCCACCACCACGCCCCGCACCATCGGCGTCGGCCTCATCAGCGTCGGCTGGATGGGTCGCCTCCACTCGCGCGCCTACCGGGCCGTCCCCGACCACTTCCCCGAGCTCGGCATCAAGACGCGGCTCGTCGTCGCCGCCGACCCCGTGCCGGAAGCCCGCTCACAGGCAGAAGAACGACTCGGCTTCGAGCGCACCGTCGCCGACTACCACGAAGTGCTCGCCGACCCGGAGGTCGACGTCGTCTCGATCTGCTCCCCCAACTTCCTGCACGCCGAGATGGCCATCGCGGCAGCCGAAGCCGGGAAGCCGTTCTGGATCGAGAAGCCCATGGGACGCTATGCGTCCGACTCGCGGCGCATCGCATCCGCAGTGGATGCCGCCGGCATCGTCACGGCTGTCGGGTTCAACTACCGCAACGCACCAGCGATCGCGCACATGAAGCAGCTCATCGAGGAGGGCGCCATCGGCCGCGTCACGAACGTGCGCGGCGCGCTCCTCGCCGACTACTCGTCCGACGCCCTCGCACCGCTCACGTGGCGCTTCGAGCGCGAGCGCGCCGGATCCGGCGTGCTCGGCGACCTGCTCTCGCACGGCCTCGACCTCGCCCAGCACGTCGTCGGCCGCATCGGCAGCGTCTCCGCGACTGCCGAGACCTTCATCACCGAGCGCCCAGCCCCGGGCACGGGCATCGTCGACCGCTCCGCCCCCTCAACCGGCGAGCTGAAGCCCGTGGAGAACGAGGACTACGCCGCCCTGCTCATGCGCTTCGACAACGGCGCCATCGGCATCATGGACTCCAGCCGCATCATGCGCGGCCCCCGCGCCGAGTACGCCCTCGAGGTGTATGGCACGAAGGGCTCGCTGCGGTGGGACTTCCAGCGCCTCAACGAGCTCGAGGTCTGCCTCGACTCGTCGAACCCGTACGGCTACACGACCGTCTACATGTCCCCCGGCCACGGCGAATTCCACCGCTTCCAACCGGGCGGCGGAACCGGCATGGGCTTCGACGACCTCAAGACCATCGAGGCGGCGCGGTTCCTGGAGAGCGTCGTCACGGGCAGGCAGGTCGCTCCGTCGGTCGCCGACGGACTCGTCGCCGCGCAGATCGTCGAGGCCGCGGAGGCGTCCATCGAGGACGGATCCTGGCACGACGTGCCCGCCCGCGCGTAGCCGCCGGCACGGCTTGCGCCCCAACGCCCACCGCGCAACGAGATTCGGGATGGGCTCCACGCCTCCGGATGGGTTGCAACCCACCCGCATGCGCGAAAGCCATCCCGAAACTCAGCGCCGCATCCCGGCCGGACGCCCTGCGGAACGCCCACCGCACGACGAGCTTCGGGATGGGTTCCACGCCTCCGGATGACGTACAACCCACCCGCATGCGCGAAAGCCATCCCGAAACTCAGCGCCGAGGCCGCGGAGGCGTGCATCGAAGACGGCCGCTGTCACGACATGCCCGACGCGCGCGTAGCCGCCGGCGGCGCCCGGCAGAACGCACGGCACGACGCCCGCCGCGCAACGAGATTCGGGATGGGCTCCACGCCTCCGGATGACTTACAACCCACCCGCGTGCGCGAAAACCACCCCGAAACTCAGCGTCGCATCCCGGCCGGATGCCCTGCGGAACGCCCGCCGCGCAACGAGATTCGGGATGGGTTTCACGCCTCGGGATGGGTTGCAACCCATCCGGAGGCGTGAAACCCATCCCGAAACTGAAGATCCGCGCCAGGCGCCGGCGCCAGAACGCCGCGCCGGCGGGAGAGCCGCCGCGCCGGCGCCAGAACGCCGCGGCGCCGCTAGAACGTGGCGGCGCCGCTCTAGAACGTGGCGGCGTCGATCACGAAGCGGTAGCGCACGTCCGACTTGAGGACGCGCTCGTAGGCCTCGTTGATCTGCGCGGCGTCGATGAGCTCGATCTCCGGCGCGATGTCGTGCTCGGCGCAGAAGTCGAGCATCTCCTGCGTCTCGCGGATGCTCCCGATCGTCGATCCTGCGAAGGAGCGGCGGTTGTTGAAGAGCGTGAACGCGCGCACGGGGATCGGCTCGGCCGGCGCACCGACGTAGACCATGGTGCCGTCGAGCGTCAGCAGGTTGAGGTACTGGTCGATCTCGAGGTTCGCGCTCACCGTGTTGATGATGAGGTCGAACGTGTTCCGCAGTTCGGTGAACGTGGCCTTGTCGCTCGTCGCGTAGTAGTGCTTCGCTCCGAAGCGCAGCCCGTCTTCCTGCTTGCTGAGGGTCTGCGAGAGCACGGTGACCTCGGCACCCATGGCGACGGCGATCTTCACGGCCATGTGACCGAGGCCGCCCATGCCGACGACGGCGACCTTCTTGCCGGGTCCTGCATTCCAGTGGGCAAGCGGCGAGTACGTCGTGACACCGGCGCAGAGCAGCGGGGCGGCCTTCTCGTACGGGATGCTCTCCGGCACGCTGAGCACGAAGTCGGCGTCGACGACGACGTTCGTCGCGTATCCGCCCTGCGTGATGCTGCCGTCGCGGTCCTTGCCGCCGTACGTCATGACGTTGCCATTGGTGCAGTACTGCTCGGAGCCGGCCTTGCAGTTGTCGCACTCGCGGCACGAGTTGACCATGCAGCCAACGCCGACGCGGTCGCCGACCTTGTGCTTCGTGACGTCGGAGCCGACCTCGGCGACCGTGCCCACGATCTCGTGGCCGGGGGCGAGCGGGTAGGGAACCTGGCCCCACTCGCCGCGCACCGTGTGGATGTCGGAGTGGCAGATGCCCGAGTAGGCGATGTCGATGAGCACGTCGTTCGCTCCGACGTCGCGGCGCTCGATGGTGATGGACTCGAGCGGTTCGGTTGCTGAGGGGGCGGCGTAGGCCTTCGCGGTCGTCATTCGTGCTCCTTCGGGATGTGCGTGGAGGTCGTTCGCTCGCCTGCTCCGGTTCTCAGAGCACGGCGGGACCGAGGAGACTCTATGCCTCGCCCCGACCGTCACTCTCCGCGAGCGTTCAGGTCGCCGCGCTTGAGCGCGACGTTGGGGTGCGTCGGCCGCGCCGTCGCGTCCGGCTGAGCTGGCGCATCTGGAGCCTTCGCGGCGGCGCCCGTCACCGCATCCACGACCTCGTCGACCGAGACGATGCGCAGCATTCCTGTCTCGAGGCCGACGGCGACCTCGTCGGGGATGACGTACATGGCGCGTGTCTCAGGGCCGGCGGTCGCGGTTCCTCGGAACTGTCGCTTCGACATGACCCTCGCCTCGCGCGGCGCGCCACGACGACGACGCCGGAACTGCCGGGCGAGGAACCGCCCCAGGGTGACGCCGCCGGCGATGCCGATGCCGATGGAACCCGCTTGCACGAGTCGCAGCACGCCGTCGTCCGAGGAGGAGCTCGACGTGATGTCGAGCATCCCCTGGTAGATGGCCAATCCTGGAAGCAGGGGCACGGTGCCGCAGACGGTGGTGATGGTGGCGGGGATGTGCAGCTTGCGTGAGAGGCCTTCGCCGAGGACGCCGATGATGAGGGCGGGCACAGCGGTTGCGACGAGCGGCTCTGTTCCGGCTGTCACGAGGATGTCGTAGCCGAGGTACGCGATTCCGCCGAACACCATGGCGACCAGGGCGGTGCGCACGGTCGCGTAGGACGCGAGCGCCCACGCGGCGGCTGCGATGGCGGCGCCGACCACCTGCACGGCCGACGGCCACGGCTGCACGGATCGCTCGACGAGGCGCAGGTCGATGCCGAGGCCCCGCGCGACGTCGAGCACGATGGCGATGCCGACGATCAGGCCGAGCGTGAGCAGCACCACTTCGAGCAGCCGCCCCATCGCCGTGATGGGGAAGCCGTTGATGGCGTCGTCCGCAGCGCCCACGAACGACATCCCGGCGAGCAGCACCACAAGCCCGGATGCGACGACAAGCGCCGGTGGGAGCGCGGCGAACTCCACTGGCAGCACCGGGAGCAGCGCGAGCAGGCCAACGGCCACCCCCGTCGCGATAGCGGCGCCAGCGATCTGCAGGAAGAAGGCGGGAAGCCCCCAACGGCCAAGCGCTTGGAGGACGAGGTCGACGATCACGGTCGTCGCCGCCGAGAGCAGGCAGACAAGCGGTCCGCCGCCGAGCAGGAAGCCGACGCCGCCGGCCATGAGCGCGAGCCACACGGTGACCATCGACCGGCGGAAGCGCTGCGGGGCGACGAGGATCTCGTCGAGGCGCTGGTGGAACGACTCGAGCTGCTGCAGGGCCTCTTCCAGCTTCGCCGGGTCGTCGATCGTCTCGGCGACGTCGATGTCGTTGGGGTCGGCCGCGATCTCGCGCGACAGCTCCATGACCCGGGTGAGGCGGTCGTAGTCGGGGAGGCGGCTGTTGACGACGCGCAGCAGGCTGATGCCCGCGCCGTCGTTCGCCCCGTCGTGCACGACGAGGATCGACGTGAAGGTGAGGTCGATCTGGCAGTCGACGCCGAACGCCTTCGTGGTGCGGCGGATCGCGTCCGTCACGTCCGTCGCGGAGGCACCGAGCGCGAGCATCGTCTCGCCGACCCGCACGGCCAGCTCGAGCACCTCGCGGATGCTGCGTTCGGCGAGCAGGGCACGCTGCGCGCGGCGCCCGATGGTCGTCGACGGGGTTTTCCCGCCGACCTTCCTGGCCAGGTTGTCGAAGAAGTTCTTACCGCGCACGGCCGGAGTCTAATTGCGCGAGAGGGGCTGCGTCAGCGTCCGGAGACGATGTGCACGAGGCCTCTCAGCGCCGCTCCGAGCGGCTCGACTTCGTCGGCGGTGTTGTGCGCGTGGAAGGACAGCCGCAAGTTACCGGCGCGGTTGGCGGCCATCACGTCGAGGCGCTCGAGCGTGTCCTTGATCTGCAGGGCTGCGCCCTCGACGGGGGCGAGTGCGAGGATCGCGGAGCGCGCATCCGGGAGTCCCGCCGCCGACGCGAATGCGGCGCTCACCTCGAGCGCGTGGGCTTGCAGTTCCGGCGCCCCCACTCCGAGGAGGAACTCGAGCGAGGCCTCGGTGCCGACCCATGCCTGCCAGGCGGGCGAGACGTCGAAGCGTCGCGCATCCGCTGCGAGCCGGAGCGGCAGCCCGTAGATGCTCGACCACGGGTCCTCACCTGCGTACCAGTTCGCGGCGAGCGGGCGGATGCTGTCGTGCAGTTCCGGATCGAGCGTCAGGAAGGCGGTGCCTCGCGGGCACAGCAGCCACTTGTAGGCGGCACACACGGTCGCGTCGAAGCGGCTCGCGTCGACGTCGTTCCACCCGGCGGACTGCGTGAGGTCGATGAGGGTGCGCGCCCCGTGCTTCTTCGCCGCAGCTTCGATGGCGTCGAGGTCGGCGAGGGTGCCCGTCGAGGACTGCACCGCCGAGACGACGACCCAGGCCGTGTCCGAGCCGATCTCCTCGGCGAGAGTGTGCACGGGCACCTCGCGCAGCCTCAGGCCACGGTCGGCGTGGGCCGCGAACGGGAAGCTGACGCTCGTGAAGTCGTTCTCTGCGAAGAGCACCTCGGCGCCGTCCGGGACCGAGGCTGCGATGAGTCCGACGAGGGGCGAGACCTGGTTGCCGATCGCCACCCAGGCGGCGGGCACGTGTACGAGCTCCGCGTAGAGCTGCCGCGATCGAGTGACCGTGCCGTCATAGCCGTTCGCCTGTCGGCGCCCCGCGCTCCAGCCTGCGATCTCCCGCGTGAGCGCATCCGTTGTCGCCTTCGGCGGCAGGCCCATCGACGCGGTGTTCAAGTAGAGGGGCTCCGCCGTGAAGGCGGCTGCGTGGATCCAGGACATGAGGCCAGGCTAGCGACCGGTGGTGGGGCGATCATCTCCGAGCGCGAGACCACGTCGAACTGCATGGCGGTGGGCGTCTCCGTCGTCGACGAGTGCGGTCTTCCGCTCGAGGTGACCGCGGGACCCATCACCGTGGAGCTCATCGACGAGGTGCGACAGCTCCACATCCTGTCGTGACCGACCAGTTCCCCAGCCTGAGTCTGCCGTTCCGCGGTCGCGCGATCACGTCTTCCCGACGGCCGCACCGCTCGGTACCCTTCGAGCATGACCGAGACGACAGCGCTGCGCCGTTCGAAGATGCCCCTCGCCGCGGCTCTTGCCGCGCTGGCTCTCGCGACGCTCGTCGGATGCGCGCCCACGGACCCGCGAGTCGGGAACCCGAGCGAGACGCCCGGGGCTGACGGAGGCGTCTACGTCGAGGAGTTCGATCTCGCGGTGGCCAGAGCTGCGACCCAGGAGGAAGAAGAGCTGCTCCGCCAGGAGGACAACTTCCGGGTCGAAGCCGCCGTGCTGAGCGAGGACCGGGAGACGTTCCGCGTCGTTCGCAGCGACAACGGGGTGGACACCTGCAGTGAGGCGCCGTCGCGGCTCATGGTGCTCGACAGCACGACGATCCTCATCACGTACGCCTACCTGGGCGATCCTGAACAGGCCTGCACACTGACCGGGATGACGAGGGTCGACGAGTTCCAGGTCCCGCCCGGGATCGACCCGGAGGGTGTCGAGGTGCGCATGACGAGTGAGTACGTGCAGACCGACGACCCGACCGTGGAGATCCCGTCCGGGGCGACGACGGAGGCGGTCGCCCCAGCTTTCACCACGCTGGACGGCGCGGTGGCACCCGTCGCGACAGCCGAGCAGTCGGCCCTCATCCCCGGAACGGACATCACGCAGCGTCGGCCCGTGGTCGTCGCCAATGACGACGGGACCTTCACCGTCATCCGCCCAGACGGCGCTGAGCCGTGCAGCCACGTGCCGAGCGAACTCATCACATTGAGCGCATCCGAGGTCTCGATCAATTACCGGTACCTCGCGAAAGACGGTGACGGTGCCAGCTGCAGCGTCGAATCGATCGACCGCGCCGACGTGTTCGCCATCCCTGCGGGCGTCGCCGGGAATGTCTCCGTCTCGATCACGCACGAGAGTTCCCCGCTCGGCCCCATCATCATCGAGCCAGCAACGACGTGAGATCGTGAGCACATGAAACTCGCCGAAGCGCTCCTGGAGCGCGCTGATCTGCAGAAGCGCGTCGAGTCGTTGCAGGCTCGCATCGTCGCGAACGCCTCCTATCAGGAGGGTGAGCAGCCGACCGAAGACGCGAGTGAGCTGCTCGAGGAGTGCGCGACTCGCCTCCTGCAGCTGGAGCGTCTCGTGACGTCGATCAACATCACCAACGCGACCGCGCCCACGGAAGATGGGCGCACCATCACGGCGCTGCTCGCGGCGCGGGAGACGCTGCGCACGCAGCACAGCATCCTGGTGCGGGCAGCGGATGCGGCGGCCGGGTCTTGGGGGCAGCGGCAGATGCGCAGCGAGCTGCGGCAGATGTCCGCCCTGCCGGTGCGCGACGTGCGTGCCAAGGCCGACGGGGTCGCGCAGGCGCTCCGCGAATTGGACGTCGTCATCCAGCGCACGAACTGGGAGGTGGAGCTCCTCGAGGCGTAGCCGCCGACGGGGCGAACACGGGGAAGACTGTCGCGGTGAGTCGGTAGGCGAACGGCGCGAGCACACACCGAGGGCTGGCGGTTTCCAGTCCACCTGTCGACGCGGTGGGCAGCGTCTCGGCTTCGGCCGTCACACCTCAGCCCAGCATCCCTCACCGGGAACCGCGCACGTAGGACACCTCATCACCATGTGCTGGCCGGACGCCGAGGGCGGGATAGGGGACCTCACCGCACCGAGAACGACGGGCAGCGCCTTCTGCGTGCCCGCGGGGTTCGGCGGCGCCTCGTTCGCGTTACGCCTGCTCGCTCGGCAGCACCGATACGGCGAACCACTGCCCGTAGCCGTCCTGCGCGAAGGTGAGCGTCGACCCGCGGTCGATGGTCGCCTCGTTGTGGGTTCCGCACATCGACACGTGCTGCGTGTCGTAGGAAACGCCGGGGCGCACCTTGCCGTCGATGACGGGCAGCAGTGCAACCGGGCCGTCGGTCGTCAGGCCCGGCAGGTCGCGGTCGCCGACGCGGAACAGCTCGCGGTCGATGCCGGAGCTCGCAGCGAGCGCATCGACATCGCTGTACGGGCAGCCGAGCACAAACGCGCTCGCGTCCTCGGGGAGCAGCTCATCGATCTCCATCGTCGCCGAGAGCTCGTTGACCTTGAGGTGATCGACCAGGCGCACCGGATCGGGGGTCGCGCAGGCCGACAGCGAGGTCACGGAGAGCACACTGAGGGCGACGAAGGTCACTGCTCGACGGGGGTGCACAGGAGTGACCCTACTTGTTGGACCGGGTCTATCGCGTCATCCGAAGTGGTGAACTTCGTCATCCGAGAGATGGATGTGACGCATCCGTGGCCGTGCATGCGGACTTCCAGCCTTCCGCGCCTGCGGGCCTGCGGGCGGAACCAGCCCCCGCGGCACCTCTCCCGAACCTAGGAGCGATCTGCGGAGCGCACGCCGACCGCGTGAGAGATGGGTGTGGGAAAGAAAGCGCGCTGCTCGAGGAGTTCCGTCCGGTGCGTGCCACAGCTCGCGCAGGCGCTGTAGATGATCGTGCCGAGCGACGTCGCGTGTCGGGATGCGGTGACCCATCCGTGTTCGACGCACGTCGGCCCGGCGTCGGCGACTGCTGGAACGGGCGCCTGCGCGGCGGCAGGCAGGGCGATAGGGCGCGTGGCGAAGTCATCTGCTGGCGTGAGTCTCTTCATGCCATCGAGCCTGGTGTAATAGCCTTATGCATCTCAACCCTTACGGTGAGTACGCCGTCATCCTGGCCGCTTCGCTGGCCAACGACTGGCCAGCGGACCGCCCCGCGCTCCTCGCTCGCACCCGCGAGCACGGGATGACCATGCCATTTCCGCCGGAGGCCGAGGACCACGCGCGCACCCGAGCCGTGATCGACGAGTGGCTCCGCGTCGTGGATGCCCCGAGTGACGAACAGCGCGCCGAGGTCCTCAACACCCTCATGGCCTCGGCGACGGCCTATCCGCGCCTCACCAACCACGACAACGAAGGCTGGCACCTCCACTACCGCGACTGGAACATGTCGCTGCCGGACATCCTGCTCGCCGTCATCACCGTCGGCACCGCCCTGCACCTCACGACGCGAGGCATGCACCGCCTCGGCCGGTGCGCGGCCGGCCTCGACGAGGGCGACGAGTGCCGCAACGTGGTCGTCGACGTCACCCGGAACGGGCGCCAGCGCTACTGCTCGGTGCGTTGCGCGAACCGGGCCGCCGTTCGCCGACACCGGGCTCGCGCGACGAGGTGAGCGCATCCGCACCCAGCACGCTCCTCGCCGAGGGCGCCTGAGAGGTGCCCGGGATGCGCGTGATGGGTTCCCGCGACCGTGATGGGAAGAAACCCATGACCAGTCACCGAAACCCATCACGCCCAGCATCGAAACCCATCAGGGATGCAGAAACCCCGCAAGCCCACGGGCGCGAGTCGCACGCGCGCGACGCCCACGTCCCGGAGCCACCACCCGGAGCTGTGCCCGGCAGGGCCGCGCCAGGCAGGGGCCGCGCCTGCTAGGACCGCGTCGCCTCGAGGCCGCGCTCGAGGTCGGCGAGGATGTCCTCGATCCCCTCGATGCCGATCGACAGGCGGATGAGTCCTGGAGTCACACCGGCCTCGTCGCGCTGCTCCTGCGAGGAGCGCTTGAAGATCGTCGACTCCATGTGCAGCGCGAGCGATCGCACGTCGCCGATGTGCGTCATGTGGCTGACCAGGTCGAGGGCCTCCACGAACTTGCGCGCCGCATCCGGGCCGCCGGGAAGGTCGAACGAGACGACGGAACCAGCACCGTCCGGCAGGTACTTCTGGGCGAGGGCGTAGTACTCGTTCGACGGCAGTCCCGAGTAGTCGACCGAGGCGACCTCGGGTCGGGCCTCGAGCCATTCGGCGACGCGCTGCGCGTTCGCGACATGGCGCTCCATGCGCAGCGACAGCGTCTCGATGCCGTGCAGCAACAGGAACGTGCTGGTCGGCGGCACCGTGGGTCCGTAGTCGAGGACCGTGACCGACTTCACGTAGCTCATGAACGTGTCGGCGCCGTACCGCTCGATGAAGGAAGGGGCCCCCTCGAACGACCCCTTCGTGAAGTGCGGGAATCGCTCGGAGTTGGCGGCCCAGTCGAACTTGCCAGCGTCGATGATGACGCCGCCGATGACCGAGCCATGACCCGAGAGCCACTTCGAGGTGGAATGGATGACGATGTCGGCGCCCCACTCGATGGGACGACAGAGGTAAGGGGTCGCGACCGTGTTGTCGACGATGAGCGGCACCCCGGCCTTGGCGGCTACGCGCCCGAGCAGCTCGAGGTCGACGACGTCGTTCTTGGGGTTGGGGATCGACTCCGTGTACACGGCCCGAGTCTCGGGGCGGATGCGCGCGAGCCACTCCTCCTCGCTCGCATCCGCGCGGAGGAACTCGAAGTTCAGGCCCTGCCGGGTGAGGCTGCCGTCGAACAGCTGCCGGGTGCCCCCGTAGAGGCTCGCCGTCGAGAGGATGTGGTCACCGGAGGCGGCCAGCGAGAACAGGGTCATGGCGATGGCCGCCTGCCCGCTCGACACGACGAGCCCGTTCCGCCCGCCTTCCAGGTTCGCGATGCGCTTCCCCGCGACGACGTTCGTCGGGTTGTCGCCGCGCGAATAGGCGCGCCCGACGCTCTCGCCGGAGAATCGGGCCTCGGCCTCGTCGTAGGACGGGAAGACGTACCCGGCGCTCTGGTAGATCGGGGTCACGCGTGCGCCGACGTCGCTGTCGACGACCGCGCCGGCGTGGATCTGCCTGGTCGCAAAGGTCTGTTCGTTTCGCTCTTCAATGGCCACAGGGTCAACGTACGGAACTCGCGTCAGCTTGTGGAGCCGCGGCGAAACCTTTGGAAATACGGGAAGGGCCTCGAGCGTTTGCGTGGTTACGTTTCCCACATGCCCTCGCCGACAAGCAGCACCGAGACCACGAGGCGCTTCGACGCCGTCACCCGCGCGGAGCTGGCCCGCCCCGACAGCCGAAAGTGGAGCCTCAACGAGGGCACCATCGGCGCGTGGGTCGCGGAGATGGACTTCGGGACGGCGTCGAACGTGCGGCAGGCGATCCTCGGGGCCGTCGAGAAGGACGAGCTCGGCTATCTCGCCCCGCCCACCTGGGCGCGCACGGCGACGGCCGCGTCCGCGTTCTTCGAGCGACGCTACGGCTGGGCGGTGGAGCCCGAGCGCATCCACCACATCGCCGATGTCATGGGCGCCTTCGACGTGTTCGTGCGTCACTTCACGGCTCCGGGCTCTCCGATCATCGTGCCGACGCCCGCGTACATGCCGTTCCTCGTGACCGACGCGTTGCAGGGGCGCGAGACGATCGAGGTGGCGGGAGTGATCGAAGACGAGCGCTGGACGCTCGACTTCGAGGGCATCGAGCGTGCCTTCGCGAATGGGCCGGCCAACGTGGTGCTCGTCAACCCGCACAACCCGACGGGCGCCGTCTACACGAGAGACGAGCTGCTCCGCCTCGCCGACATCGTCGAGCGCGGCGGTGGCCGCGTCTTCGCGGACGAGATCTGGGCGCCGCTCACCCTCGATGGGCCGCAGCACATCCCGTACGCGTCCGTCTCGGCCGAAGCGGCCCGCCACTCGGTGACCTCGACGGCGGCCTCGAAGGCGTGGAACGTCGCTGGCCTGAAGTCCGCGCAGATCATCTTCACGAACGACGCCGACCTCGAGCACTACCGCACGTTCGGCTTCGGAGTCGTGTGGGGCTCGTCGATCCTGGGTGCGTTCGCCGCCGAGGCCGCGTACAGCGACAGCGACGGCTGGCTCGACGAGGTGAACGCGGCGCTCGTCGAGAACCGCGACCTCCTCTTCCGGCTGGTTGCCGAGCTCCTGCCCGGCGTGCGCGCCATCGTGCCCGAATCGACCTACGTGGCCTGGCTCGACGTGTCAGCCCTCGGCATCGATGGCTCACCCGCGAAGTTCTTCCTCGACAACGCCGGCGTCACCCTGACCGCAGGTGCGTCCTGCGGTGCCGATTTCGAGCAGTACGTGCGCATCGTGTTCGCCACCCCGAAGCCGGTGATCGAGGAGATCATCCAGCGCATGGCCGACGCTCTCGCGGCCCGCTAGGGCACCGCACCCGCCCGAGGGGGCGGGCTCGCGGGAATGCGGGCCCGATCGCCTAGTTCTGCTCGGCGATGCGCTCGTGGTGGCGGATCACCTCGGCGATGACGAAGTTGATGAACGTCTCCGCGAACTCGGGGTCGAGGTGCGCCTCCTCCGCGAGCTGGCGAAGGCGGAGGATCTGGCGTCGCTCACGGTCGGGATCTGCGGGCGGCAGGCCATGCTCGGCCTTCAGCTCACCGACGAGGGTCGTGAACTTGAAGCGCTCGGCGAGCATGTGCACCAGCGCGGCATCGATGTTGTCGATGCTGCCGCGGATCGAGGTCAGCCGGCGCAGCGCTGCGTCGTCCGACGTGTGCTGGACCTGCGCGTCGGGAGCGGATGCGGGAGACTCGACGCCATCGACGTGCTCGTTCCTGACTGCGGGGGCTTCGCTCGATGAGGACATGCCAGGAGCCTAGCGCTGGCTCCGTGTCGCGAGAAATACGCGCCAGGCGCGGCTCGGGACCGATACTCCCCGCCACCGTCCCAGGATTGGAGATTGTCAACAATCGACAGCAGCGCTAGCCTGGACGCATGTCGAACCCCACCGAGCCTGCCGACGGCCACCGCCACGACGGCGATCAGTCGGCGCACGACCACGACGGCGGCGAGGCCTTCAGCCCGACGCATCCGTGCGTCGAACGCTCCTCCGAGCTCCACGAGGACCACGGGCACAGCCACGGGCTCGGTGACCACACGACGGCCACGGGCAAGCACCGCAAGAAGCTCATCATCGTCCTCGCCATCACGGCGAGCGTCTTCCTCGTGCAGATCGTCGGAGCCTTCGCCTCGAACTCGCTCTCCCTGCTCGCCGACGCCGGCCACATGCTCACGGATGCGGCCGGCGTCACCGTCGCGCTCCTCGCCAGCTACGTGGCGACGCTCCCCGCATCCTCCCGCCGCACCTTCGGCTTCCAGCGGGCGGAGGTGCTGGCGGCACTCATCAACGGACTCATCCTCGGTGTCATCGCCGTCACGATCTTCATCGAGGCGATCCGCCGATTCGGGCAGGAGGTGGAGGTCGAGTCCGGCATCATGCTCGCAGCAGCGGTCATCGGAGCCGTCGCGAACCTCGTCTCGCTCCTCGTGCTGCGATCGGGCCAGAAGGAGAGCCTGAACGTGCGCGGCGCGTACCTTGAGGTCCTCGGCGACCTGCTCGGCTCGGTGGCCGTCATCATCGCGGCCATCGTCATCTGGGTGACGGGGTGGATGGTCGCCGACCAGATCGCGTCGATCCTTATCGCCGTCCTCATCTTCCCAAGGGCCATCAGCCTGCTCCGCGAGGTGGTGGACGTGCTCATGGAAGCCACCCCGAAGAACGTCGACCTCGACGCCACTCGCAGGCACCTGCGGTCCGTGCCCGGGGTCGTGGATGTGCACGACGTGCATGCGTGGACCATCACCTCCGGCGTGCCCATGTTCTCCGCCCACGTCGTCGTCGCCCCGGAGACGCTCGACGAGCGGGGCCTCGACGCGGTGCTGTGCGAGCTCGACGCGTGCCTCAAGGAGCATTTCGAGACGAGCCACAGCACCTTCCAGGTCGAGCCCGCCACCCATGTCGACCACGCGGCCCACTCGGGTCAGCTCCACAGCTGAGGACGCACCCCATGAGCGCAGCAGCCACGCTTGGCCTCCAGAGCCAGCAGACCTCGGCGATCATCGCCGACCATCTCCGCGAGCAGGTCATCGACGGCTCGTTCGCACCAGGCGCGCAGCTGAACGAAGCGCGCATCGCCGCCGACTACGAGGTCTCGCGCGGGCCGGTCCGTGAGGCGCTGCAGCGGCTCGTCCAGGAGGGCCTGCTCGAGAGCCGCCGCAATCGTGGCGTCTTCGTCCGAGAACTCACCGACGAGGACGCCGCGGAGATCTTCGCGGCCAGGGAAGTGCTCGAGTGCGCGGCCGCCGCCGTCATCGCGGCCAAGCCCCCCGCCGAGCGGGCGAGCATCGCCTCGGCCCTGTCCGCCGTCGTGGCGGAGCTGCACGAAGCCGCCCATGCCGGCGACGAGATCCGGGCACTCCGCCTCGACCACGCCTTCCACCGGAGATTCGTCGAGAGTGCAGGCAACTCGCGCCTCTCCCGGGCGTACTCGACCATCGCGACCGAGTCGCTCATCTGCACCTCGCACGCAATCGGCGCGCACCCCGCGCTCGGCGACTTCAGCACCCATCACGAGGAACTCGTCCGCCTCACCGAGCAGGGCGACATCGAGGGCATCCACGAGGCCGTGCACCGGCACCTCACACCGCGCACAGCCTGAACGGGCACCGCCTGACCGGCGCGCGAGCTCGAGGCACAACGACGAAGAGCGCATGCCCTGAGGGCATGCGCTCTTCGCGCGTTCAGCGTTCCGGGCCGCCGAATGGGAACCCGGAAGGCGGGACCTCTAGCCGCCGAGGCCGTCCAGCACAGCCGCCGTTCCGGAGAGGCCGAGGCGTGAGGCGCCGGCTTCGACCATGGCAAGCGCATCCGCCGTCGAGCGGATACCGCCGGACGCCTTCACGCCGAGCCGTTCGCCGACCGTGGCACGCATGAGCGCCACGGCATGGGTGGATGCTCCGCCAGCGGCCGAGAAGCCCGTCGACGTCTTCACGTAGTCGGCCCCCGCAGCTTCGGAAGCCTGGCAGGCGGCGACGATCTCGTCGTCCGTCAGCGCGGCAGACTCGATGATGACCTTGAGGAGTGCGGACGGGGCGGCCTCGCGGACCGCGGCGACGTCCGCCTGGACGAGGTCGGCCCGGCCAGCCTTCAGCATGCCGATGTCGATGACCATGTCGAGCTCGTCTGCGCCGTCGGCGACGGCCCGCGCCGCCTCTGCGGCCTTGATCGCGGAGTGGTGCTTCCCGGAGGGGAAGCCGACGACGGTCGCGATCTTCACCTCGCCCGGATCTCCCTGCACGGGGAGCATGTTGGGCGAGACGCAGATGGAGAACGCCTTCAGGGCCTTGGCCTCCTCGAGGAGGGCACCCACCTGCCCGGGGGTCGCGTCGGTCTTCAGCAGCGTGTGGTCGACGATGCCCGCGAGCTCGGCTCGCGTGACCCGGTCATCCGGATGCGACTGTTCGTTCAACTCCGTCATCAGCTGACGACGTTGATCTGCACGTCGACGTTGCCGCGGGTGGCGTGCGAGTAGGGGCAGATATCTTCGTGCGCGATGCGAGCGACCTCTTGGGTCTCCTCGCTCGACAGGTTCGGCGCGTAGACGTCGTGGACCACCGAGAGCTCGAAGCCAGTGGGCTCGCGCTTGCCGATTCCCACCGAGGTGGAGACGGCGGCGTCCTTCGTGTCCTTGCCGAGCTGCTTTCCTGCCGCGTGGAACGCGCCGAGGAAGCAGGCCGAGTATCCGGCGGCGAAGAGCTCTTCAGGGTTCGTGCCCTCTCCGCTGCCACCCATCTCCTTCGGGGGACGCGTGTCGAGATCGATGCGGTCGTCTTCCGAACGCACGTGGCCGTCGCGGCCACCACCGGAAGCGTGGGCAATTGCGGTGTACACAGGAGTCGTCATGGGTCCATGGAACCACGTCTGCTCACGGACACGCTGAGGCGAGCTCCGCGTTCTCTGTCAGCTGGCTGATCTTCCGTCGACGGGACCCGCCTCGCCCATCAGCGCCGCCCCGGCCTCGACGCGCGCACGCAGCTGCTCGCGCACTGCCGGCCACTCAGGCTCGATGACGGAGAAGCGGACCGTGTCTCGCCAGGTGCCGTCCGCTCGGACCTGGTGCCGCCGCAGCACCCCCTCCCGGGCTGCGCCCAGCTTGGCGAGCGCCGCCTGCGAACGTTCGTTGCGGTTGTCGACACTGAACTCGACTCGCCCGAAGCCCACCCCGAAGAGGTGTTCGAGGAGCACCAGCTTCGTGGCCGGGTTCACGACAGTCCCCCACACCGCTGGCGCGTAGGCGGTCCACCCGATCTCCGCCGACTCCCTGACCAGGTCGACGCGACCGATCGACGTCGTACCGACGGCGCGCCCGTGCTGCGGCCCGCCGTTGACTCTGACGACGTAGGTGCATCCGCTCCGAGGCCCGGGCGTGTAGTTCTCCACCCAGTCATCCCAGTCTCGACGGTCCGGCCTTCCCGCTGGGCCCCCACCCCATCCGGAGGCGAACACCTCTGGCACGCAGAGGACATCGCCGAGTTCCGACCAGCCTGCCGCGCTCGCCGGCTGGAGAGAGACATGGCGGCCTTCGAGTGCCTGTGCGGGATCGAGATGCATAGCCTCATGAAACACGATCCGAGCACACCGATCGATACCGGCGCATCCAGCACCGTGAGGTGCGATGCGGGTTCGGACACAGCGGCACGGAATGCCGATTCCGTTTTTGCAGGCCGGATCGGCCGATCACGTTCCCCTGCGAATTCCCAGATCAGGATCTAATTCGCGAGCACACCGACCAGAAGGCATGTGGACGATGCGAATGGACTAAACGGTTCATTAGCAACCGCAGATGCGCGCGCCGACCCGCCACCGCCGTGTTAGCTTCCTTCATGTGGTGAGCGAAATGACCACCGTCAGGGCCGCCTCACGGAAGTGAAGCCATCTTCGGCGGAA
Organism: Pseudoclavibacter sp. RFBJ3; assembly: GCF_002931375.1. NCBI lineage: Bacteria > Bacillati > Actinomycetota > Actinomycetes > Micrococcales > Microbacteriaceae > Pseudoclavibacter > Pseudoclavibacter sp. RFBJ3. The sequence continues at coordinate 159,227 of NZ_PSXZ01000001.1, read as the reverse complement.
CAGTCACCACATCCGTGAGGCCTCGAGCTGCGGTTCGAGATGCGGAACGGAACAGAGAGCAACCAAATACTCCCCTCGCCGGCGCGTAACGCCGGGTTCGAGAAACTGCAGCCCGAATCAACTCGGGTGGGCGTCATCGGGGGACGACGCCCAACTGCACTCCTCACCTGGCGACCGCGGCAGGGGACGATGGGCACCAACCTCGGGGGAGGTTGGTGCCCATCACTGCATGCACGGCCCGCGACGAGCACCTGAGGTCAGGACGCCCGGTACCTGCCCGGCCGATGATTGAGCATGATGATGAGGCTCAGCACGCCGGCACCGAGCGCCGAGATGAGCACCTGCGACGGGTCGAGGACGGCGAAGGAGGCAAGCACCACCAGCAGATCGAGCGCGAGCAGCACGTAGCCGGCCCGCACTCCGAACTTCTCCTGCGCCACGAGTGCGACGACGGTGAATCCGCCGAGGCTCGAGTTGTGTCGGAACAGAATGAGCAGCCCGACGCCGCACAGGACGTTGCCGAGCACCGCCGCGTAGACGGGAGGCAGCTCGAGAGGCCCAACCCCCGCGACGGATGCATGCAGCGAGGTCAGCACGGAGACGAGCGCGATCGAGACGAGGCTCCTCACGACGAACCGCCAGCCCTTGCCTCGAGCGGCGAGCGCGAAGAACGGCAGGTTCACGACGACGAAGATGACCCCGAACGGAACGGGCAGCACGTACCCGAGCAGCAGCGCCAGTCCGGCGGTCCCTCCGGTGACGAGGCCGCCCGACTTGAGGAGGAAGAGCCCGAACGAGATGACCAGCACTCCGACGGCGAGGCCGGCGATGTCGTCGAGAGCACGGTGGCGTGGAGGCGCGACGAGTTCAGGCATGCGCTGAGCATGTCGCCCGGGGGTAGTCTGCGCAAGACAAGCTGCGCAGACTGAGCAGTTTGCACGCTCTCCGCACCTGAGGAGGAGATTTGCCCAATCATCGTGGCTTCGACGCCCTGGACGCCCGCATCATCCGGACGCTCGACCGACTCCCCGGCGCCTCCGTGCTCGCCCTCTCAAGAGAGCTCGGCGTCGCCCGGAACACCGTGCACGCTCGCCTGTCGAGGCTCGCCGACGAGGGGATGCTCTCGCCGGAGAGCACCCGCCTCAGCGCCGCCGCCCTCGGCTATCCGCTGACGGCCTTCGTCGCGCTCTCCCTCAGCCAGAATGCCGCCGACGAGGCCTACGAGCGACTCGGCGAGATGGCCCAGGTCGTGGAGGTGCACTCGACGACCGGCGATGCCGACCTGCTGGCGCGTGTCGTCGCCAAGGACACCAGCGACCTGCATCGGGTGACGCGCGCCATGCTCGAGTTGCCCGGCGTCACCCGGACGAGCACCACCGTCTCGCTCTCCGAGGTCGTGCCGTACCGACTGGCGCGCATCCTCGACGAACTCGCAGAGGGCTGATCCGCGCCAGCTCCTCCTGCTCCGGGCTTAGTCCTGCTTCGTGGAGAAGGCCGAGTCGAACGCCGCTTCCGACGGGCGGTACGTGGAGAGCTTGCGCACGAACCCCAACGCCTCCGGGGCACCCACGAGACGGTCCATGCCCGCGTCCTCCCACTCCACTGACAGCGGACCCTCGTAGCCGATCGCGTTCAGCATGCGGAAGCAGTCCTCCCACGGCACGTCCCCGTGCCCGGTCGAGATGAAGTCCCAACCCCGCCGAGGATCCGCCCACGGCAGATGCGACGACAACCGCCCATTCCGACCATTCGACAAGCGCTTCTTCGTGTCCTTGCAATGCACGTGATAGATGCGGTCCTGGAAGTCCCACAAGAACCCCACCGGGTCGATGTCCTGCCACACCATGTGCGACGGATCCCAGTTCAACCCGAACGACTCCCGATGCCCGATCGCCTCCAACGCGCGCTTCGTGGTCCAGTAGTCATACGCGATCTCCGACGGATGCACCTCGTGCGCGAACCGCACCCCGACCTCCTCGAACACATCCAGGATCGGATTCCATCGGTCGGCGAAGTCCTGATACCCCGCATCCACCATCGCCTCCGTCGCGGGAGGGAACATCGCCACGTACTTCCAAATGCTCGAGCCCGTGAAACCCGTGACCGTCTTCACACCCAGCGCCGCGGCCAGGCGGGCCGTGTTCTTCAGCTCCTCCGCCGCCCGCTGCCGCACCCCCTCCGGCTCCCCGTCGCCCCACACCCGGTCGGACACGATGCCCCGGTGGCGCTGATCGATCGGGTCGTCACACACCACCTGCCCCTTGAGATGGTTCGAGATCGTCCACACCTTGAGACCATTGCGCTCGAGCACCTCCAGCTTGGAGGCCACGTACTCGGCGTCATCCCACCGCCACGGATCAAGGTGATCGCCCCAGCAGGCGATCTCCAAGCCGTCATACCCCCACTCCCCCGCAAGACGAGCGACCTCCTCGAACGGCAGATCGGCCCACTGACCGGTGAACAACGTGACAGGACGAGACATGGACTAGCTCCTCTGGAGTTCTGGTTCGACTGAGGTGTGCGGGGCATCGCTCGGCACGGGGATCGAGACCCACGAGCTGCCGTGTGCCGAGCTCTCCTCGACGGCGGCGAGCACCCGCTGGACGGCGAGGCCGTCGGCGAACGAGGGCGCCGGAGCGCGGTGAGCCGCGATGTCCTCGACCAGCTCGACCGCCTGGTGCGTGAAGGCGTGCTCGTAGCCGAGCCCGTGGCCGGCCGGCCACCACGCCTTGATGAATGGATGGTGCTCTGGCTCGGTGACGATGATGCGCGTGTACCCGGCCGTGGTCGGATCGCCGCTCGCGTCGAAGTACTCGAGCACGTTCATGTCCTCGAAATCGAAGGCGATCGATCCTGTCGTTCCGTTGATCTCGAGCCTGATCGCGTTCTTCCGGCCGTACGCGAATCGTGTCGCCTCGAACACGGCGATCGCGCCGCCCTGCAGGCGACCGAAGAAGACTGCGGCATCGTCGACCGTGACGGGGCCGCGCTCGGTGCCGCCGGTTCCGGAGAGCCCCGCGAAATCCTCGGCGACGGGTCGCTCCTTCACGAACGTCTCCACGAGACCCGAGACTCCGCTCAGCTGCTGGCCGGTGATGAAGTGGGTGAGGTCGACGATGTGCGCCCCGATGTCGCCGAGCGCACCCGAGCCGGCCTTCTCCTTGTCGAGACGCCAGGAGAGCGGCGCGTTCTCGTCAGCGAGCCAGTCCTGCAGGTATTGGGCTCGCACCTGACGGATGTCGCCGATGCGACCCTCCGCCACGAGCTGCTGCGCGAGTCGGATCGCCGGCACTCGCCGATACGTGAAGCCGACCATGGCGCGCACGCCGTGGGCCTCCGCGGCGATCGCAGCCGCGTTCATCCGCTCGGCCTCCTCGACCGTGTTGGCGAGCGGCTTCTCGCAGAGCACGTGCTTGCCCGCCTCGAGCGCCGCGATGGCGATCTCGGCGTGCGTGTCGCCCGGCGAGCAGATATCGATGAGCTGCACGTCGTCGCGAGTCAGCAGCTCCCGCCAATCCGAGGTGCTCGATGCCCAGCCGAGCTTGTCAGCGGCCTGCGCCGCCTTCGCGGCGTTCCGGCCAGCCACGACGCGCATCTTGGGCGCGAGCGGCAGGTCGAAGAAGCGGGGAGCGTTCCGCCACGCCTGCGAGTGCGCGGCCCCCATGAAGGCGTAGCCGACCATGCCGATGCCCAGGTCCGGCTGTGCGTCTTGACTCATTGTTCACTCTTTCGTTCAGGAGGCCAACGCGGGGCGGAGTCAGAGAGGAGGAGAGCCCCGCCCCGCGCGGACAGTGTGAGCAGCTGGTTACGACTCGAACGCCGCGTCGATGTAGTCGCCGACGTTCTCGCTCGTCACGACGGGAGCGTAGAGCTGCACAAGACGCGGGACGCTCTGCGACGTGAGGTCGCCGAGCGAGCGGTCGTGCGCGATGAGGCGGGCCAGCTTGATGCCGTCGGCCGCCTGCGTCGACGGGTAGACGACGGTCGCCTTGACGACACTGTCGCCCTCCTGGATCTCGCGCATCACGTTCGCCGAGCCCGCGCCGCCGACGAGGAAGAACTCGTCGCGGTTGGCGTTCTCGATGGCAGAGAGGACACCGACACCCTGGTCGTCGTCGTGGTTCCACATCGCGTCGATCTGCGGAGCGGCCTGCAGGAGGTTCGTGGCCGCCTGCTCACCGCCCTGCACCGTGAAGTCGGCAGCGACACGGTTCGAGACCTCGAGACCGCAGTCGCCGAGCGCATCCGCGAAGCCCTGGCTGCGCTCCTGGGTGAGCGGCAGGGAGTCGATGCCGGCGATCTCGGCGACCACGGCGTCTGGCTTGTCCGCGAGCTGCTCGCACATGTACGTGCCGGCGCTGACGCCCATGCCGTAGTTGTCGCCGAGCACCGTCGTGCGGGCGGCGAAGGGGCTCGTGAACTCGCGGTCGACGTTGATGACCGGGATGCCCGCCTCCATCGCCTTGGTCGCGACCTCGGTGAGGGCGGCGCCGTCGAAGGGCAGCAGCACGATGGCGTCGACGCCGTCGTTGATGAAGCCCTCGATCTGGCTGATCTGGAGGTTCACGTCATTCGTGCCCTCTGCGACGCGAAGCTCGACGTCCTCGTACTTCGCGGCCTCCGCCTCGGCGGCGGACGTGATGGCGCCCATCCAGCCGTGGTCGGCCGCCGGGGCCGAGAAGCCGATGACCAGCGGCTCGCCGGCCGCGTCGTTGTCGGACGCCGTGGCGTTGCCGCCTGCTGGCGCCTCGCCCTCCGCCGCCGGCGGGGTGTTCGAGAGGCAGCCGGTGAGCAGCAGCAGCGCCGAAGCGGCCGTTGCGCCTGCTGCGAGGATCCGGCGCTTTCGGGAAGCTGTCTTCCTGAAGGAACTCGTGGACATGGGGATCTCCTTTGATGCTGCCATGGTGATGGGGGTTGGGTCTGGTGGGGTTCGGTGGGTCTGGTGAGGATCGGGCTGGCGGGCCTGGCTCGCGCCCAGCCCCTCGGCTAGGACGTCTTGGCCCGCGACGAGAAGCGCTGCTGGAGGAGGACGGCGATCACGATGATCGCGCCCTTCGCGATGGCCTGCACGGAGCTGTCGAGGTTCGCCTGGATGAAGATGTTCGTGAGGGTGGCGAAGATGAGGACGCCGAGGACGGTGCCGACGATCGTGCCGCGACCGCCGACGAGCAGGGTGCCGCCGACGACGACCGCCGCGATCGCATCCAGCTCGTAGAGCATGCCGTTGGTGGACGAGCCCGCCGTCGTGCGGGCGAGCATCATGATGGACGCGATGCCGGCGGTCAGACCGACCAGCGCGTAGAGGTACATCGTGTGGCGCTTCACCTTGATGCCGGCGAGGCGCGCGGCCTCCGGGTTGCCGCCGACGGCGACCGTGCGGCGGCCGAAGGTCGTGCGGTTCAGGAGGAACCAGCCGCCGATCGCGACGAGCACGAAGATCCACACGATGACCGGGATGCCGAGGAGGTCGCCGCGGAAGGTCTCGAGGAACGAGTCGACGTTGACGATCTGCGTGCGGCGACCGGCGATGAGCTCCGCGAACCCACGGGCGGCGACCATCATGGCGAGCGTTGCGATGAACGCCACGACCTTGCCGTAGGCGATGAGGACGCCGTTGACGACCCCGGCGCCGAGCCCGACGAGCAGCGAGGTGAGCACGATGACCCACCATCCCCACGCTTCCGCGTAGGCCTGGGTGGAGAGCGTCGTCGCCCAGACCGAGGCGAGCCCGAGCACGGAGCCGACCGACAGGTCGATGCCGCCCGCCGTGATGACGAACGTCATGCCAATCGAGAGGACGCCGATGATGGACGCCTGGCTCAGCACCACCATGAGGTTGTCGACGCTCGCGAAGCGCTCTCCCGCCGACACCGTGCCCGCGATGCAGAGCACGACGAGCGCCAGGATGAGGCCGAAGTTGCGGGCAGAGCTGCCGCGGAAGAAGCCGCTGCGCTTGGCGTTGTCGCTGGCGACCTCGTGCTCCACGCGGGAGCTCTCGTCAGCGGCGGGGGCGGTGATCGTGCCATCCTGGGATGGCGAGCCGCCGTTCGGGGCGGAGGACTGGGGAGTCTGAGTGCTCATGCTGCGCTGCTTTCCATAACCATGTCGAGTACGGCGTGCTCATCGAGAGCGGATGCTGGGCCTTGGTGGACGACTCGCCCTTCGGAGACGACGAGCACCCGGTCGGCGAGGCCGAGGACCTCTGGGATCTCGCTCGAGACGACGACAACCGCAGCACCTTCGTCGGCGAGCTTGCGGATGAGCGCGTAGATCTCGGCCCGCGCGCCGACATCGACGCCTCGGGTCGGCTCGTCGAGCAGCAGCACTCGGCAGCCGTGCACGAGCCAGCGGGCGAGCATCGCCTTCTGCTGATTGCCACCCGAGAGCGTGCGGATGTCGCGATCGACGCCAGCCGGCCGCAGGTCGAGGTACTCCGCCTGCTCCTTCGCAGCGCGGCGCTCGTCGCCTTCCTTCAGCCACGAGAACGAGGCGAAGCGCTGGAACGTGGAGAGCGTGATGTTCCGGTAGACGGGCTCGTCGAGCAGGAGCCCCTGGCTCTTGCGCTCTTCCGGCGCGAGGCCGATGCCCGCGTTCACGGCGGCCGTGACCGAACCGCGCGCGAGCGTCTTGCCCTCGACCGTGACCGTGCCCCCCGTCGCCTTGCGTGCGCCGTAGATGGTCTCCATGATCTCGCTCCGGCCGGCACCGACGAGCCCCGCGAATCCGACGATCTCGCCAGCGGAGACGGTGAACGAGACGTCCGAGAACGTGTCCGCGAGCGCGAGGTCCTGCACGTCGAGCAGCACGGGCGCATCCGATGGGAGCTCAGGGGAATCGGGGAACAGGTACTCGACCTTGCGGCCGGTCATGAGGGTGATGAGCTCCGAGGTCGGAGTCTCGCTGACCGGCAGGTTCTGGGCGACCGTGCGGCCGTCCTTGAGCACCGTGATGCGATCGCCGATCGTGCGGATCTCCTCGAGCCGGTGCGAGATGTAGATGATCGCGACGCCCGCCTTCGTGAGCTCCTCGACCACGCGGAAGAGGTTCGCGACCTCCTCGGAGTCGAGCACCGCGGAGGGCTCGTCCATGACGATGATGCGGGCCTCGTGCGAGAGCGCTCGAGCCATCGACACGATCTGCTTGCCAGCGGCGGAGAGCTCGCCGACCTCGGTCGTCGGTGAGATCTCGGAGTGCCCGAGCCGCGCCAGGATCTCCTTCGTCCGCTGTTTCGCCTCGGCACGCCTGGAGACTCCCGCGGTGTCGAGTTCGTGCCCGAGGTACACGTTCTCCGCGACGGTCAGGCCGTCGACGACGTCGAGCTCCTGGTACATCGTGGCGATGCCGAGCCCGAGGGCAGCGACTGGGTTGGGGATGGTGATGGGCTCGCCGCCCAGGAGCAGCTGGCCCTCGGTGGGCTGGTGTGCGCCTGCGAGCACCTTGATGAGCGTCGACTTGCCTGCGCCGTTCTGGCCGAGCAGGCAGTGGACTTCGCCGGGGAGGACGTCGAGGTCGACGCCGTCGAGCGCCCGAGCACCTGGGAACTGCTTGACGATGCCGCGCATCTGCAGGAGGGGGGAGGGACCCGGTGTGGGGTCTTCGTTGACCATGTGTCGAAAGCTACCGTCACTTTTGTCGATGGTCAAGCAAAAGTGTCTTGCCTGTTGCACAATTGAGATACGCCGCCACACAGAAGCGCTGCAGTCACCGAAGACGGGCAGGGCGGTAACGTGGCGAAGTCGGCTCTCGCCGACCACCGATCCGAGAGAGAAGACGCGCATGGTCATCGAGCAGCTGCCGAAGCCGGCGTCCCGCCAGCCTGGCCCCGGAGAGCTCTTCCAGATGCTCCGCGACGGCGCCCCCCGAACGCGCGCTGAGCTCGCATCCGTCACCGGCCAGGCTCGCTCCACGGTCGCGACCCGCATCGACATGCTCATGGCGGCGGGCCTCATCGTGACCGTCGGCGAGGCCCACTCGACGGGCGGCAGGCCCCCCGCCGTCTTCGCCTTCTCCCCCGAGAGCAGAGTTGTCCTCGCCGTCGACCTCGGCGCGACCCACGCGAGAATGGCCCTCACCGACCTCGCCTCGAACATCATCGCCGACTCGGAGGACAAGCTGCCCATCGACCTCGGGCCGGACGCGGTGCTGGCCTGGGTGTGCACGAAGGGCGACGAGATGCTCGCCGCGTCGAACCGCGGGCGCCGGGAGCTCGTGAGTGTCGGCGTCGGCCTCCCCGGGCCCGTCGAGTTCAGCTCCGGCCGCCCCATCAACCCGCCCATCATGCCCGGCTGGGACGACGCAGACGTCGCCGGCAGGCTCGGCGCCCACTTCGACGCTCCTGTGCTGGTCGACAACGACGTCAACATCATGGCCCTCGGCGAGCACCGGAGTGAGTGGCCCGAGGTCTCCGACCTGCTCTTCGTCAAGGTCGCGACCGGCATCGGCTCCGGCATCATCGCGGACGGCTCGCTGCGACGCGGCGCCAGGGGTGCCGCAGGCGACATCGGGCACATCGCCGTGCCTGGCGCCGAGAGCATCCCCTGCAGGTGCGGCAACCTCGGCTGCCTCGAAGCCGTCGCCGGGAGCGACGCCATCGCCAGAAGGCTCCACGAAGAGGGCATCGAGGTGTCGGGCAGCGGGCAGATCGTGGCGCTCGTGCGCTCGGGAGACCTCAGCGCAGCCCGCGCCCTCCGTCAGGCCGGCCGCGACGTCGGCACCGTACTCGCCGCCTGCGTCAGCATGCTCAACCCGTCGATGATCGTCATCGGCGGGAGCATCGCGGAGGCCGGCGAGCAGCTCATGGCCGGCATCCGCGAAGTCGTCTACTCGCGCTCACTGCCGCTCGCGACGCAGCACCTTCGGGTCGTGGCGTCGCGAGCCCGAGGCGACGCCGCGATCCTCGGCGCCAGCGCCCTCGCCATCGACCACGTGCTCTCGGCCGACGCCATCGACGCCGCCCTCGCCTAGCCGCTCCCACCGGCGTGCCCCGGCGACGCCATCGAGCGACACAGATCGTCGACTCTCGGACAGACGGACGCGGTGCAGCGGCCAGCAGCGCACCGCGGACTACGCTGGACCGGTGCCAGAATCGCCGCGGGAGAGTCCCTTCCTGGAGCAGACAGCACCGCATCTCTCCCGAGCGGTGAGCCAGAACAGCAAGGGGAGTGCATGAACGACCGGCAGCCGAGTGCAGCGCACGCGATCGCCTGCGATCCGAGCACACCGCTGCAGGTGCTCGTCGATCTCGCCGCCCAGCGCTGGGACCTCCATGCGCTCATCGCCGCGAACCCAGCCGCTTCCCCTGAGCTCATCCGCTGGATCCGAGGCGTCAACCCGACGCTGTCGACCGGACGAGCGCCAGGTCGCCAACCAGCGGCGTCACCAGTCGGTCCAGCATTCGCGCCGGTGGCGGCGCCTCACGTGCCTCGCCGAAGCCGCGGCGTCGGCGGCTGGCTCGCCGGGTGCGGATGCCTGGCCGTCGTGGCCATCGTGGCCGTCGTCGTCTTCGCCGGTTTCGGCGCGCTGCTCTTTTCCGGGGGTGATGAGACGGGCGGCTCCTCCAGCGTGGCGACACCCGATGCTGCCCCCACGGCAGACTCCGAGATCGACACCCAGCGCGCGCTCTACGCGGACGAACGCGCCAAGATCGACGAGCTGTCCCTCGAGTTCGACGAGTCTCCCGTCGCCTGGCTCGTCGCTGAATTCGAGTGGCTGTTCCGGCAGGACGAGAAGATGGCTGATCCGAACCTGCTCGAGTACAGCGCGCAGACGATCGCAGCGCAGGCGAAGACCTTCCGAGAGGGACTCGAGGTCAGCGTCGCCGAGGCGCAAGCCCGGCGCGTGAACACCAGCGGCCTGGTCACGGAGAGCATCGTGGACACGGCAGGCAAAGGGTTTATCGACGTGCAGTGGGATGCGGCAACCGCGTGCACGGCCGACGATCGGGAGGACTGGCGCACAACAGGGTGCATCACGAAGGAGGACTCGCTCACCGTGCACCTGCTGCCGGAAAGCGAGCTCGGCGAATGGTCGAGCAAGTTCACCGTCATACACGAGCTGGCCCACGTCTACCAGCGTGCCGACAACGCCAGCGTCTTCGACCATCGCGGCGAGTACAACGAGCTGCTCGCGCAGGGCCTCTTCCAGGGCAGTGCCGAAGTCATGGCCGACTGCTACGCCTTGACCTACTACGGTGAGTGGTCGCTCACGAACGGCGACACGACGACCGGCTACGGGTACGTGTGCGACGAGAACGAGCGTTCAGCGATTCGAACCTGGGCGTCGAACCTGAACGCGCCCATGCAGTAGCGCGCCTAGGGAACCAGCCGATCGCTTGCCCAGGAGTCGACTCCTCGTGTGTGGCGGCAGCGGATGTGCTCAGCGCCGGAGAGGTCGACCGCGTCGACCGTGACGACCGTGACGCGGACCCACGCGAAGCGCTCGAACGCAGCCTCATCGCCCGTCCCCCGAGCGTCGGAGTCCCCCTCTGCCAGCCGAGTCCCGGGCACCTCAGGCTTGTCGTAGAGCCGCTTCGACCCCGCCCCGAGCCCCTCCCAGACCTCGCGCCGGACCGCACTGTCGGTGACGATCTCCGCGCGGCCGTCCAGGCGCAGCTGCACGTCGCGCTCCGGATCGTAGAACGTGAGGGCCGCTCGCTGGTTCTCGGCCAGCTCCCCGACCTTCGCCGTCCGACTGTCCGTCGCGAACGCCACGACGCCGCGCCGCTCATCCACGGCTCTCAGGATCACGGCACGGACGCGGGGCTCGCCGCCCGACGCCACGGTGCCGAGGTAGCCGAGCGTGAACGGCGTGCGCCCCGTCGTGGCTGCGACGAGCGACGCCCACACCTCACCAATGTCGCCAACATCGAGGCTGCGCTCGACGCTCACGGCAGGATCGAATCGACGTAGCCGCCGTCGACGCGCAGGGCGCCTCCGGTCGTCGCCGAAGCCAGCGGCGATGCCAGGTAGGTGACCAGGTGCGCGATCTCCTCCGGCTCGATGAGACGCTCGATGAGCGACTGCGGCCGGTGCCGTCGCATGAACTCCCGCTGCGCGTCGTCCCAGGCGAGGTCCTCGCCCACGAGCTCCGCCACGAACGCCTCGACGCCGCCGGTGTGCGTCGGCCCCGCGATGACGGCGTTGACGGTCACCCCGGTGCCCTTCACCGCCTTCGCGTAGCCGCGCGAGACCGCGAGCAGCGCCGTCTTGGTCATGCCGTAGTGGATCATCTCCTCGGGAATCACGACGGCTGAGTCGCTCGCGATGGAGATCACCCGCCCCCAGCCGCGCGACGTCATGCCCGGGAGGTACTCGCGCATGAGACGCGCGGCCGACAGCACGTTCACCTCGAAGTAGCGCAGCCACTCCTCGTCGCTGATCTCGAGAGCGGGCGTGCTGCCGTAGATGCCGAGGTTGTTGACGAGGATGTCGAGGTCAGGGAACGCAGAGCGGACGACGGCCGCGCCCTCCGCCGTCGCGAGGTCGGCGGGCACCCCCTCGATCGTCGCGTCTGGCACGCGCCCGCGCAGCTCGGCGACGGCCGACTCCACGCTGGCGGCTCCGCGCCCGTTCACGATGACGTGCGCGCCAGCGGCGGCGAGATCCGCGGCGATCGCAAGGCCGATACCCTGCGTGGAACCCGTGACGAGGGCCGTACGGCCCGAGAGATCGATGTGCATGCGCCGATCCTGGCACCACCGCCTGACCGGTCCGTGCAGATCTCGCCGTCCGGTCAGGCCAGGTCGTCGAGGGCGTCGCGGGCGACTCGCAGCGCGTCGTTCTGGCGGGCGCGGATGCGCGTCCGGAGCTCCGAGAGCACGGCGACGGCGTCGCGGTGCTCTGCACCCGCCTCTCCGCGCTCTTCCTCCTGCGCGGACTGCCCGAGCCGCTCGCTCAGCACGCCGAGCTCCTCGTCGAGCATCGACGAGTCCTGCAGCTCGCCGAAGGCCTGCGCGAGGTGCTTCCACTCCTTGCGCTGCTTCTTCGCCGTCGCGTCCGGCAGCTCGTCGATGGCCTCGTAGCCGTAGCGGACCGACTTCGCGGCCTTGCGCACGTCGTGCCAGCGTTCGAGCTTCTTCGGCTTCTTGCGGGCGCGTTCCGTCCGCTTCTCGACCGTGGTGATGGCGGTGCGGGTCAGGCTCCGCATGGTGCCGAGGGCGCGCCGATCGGCGAGCCCTGCGAACGGGGGCGCGGTGACGAAGGAGACGAGGCTGTCGTGCAGCGCGTCCCAGCGCTCCCCATCGAGTTCCGTCCGGAAGGACGCGAGGGCGGCTGCGTGCCGGTCGGCGAGGCGCGCCTCGATGCACGCTCTGGCGACGTCGACAGCCCCCGCGCCCGCCTCGAGGTGTCCCGCCGAGTCGAGTTCGGCGAGCACGAGCTCGCGGAGGATCTCCGCATCACGGGGAGCCCCCAGCACGCCCCCAGCCCACTTGAGCTCCCCGGCGAGGCACTCGACCGCATCCGCCTCGAACAGGGCGCCGAAGACCTTGAGGAGGCTCCGCAGCCTGCGCAGGGCGACCCTCGCCTGGTGCACCGCGTCCGGCGCATCGATGCGGGCCGCGGCCTCCTGCTCCTGGAACTCGCCGAACCGCGACGCGATGGCGAAGACGACCGCGTCGCCGGCCGTCCCCTGCCCCGACGGCGCCTGGGCGGGCTTGACCCCGTCGAGGCTGCGAACGAGCTTGGAACGGTGGACGGACGGGGTGAGGCCGGCGTCGAAGAGCACCGCCTCGATCTCGTCGAAGACCCGGGTCGATGCGCCGTCCGCCAGCTCGACCTCGAACTCCCGCCACTCGAGCGTGCGCTCCTCGCCGATGCGGACGACCCTGGCGTGCACGACGTCGTCGCAGATGAGCGCGGCGAGCGCGTCGTCGTCGTCCCGCGCCCCGCCGGCCGACCACGCGCCGCCGCCACGCACCTCAGTGGTCGTGCGCGTCGTCGTGAGCTCCACGAGCGGAAGCACGGGGCGCTCGCCGATAATGTCCGCGAACTCGGCGCGCAGCTCCGGCGGGATCCGCCGCGGGGCGCCCACGGGCGCGTGGACCTCGATGCGCTCGTCGCCGCTGCGCGGACGCTTCAGGTGCCACCCCTCGTCGTCGCCACCCGTGCGGCGACGCAGCACGCAGCGGGCGTCGAGGATCGCCAGCTCGGGGGTGTCGACATACTCGGCGACGAGGGTCTCCGTGACCGGCTCCCCTGCTCGGAGCCCCGCGCCGAGCTTCGAGAGCTCGGGCTCCCCCGCCCCCTCGGGAATGTCGTACTTCCGCTCGATCTCCCGCTGCTCGGAGGTCGTCCGAACCTGATCGTTCTTCGACTCGATGCTCATTCGGAAAGGCTAGCTCCCGGAGCCCAGCGCGGCCCTCATGAGCGGGAGCTGCATCGGCAGGCGAGCAACGGAGACGACAAACGCGACGACCGACGAGGCGGTGCGCTTCCGGCACGCCCGGCGGCCCAGGTCGACGCTCATCTGGGCGTTGGCGGGCCAGACCGCGAGCAGCACGGCCGCGCTCGCGAGCCCCGCGATCGACCGTGTCGACGGGCGCACGAGCCCCGCCGCGCACGTCAGCTCGGCGACGCCGGACGCGACCACCAGCTCGCGGCTGTGCCCCCGCAGCGGTTTGGGGATGATCGGTTCGAAGACGGCGGGCTTCACGAGGTGGATGACGCCGGAGACGGCGAAGGGAAGGACGACGATCCACGGGATGGCCCCGCCGTGTCCGCGGGAGCGGCGTTCGAGTGTTCTGGACGACATGGAAGCATCTTGCCCGGCGCTCCCGAACGTCACCCAGTCGCCACCCTCCGGGGTCCGCTAGCCCTCTTGGACTTCCTCGGCGAGGAAGGCGAGGGCTGCGGCACGGAAGTCACGCGAGCCTGGAGCGTTGAAATGGTGGCGGTCCGGGATCTCGAAGAAGCGGGCCTTGGGCGTCGCCGCGGAGAGTGCCTTGGACCCCTCGATGATCCCGTCGCGGGACCCGGTCGCGAAGAGCACCGGCTGCTGCGGCACACGGCCGAGGTCGGGGTCGGCCTTGCCGGACGCGCGCATCCCTTCGGCGATCGCGAGCAGCGCCCGCAGGTCGTTGCCTCCGACGCGCTCCGTGAGGGCGAGGTAGTTCTGCGTCACCGGGTCCTGCACCGGGGTGCCGTGGTCGATGAGCTCGCGCACCTGATCGATATCGAGGCGCCCGAGCGGCACGCCATCCGGGACTCCCCCGAGCACGACCCGCGGGATGCGGTCGGCGAAGTCCTGTGCGACCTCCCAGCCGACGCGCGCGCCGAGCGAGTAGCCGACGTACAGCGCGGTGTCGACGAGGTACGCGTCGAGCACGGCCTCGACGTCGGAGGCCAGCGTGCGGATGTCGTAGTCGCGCCCCTCGTAGGGCTTGTCGCTCTGCCCGTGCCCGCGCTGGTCGAGGCCGAGCACGCGGTAGCCGGCGCGCAGCAGGTCGCGCACCCAGCCCGTCGCCACCCAGTTGTCCTTCGTGCTCGACGCGAAGCCGTGCACGACGATCACCGTCGGCGCGTCCACATCTCCCCACGTGTACGTGGCGATGCGGTGACCGTCGCCGACCATCACGAACTGGGGGTCTGGGAGGACGGTCAGGGCTGCGGGGGCGCTATTCACGTCGTCGATTGTCTCAGGCGTTGAGCGCTTGCCCGCACACGGGCGCTGACGGCGATGCCCGCGGTCAGTCGATCAGGTCGTGGATCTGGATGATCTCGTCGCGCTTCGGGCCGACGCCGATCGCGGAGATGCGGGCACCGGAGAGGCGCTCGAGTGCCTGCACGTAGAGCTGCGCGTTCTCGGGCAGCTCCTCGAAGGTGCGGCAGCCGGAGAGGTCCTCGGTCCAGCCGTCGAAGTACTCGTAGATGGGCTTCGCGTGGTGGATGTCCGACTGCGAGACGGGCATCTCGTCGAAGCGGACGCCGTCGACGTCGTAGGCGACGCAGACGGGGATGCGCTCGATGCCGCTGAGCACGTCGAGCTTCGTCATGACCAAGTCGGTGACCCCGTTGATGCGGGCCGTGTAGCGGGCGACGGGAACGTCGTACCAGCCGGTGCGGCGCGGGCGTCCGGTGGTGGTGCCGAACTCGCCGCCTCGCGTGCGCAACAGCTCACCCCACTCGTCGAACAGCTCGGTCGGGAAGGGGCCGGCTCCGACGCGCGTGATGTAGGCCTTGACGATGCCGATGATGCGGTTGATCTGGGTCGGTCCGACACCGGCGCCCGTGGATGCGCCTCCCGCGGTCGAGGACGACGAGGTGACGTACGGGTAGGTGCCGTGGTCGACGTCGAGCATGGTCGCCTGGCCACCCTCGAAGACGACGTTGCGGCCCGCGTTGAGGGCGTCGTAGAGCTCGAGCGAGGTGTCGCCGACCATGGGACGGAGGCGCTCGGCGTGGAGGAGGAGCGCGTCGACGATCTCGTTGACCGTGATCGCGCGACGGTTGTAGACCTTCACGAGGAGGTGGTTCTTGCCGAAGAGCGCTGCTTCGACCTTCTGGCGGAGGATGTTCTCGTCGAAGAGGTCCTGCACGCGGATGCCGATGCGGTTGATCTTGTCGGCGTAGGCGGGGCCGATGCCGCGTCCGGTGGTGCCGATCTGGCGCTTCCCGAGGAACCGCTCGGTGACCTTGTCGAGCGTGGTGTGGTACCCGGTGATGAGGTGCGCGTTCGCGGAGACGCGCAGCTTCGAGGTGTCGACGCCGCGCGCCTCGAGGTGGTCGATCTCGTGGAAGAGCACGTCGAGGTCGATGACGACACCGTTGCCGATGACGGGGGTCACGCCTGGGGTGAGGATTCCGGAGGGCAGCAGGTGCAGCGCGTACTTCTCGTTACCGATCACGACCGTGTGGCCGGCGTTGTTGCCGCCGTTGAACTTCACGACGTAGTCGATGCGGTCGCCGAGGAGGTCGGTTGCCTTGCCCTTGCCTTCGTCGCCCCACTGGCCGCCGATGATTGCTACGCCTGGCATGTGTCGCCCCTGTTCTGTCGGATCGGCGCAGCTCGCGCCTGTCGTGTGCGTGGCGTGAGCCGCGCGGTCGGCGGACCGACTCGGCGGCCCTGCCTTGTTCCCTGCTTGTCTGCTGGTGCGGATGCGCCGCTAGCTCGCCGCGTGCATCCGCTCGATCTCGGTGATCGCCTGCGGGTCGGCGTCGTGGAGCAGGCTGGCGAGGCGCTCGGGCTCGCCCTCCTCGCCGATCTCTGCTGCGCTTCGTCGGAGCGCGTAGAACGCGCGCAGGACTCCCTTGTTGGGGTCGTGCGACCACGGCACGGGGCCCTGGCCGCGCCACCCGGCCTTGCGAAGGGCGTCGAGCCCCCGGTGGTAGCCGACGCGTGCGTAGGCGTACGCGCCGATCGTGTTGCCGTCGGCGTGCGCGGCGTCTGCGAGGGTCGCCCACGCCAGCGATGAGGCCGGGTGCTTCTCGACGATGGCTGCAAGCGCGGCTTGGTCGTGGGGCAGGTTGGACAGGTCGTCGACGACCTCTGGCTCAGCCGCAAGGCGCGTCTCGGGGATGCCGAGGAGATTCGTTCCGGTCACGGGAGCCGATTCTATCCTGTGCTCGTTTCGGGGCGCGCTCGAGAAGCGAAGCTGTGGAGAAGCGCGGCTCAGAAGACCGGGTCAGCGCGCTGGGAAGATCGCGCACGTGCTGGTCGCCGTGGCGAGGAGCACGTCGGCGGAGTCCCTGAGCTCGGCTTCGACGAACGCCGCCCTCGCCCCTGACTTCACGACGCGACCGCGCACCCGGACGGGGCCCGTCTCCACGGTCATGGGGCGCAGGAAGCTGACCTTGATCTCGAGGGATGTGTAGGCCTGCCCCGGGCGGAGCGTCGTGTGGACTGCCGTGCCGCACGCCGAGTCGAGGAGCGTCGCCGCGAATCCGCCGTGCACGGTTCCGATGGGGTTGTAGTGCGACCGGTCGGGAACACCCTCGAAGATCACCTCGCCCTCGGCGAAGCTCACGACGGTCATGCCGAAGTGCTGCGCGATCGGAGCGATCTCTGCACCGTTCGCGAGGTGAGCCCTCAGCTGCTCAAGGCCGGTCATCGAAGTCGGGTCGGTCATGTCGCTCCTTTGCGCCATGGCATCCGGAGATGGATGCGCACCGAAGAGCCTCGCACCCATCGGCTGGCACTTCGAGAGCCTTGTGGCGACCATCCAAGTGGCCGCTCGCGCTACCAGGGGAGGAAGGCGAAGAAGGAGACCGCGATTCCGATCGAGATGGTGGCACCCACGAAGCAGAGCGCAAGAAGCTCCCCTGGCATGATGGTGCGCTGGTAAACGTCCCAGTAGCGCTCTTCTGCCCGTCGTCGAGCGGCGGCTACTGCACTGCGGTTGAGCCTGCGTCTTTGTTTGAGCACATATGTAGTTTATCTAACTAAATAAAAAGCGACCTGGGGGGTTGACTCTCGAGGAAACAGCCACTAACGCAGCGAAGCACCCTCCGGCTCGGCTGCCTCCACCGAGCCGACCATGCCAGAGAGGAACTTCGCCACCCCGTCGAGCTCCTCGGTCGTGAGCGAGTCGACGACCGCGATCATGCGCTGGTGCATGAGGCCGAGCGTCTCCCGCACTTCACGGTCGGACTCGGCCGTCGACGCGATGATCGAAGCCCGACGATCGGTGGGGTGCGGTCGCCGCTCGACGTGGCCGCTCTTCACAAGGCGATCAACGAGGCCGGTGACCGACGCGGACGAGATCTTGAGCCGCTCCGCCAGGTCCTTCTGCATGACGACCTTGCCCTGCCGCTGCTGCTGGAGCAGGAAGCGAAGCGCCAGCAGGTCGTTCTCGTTCATGCGCATCGACGAGCGCGTCCGCGCTCGCATCTTGGCCTCCGCTTCGCGGTAGTCACGCAGCAGGTTGAGCACGTCGACCGAGGTCGCATGCTCTCCGCCGGTCGGGTACCAGTACCCGGACGAGCGCTCAGCGGGCTTGTGCGCCATGGTCCTCCTCGTGGTGGCGCCGTCGACGCCATGAAACTAGTTCAACAAACTAGCAAAAATGGGTGCGCCCCGGAGCGGAAACCACAGACAGAGCCCTCTCGGGCAGAATTTCGCCGAGATTTCCGCTCGTGACGCCCGCGGAAGTTCCGCGACCGCGGAGAGCACGCGGATGTCGGTGGGTGGTGAGACTGTTCCTGAACGGAAACGAAATGGGGCTGACCGTGACCACACTCACCGCCGACGACCGCTGGGGCATCCAGCAGACCCTCGCGCTCTACGGGCACTTCGTCGACAACGGCGAATGGACCCTGCTCGACTCGGTCCTCGCTCCGGATGCGCGCCTCGAGAGCCCTGCTGGCGAGTTCACTGGCGCATCAGGAGCGAGAGCCTTCGAGCAGCAGCTCGCGGCCTCGCTCGGAGGGCACCTGCCCTCCCACCACACCATCAACACGGTCATCCGGGCTGGCGAGGCCGCCGGGTCGGCCGTCGCCTGGAGTCGCTACGTGCTCGTCACCTATGAGGCGTCCGCCGCAGGCGGCGACTACCTCGACACGCTCGAGGAACGCGACGGCACGTGGGTCATCACGAGCCGCCGCATCACGGAGCGAAACCGCGAGCGCCCGAGCGGACAGTACTCGGCCGAGGGCGCGGAGTCTTTCGCGAGCTTCGAGTCGGCGCGATGACAGCGCAGAGCCCGAGCGCCGTGGCAGCGCAAGTGCCTGCCGCCGACACCGCCGAGGTCCTCGACGTGCTCGCCCGCTACGGGCAGGTCATCGACAACCGCGACTGGGATCACCTGCGCAAGGTATTCACGGAGGACTTCTCCTTCGGCACGGGCCCGAACGCGGTGCGCGGTGACGAGGCGCTCGCCCGGGTCATCAACACCGTGCAGCCCTACCACCCGCATTACACCACCGACACCGTCCTCCATCGGGTCGACGCCGACACCATCACGTCCTGGTCGAAGTTCCTCCTCGTGCGAACTGACGGCACGACGGCGAGCGGCGACTATATCGACACCTTCGTCCGCACGGCAGACGGCTGGCGCATCAGGGTGCGCGACGTGAGCCGCGGCTCACGCCCGCCGAGCGACCCGGGCGGCGCTTCGACTCGCACCTTCTCGTCGGAGCGCTGGCGGGCAGCCGTCAGCTGAGCGCCTCCCCGTCGCCACGCGAGGGTTGCTCCTCGGTCGCCGAGGCACCCGCACCAGGCGGGTAGACCGCGTCCGAGGCCGGCACGTACGCCGTCCAGCCGGAGTCAGCCTCTGCACCCAGAGCCCGGTAGGTGACGGACCCCGTGCGGTCGCCTTCCGCTGTGGAGATGATCTCCACCCCGCCCTCAGTGGCTTCGTCGCCGCTCGGCTCCGTGCCGTCGCCGAGGAGGCGCCTCGTGAGCGCGGACTGCGCCGACATCAGCTCGTCGAGCTCGAACAGCAGGATCTCGTCGTCCGGCTCGACGCCATGCCGTGCCGCCGCGAGCACCGCACGGCGGATGAGCTCCTTGGCGAACGACCCGGTGGTCTGCTCGGCGCGACCCGACGCCTCCAGGAGCGCTTCGTCGCTGAACGGCAGGCCCGCGGCGTACTTCTCGAGCAGACGGTAGCGCTCCGGCCCGCCTGGCAGCGCGATCTCCACGGCCAGGTCGACGCGACCGGGACGCGAGACGAGCGCCCGCTCGAGCACCTGCACCCGGTTGGTGGTCATGATGAAGGCGACGTCGGCATCGCCGTCGAGGCCATCAAGCGCGTCGAGCACCTCGAAGAGCAACGGCTGCGGGGACGCGTGGCGTTCCATGGCAACGAGGTCGATGTCCTCGAGCACCACGATCGACGGCTGCAGGGTGCGGGCCAGTTCGGCGGCCGCGCTGATGTGCTGGATGCTCGACCCGGTCAGCAGCACGGCCGTCACCCCCTCCGTGCGGCTCAGGAGATGCCTGACCGTGAGCGTCTTCCCGGTCCCAGGCGGGCCGTACAGCAGCACGCCTCTCTTCAGGTGCTGGCCCGCGGCGAGCAGGACCTCACGCTGCCGCCCGATCTCGATCACGTGCGCCACCACTGATTCGAGGACGCCGTACGGCAGGATCACGTCGGTCTCGGCGACGTTCGGGCGCTCCAGGAAGGACGCGCCAGCGTCCATCCGGTAGTCGCTGTTCTCGAACGCGAGCACCTTGCCGCGCAGCACGCTGCGCTCGATCATGAGGGCTCGAACCTCGCCGAGGAGATCGGAGACGAGCGAGGGGTCTGCGGCGGTGAGCACCTCGAGCTGCCCCTGCGGTCGGCCCATGTCGGGGCGGGATGCGCGCTGCATGACCACAACTCGGGCACCACGGTAGGTGAAGAGTCGTGCACCGAAGCTCACGACCTGTCGTGTCGACCTGGGCCCTGTCGCCTTCTCGGCGAACTCGGCGGGCCCCGACCTGAACGGCATGTGCGGGCTCGAGATGAGCTCCGCGAGGCCGGCGTGCGCGTGGGCGGAGCCACCGGCGACACCGACGAGCCTCGCTTCGCCGCGGGCGGCGATCTCCTCAAGCGCGATATCCGCGTCGACGATCCGGTAGCTCGCGAACTCCTCGACGACAACCGGGAGCGCCTCGGCGTCGGCGCCGAGGAAATCGCTCAGCTCGCCGCCGAAGGGCGTGCGCACGACTTGGACCTCGGCCGGCGTCTCGTTGACGCGTTCGAGGAACCGCTTGAACGCACGGAAGAACTGGACATCGTCGTGTGACTGCTCGCTCATGCCATCCCCTGCCTGCGGGCGAATCCCGCCGCTCCAGAGCCTAGAGCCGCATCGCCGGAGAGGCACCTTGTAAATAAACGATATTCAGTTAAATCGGCCCGAACCCTGGGTTTCCAAGGCCCCATCTCCTAGGCTTCACCCAATCGCGCGATGCTGCGCGCACGCATCCAATGTCTGGAGTGAGTTTGAGCACCTACGTAGTCGTGAACCCAGCCACCGGCGAGCAGGGACAGGAATTCCCGCTCGTCACATCCGAGGGCATCGAGACCGCCCTGCAGAGCCTCGACGGCGCCTACCGGACCTGGTCGAAGCCGAGCACCGTCGCAGAGCGCGCCGCCCTCATGAGCCGGGCAGCCGAGCTGCACCGCGAGCGCCGCGAGGCCCTCGCCGAGATCATCACGAGGGAGATGGGCAAGCCCATCGAGCAGTCCTACGGGGAGGTCGACTTCAGCGCCGACATCCTGCAGTACTACGCCGACAACGCGGAGAGCTTCCTGAAGGACGCCCCGATCGAGCTGCTCGGAGGCGAAGGCACCGCCCTCATCCGCCGCTCGGCCCTCGGTCCCCTCCTCGGCATCATGCCCTGGAACTTCCCGTTCTACCAGGTCGCTCGCTTCGCCGGCCCGAACCTCGTGCTCGGCAACCCGATCCTGCTGAAGCACGCCGGCCAGTGCCCCGAGTCGGCGACAGCGCTCCAGCAGATCTTCGCCGACGCCGGGTTCCCAGAGGGTGCCTACGTCAACATCTTCGCCACCAACGAGCAGATCGCCGACATCATCGCCGACGACCGCATCCACGGCGTCTCACTGACCGGCTCGGAGCGCGCGGGCGCCGCGGTCGCCGAGATCGCGGGCCGCAACCTCAAGAAGGTGGTCCTCGAGCTCGGCGGCTCCGACCCGTTCATCCTGCTCAGCACCGACAGCGTCGACGAGGCCGTCGAAGCAGCGGTCGCCGCGCGCCTCGATAACTCCGGGCAGGCCTGCAACGGCGCGAAGCGCATGATCGTCATCGACTCGCTCTACGACGAGTTCGCGGAGAAGTTCACGGCCGCGATGACCTCGGTCGCGGCCGTCGACCCGACGAAGGATGACTCGGAGCTCGGCCCGCTCTCCTCTGCCCCGGCCACGAAGAACCTCGCCGAGCAGGTCGAGCGGGCTGTCGCTCAGGGCGCGCAGCTCCTCGCTGGCGGTGGCCACGACGGCAACTTCTTCGAGTCGACCGTGCTCGCCGGAGTCACCCCCGACAACGACGCCTACACGGAGGAGTTCTTCGGCCCCGTCGCCGCGCTCTACAAGGTCAGCAGCGAAGAGGAGGCCATCGAGCTCGCGAACGCGACGCCCTTCGGCCTTGGCTCGTACCTCTTCACGACCGACCAGGAGCAGGCGCAGCGCGTCGCCGACGCCATCGAAGCCGGCATGGTCTACATCAACGGCGTCGGGCTCGACAGCCCCGAGCTGCCCTTCGGCGGAGTGAAGCGCTCCGGCTTCGGCCGCGAGCTCGGTTCGCTCGGCATCGAGGAGTTCGTGAACAAGAAGCTCATCCGCCAGGTCAAGTAGACGGCCAGCGCGCAGAGGACAAGCGCGGCACCGCCTCTCCGGAGGCGGTGCCGCGCTTGCTGCAGGTGCAGGGCGCGACCGCACCCTCCAGCGGCGATGTCGGAGGTACCCCCTAGCGTGTGAGCATGCTTGAACTCCTCGCCATCGAGAACTACCGGTCCATCAAGAGCGTCACGCTCGGGCTCGAGCGCTTGAACGTCATCACGGGGGCGAACGGCAGCGGCAAGTCCAACCTCTACCGAGCGCTGCGCCTGCTGCACGACATCATCCGCGAGGGGGCCCTCTCGTCGCTCGCGATGGAGGGCGGTCTCCGGGCGGTCATCCACGCCGGCAAGCGGTCCCGCGGTGAGCCCGTCACCCTCAAGCTCGGCCTGCGCACCTCCGGGGTGTCCTTCGCGACCGACCTCGGCATGCCCTCGCCGGAGCAGGTCCAGAACTTCGCGATCGACCTCGGCATCCCGATCATCTCCGATTTCCCCTTCGACCCGGTGGTCAAGAGCGAGCTCGTCTGGGCGAGCGAGCTGCTGCGCCCCTCGACGACGCTCGTCGAACGCCGCGCGAACTCGGTGCGCGTGAGAGACGCCGACTTCAAGCTCGTGCAGGCCGAGTGGAGCGTGCGCGAGGCCGAGTCGATGCTCGCGACACTCGCCGATCCCTCAACAGCACCCGAGCTGTACGCGCTGCGCGAGTCGGCGCGCGGTTGGCGCTTCCTCGACTACCTCCGCACCGACGCGGCGGCTCCCGCTCGGCTGCCGAGCCCCGCCACGTTCACCCCGGTGCTCCCCGACGACGGCTCGCGGCTCCCAGCCGCGCTCGCGACGGTGCAGCGAATCGGCCAGGCGGGGGCCTTCCACGACGCCATCGATGCTGCTTTCCCGGGGTCACGGGTCAGCGTCGAGGAAGACGAGTCTGGCATGGCGAAGATCGTCATGTCGCAGCCGGGCCTCGCGAGGCCACTGGATGCGCGGGAGCTGTCCGACGGCACGCTGCGGATGATCCTCCTCGCGACGGCGCTCCTCTCGCCGCGCATGCCAGAGCTGCTGGTCCTGAACGAGCCGGAGGCGAGCCTCCACCCCAGCCTCCTGCCAACGCTTGCGGGCCTCATCCGGCGAGCCTCGGAGCAGACGCAGGTGATCGTCGTCACCCACTCGCAGCCCCTCGTCGATGGCTTGCGCGACGACGCGAACGTCGTCGAGCTCGAGAAGGAGGCGGGGGCGACGAGCATCCGCGGCAAACTGCAGTTCGACGGACCGCTCTGGGTCTGGCCGAAGCGCTGAGTCACCGAAGCCGCGCCTACTTCGCTTCTCCGTAGCTGTCCACGACGTGCGCGACGACGGGGAACGTGACCTGGCTGCCGGCGAACAGGAAGCGCCCTGCCTCTGCGGCGGCCGCGATGACCTCCGCGGCGGCGCGCTCCGCGTGCTCGGCTGGCGAGTGCACGACCACCTCGTCGTGCAGGAAGTAGGCGAGGTGCGCCGTGCGCTCGAGCGGCGCATCCGCGACCGAGCCGGTGCCCCGCGGGTCGCCCGTTCCCGAGCCGAGGGCCGCGAGGCGCTGCCGGATACCCGCCATCCACGTGAGCGCCCATTCGGCTGCCGTGCCCTGCACGATGAAGTTCCGTGTGAAGCGGCCGAAGTCGCGAGGCGAGAACTCAGCGGGCGGCCACGGAGACGTGCGACCGAGCCAGGTCTGCACCTGCTGCCCCCGCTCACCGGAACGCGCCGCCGAGGCGACAAGCCCCATGGCGTGCGGGAACGCCCGCTCGAGACCCGGCAGGAGGACGGCGCTCTGGCCCGTCGTCGCGCCGTACATGGCCCCGAGCATCGCGACCTTGGCGCTATCGCGGTCAGGCACCACGCCGCGGTCGACGAATGCCGCGTACATGTCGCGCTGCGCGCCCGCCCGCGCCATGGCCTCATCCCCCGACATAGCCGCGAGGATCCTCGGTTCGAGCTGGGCCGCGTCCGCGACGACGAGCTTCCAGCCGGTGTCGGCGACCACGGCGCTGCGGATCTCCTTCGGGAGCTGCATCGCTCCGCCGCCGCTCGTCGCCCAGCGCCCGGTCACTACGCCGCCCGGCACATAGTCGGGGCGGAACCGCCCACCGTGGATCCACTCCTCGCGCCACGTCCAGCCGTTCGCCGTGAAGAGCCGATGCAGACGCTTGTAGTGCAGCAGCGCATCGACGACCGGATGCGATTTGCCGACGAGTTCCCACTTGCTGGTGCTGGCCACATCGAGCCCCGCCCGGCGCAGTGCAGCGAGGAGGTCTTTTGGCGAGTCGACGTTGAGCGTCGCCTCCCCGAGCGCAGCTCGAACAGCTGAGGCCGCCGCCTCGAGCTTCGCCGGTCGGCCACCCGTGCCCCTCGCGCCGAGCGCCTCGACGAGCACGCCCTCGTGGCGTTCGACACTGAACGGCATGCCCGCTGCCCGAAGCTCGGCCGCGACGAGGGCTCCAGCGCTCTCGACGCCGACGAGGAACGCGAGGGCGCCCTTCCGATCCGCTTCCTGATCCGACGCCTCCAGCCCGGCGAGCTGGGCGTCGAAGAGCCGCCGCGTCGCCTCGGGTGTTCCCGGGTTCTCGGCGTCGAGATCGAAGAGGCCCTCGCCGGGGTGCGAGCCCCCACGAGCATCCGCGACGTCGAATCGAGCGTCGAGGTAGCCGGCCGTGATGAGGATGCGCCCGGCAAGGCGCAGATCGTGGCAGCGCCCCACCCGCACGCCGTGGGCGAGAAGTCGCGGCACGATGTCCTGGCTGTTCCACACCCACCGGATGGGATCGGACGGCGGCGCAGACCGCTCACGTTCGGACACGAGCTGCGCGAGGGCGATCGCGTCGGGAACGGTGACGGGCGCCGACGCCTCGTCGCCATCGGCGGGGCCTCGCCGGTCTTCGAGCGCGAAGCCGCGCGCGAGCGACGTGACGAGGATGTGCATCCGTTCATTGTGGGGCAGGGCACCGACAATCCAGGACGCCGATACCCGGGTCGCCCCGGGTCTGCGCGATTCCACAACATCCGCGGGCACGCTGGTCGCATGGAAACGAAACCGGTGTCCCCCGCCGGAGCGTCGACCGAGAGCCTCGAGAACGTCACGCGCAGCGTCGCGCGGGATGGCACGAGCCACGTGGTGACGCTCGAGCGCGACTTCGCGAATCCACCAGAGAACATCTGGGGCCTGTGCACGACCCCGGAGGGTCTGGCCCGCTGGTTCGAGCCCGCCGAAGGCGAACTCCGGCAGGGCGGCAGGTACCGGCTGACCGACAGCGGCACCTCCGGAACCATCGAGCGCTGCGAGGCGAACGCCCTCATGCATCTGACGTGGGAGTACGACGGCGACGTGAGCCGCGTCAGCCTCGCCCTCGAGCCAGCGGGGCACGGGACGCGCCTCACGCTCCGACACGTCGTGGCAGACAACGAGCACTGGGCCCAGTACGGGCCAGCTGCCACCGGCATCGGCTGGGACGGAGCTCTCCTCGCCCTGGCGATCGCCCTCGCCGACGAGGACGCGGACGTCCACGCGACCATGTCCGCCTTCAACGACTCCGACGGCGGCAGGCGGTTCGTCGCCTCCGCGGCTGACCGCTGGTGCATCGCGCATCTGAGCGCGGGCGCCGACCCCGACGACGCCCACGAGTCGGCGACGCGCACCGCGGCCTTCTACACGGGCGACGAATAGACGTAGAGCGGTGCGGGAGTTCAGGCACGGCCGACGAGACGACTCGGACCCGCCGGGAACACCTGACGCCTCTCGGCGGTTGCATCCAGGGTGACTGTTCCTCTCTCAATCCTCGACCTCGCTCCCATCGCCCCTGGCCAGACCGTCAGGGAGAGCTTCCAGGCGAGCGTCGAGCTCGCCCAGGCTGCCGAGCGCTCCGGCTACCGCCGTGTCTGGTACGCCGAGCACCACAACATGCCGACGATCGCGTCGAGCGCAACGAGCGTGCTCATCGGGCACATCGCCTCGCAGACCTCCACGATCCGGCTGGGCGCGGGTGGCGTCATGCTCCCGAACCACTCCCCGCTGGTCATCGCGGAGCAGTTCGGCACCCTCGCGACGCTCTACCCGGACCGCATCGACCTGGGCCTCGGGCGCGCGCCAGGGAGCGACCAGGCGACGTTCCGAGCGCTGCGGCGTTCCCCGGCCTCCGCCAACGAGTTCCCGCAGGATGTTCTGGAGCTGCAGGCGTTCCTGCGCGGCCAGTCGACCATCCCCGGCGTGCAGGCGGTGCCGGGCGGTGGCACCGAGGTGCCCCTCTACATCCTCGGCTCGAGCCTCTTCGGCGCGCAGCTCGCCGCGCAGCTCGGCCTGCCGTACGCGTTCGCGTCGCACTTCGCCCCGGACCAGCTGTTCCAGGCCGTCGCCCTGTACCGCGAGCAGTTCCAGCCCTCCGAGCAGCTCGCGGCGCCCCACCTCATCGTGGGGGTCAACGTCGTCGCGGCCCTCGATTCGGCGGATGCGCAGGAGCAGTTCACCCGCTCCCGGCGCTCCAGACTTCGCAGCATCCTGCTGCGCGGGCCGAACTCCGATTTCAGCGATGAGCAGATGGACCAGATCATCGCGAGCCCGCAGGGGCAGCAGATCGCGAACATGATGCGGTACACGGCGGTGGGAACCGGGCAGGAGGTGCGCGACTACCTCACCGAGTTCGCGGAGGCGACCGGCGCCGACGAGCTCATCATCGGGCACGGCTCGCTGGAAAGCGCCGATCGCGTCCGTTCGCTGGAGATCACGGCAGAGGCGATGCGCACCCGGGAGCTCAGCGGTTCCGTGTGAGCCGCGGCGGTCTCGCCGGCATTCGCCGGGGAGCTATCGTCGGGGGATGGACCTCATCGGGCACGCCTTCACGACCACCGACTGGGCGGCAGTAGCGCCGACGCAGCACTCCGGCGAGACCGGCGGCGCCACCTGGCGGACGCAGCAGATCGGTGACACGCGCATCCGCCAGGTCGAGTACTCGCCGGGCTATCTCGCCGATCACTGGTGCTCCCGCGGGCACGTGCTCCTCGTGCTCGAGGGGAGCCTCGAGACCGAGCTCGACGACGGCCGCCGCGTCACGCTGGAGGCGGGCCAGAGCTACCAGGTCGGCACCGGCATAGAAGCGCACCGCTCCAGCACGGCGACCGGCGCCAAGCTCTTCGTCATCGACTGATCGTCGGCCCGAGGGGCGGCTACGGGGCGCGCCTCGCTCCACCCGTGCCGCCGGTCCCGTCATCGTCGGTGTCCGCCGACGGCGTCCCGTCGGCGGTCGAGGCGGCGGCTGACGCGTCCGGGAGCTTCCCGAACGCGAACACGTTGGCGAGCTTGCCGACCGCGCCGAGCAGGTCGCCCTTCTCGCCAGCCGTCTCGGCACCGGATTTCTCTTCACGCCCGCTCCGCTCGCCCGGGTCCCCAACGGGGTCACCGGCGCCTGAGCTTCCGGGGCGCGCGTCGCGGCGTCGCTTGTCTTCCATGGGGGCTCCCGCCTGTTCGCTTGCGGAGTTCTCGCGTCTCAGGCAAGCACGCGATCCTCCGCGAACCTGGGGAGCGGGGTTCAGGGGCGCAGCCGGGATCTTCAGTCGGGCCGCTTGGCTTCGATGAGGTGTCGAGTGGAGTGCGCGACGAACGCCCCCTCGCGCTGGATGAGCTCGTGCAGCTCTCGCAGGCGGGTCCGATAGGCGTCGACGCTGAAGCCGGGAACCCACCAGATGACCTTCCGCAGCAGGTAGACGACTGCCCCAACATCTCTGATCTCGATGCGGAGCCGCTCCTCGCGGAGGTCGACGATGTCGAGTCCGGCCGCGACCGCAGCCCTCGCCTCATCGTCCGCGCGCCGCTCGAGACGCGCCTGCGGCTGAGGGCCGAGGAAGTACTCGATGAGCTCGAAGACGCTGGCGGGGCCGACGTGTTGCGCGAGGTAGGTGCCGCCGGGGCGCAGCACGCGTGCGATCTCCACCCACCAAACCGTCGCCGGGTGGCGGCTCGTCACGAGATCGAAGGCGCAGCTTGCGAACGGCAGCGGCGGCTCGTCGGGGTCGGCGACGACGGCAACGCCCCTCGGATGCAGCAGCCGAGTCGCCTTCGCGACGTTCGGCGGAAAGGACTCCGTCGCGACAGCCAACGGCGGCATGACGGGCGACAGCGCCAGGACCTCGCCCCCGCCCGTCTGAATGTCGAGGGACGCCTGCGCACGCCCCATCCGCTCGCCGAGGAGGCGCGCGTAGCCCCAGCTGGGCCGTTCCTCGCTGGCCCGTCCATCGAGCCAGGAGAAGTCCCAGCCATCGACGCTGGCGGCCTCGGCCTCGGCGATGAGTTCCTCGAAGGCGCTGTCCATCACCCCATCATGTCGAACCTCGCGGACGCCTCTCGGGAACGCGCGTGTCACGATGGGGCATGCCCGTCGTCGAGTCCCGCTGCATCGTCCACGTCGATCCTGCGACGGCGTTCGCCGTATCCCAGACCACCGGTGAGGTGCGGATGCGCTGGGACCCGTTCATCCGTCGTCAGCACTTCCTCGACGGGGCGACGCTCCCCGCGAAGGGGGTGCGCACCGCCACCGTGCAGCGGCTCGGCTTCCGGATGATCAGCGAGTACGTCTCCTACGCCCCGCCGACGAATGTTGGCATGAAGATGACGAAGGGCTCCTGGTTCTTCGAGCGCCTCGGCGGGGGCTGGCGGTTCACACCCGCCCCGGGCGCCGAGGGCGACGGTGAGGCCCGCACACTCGCGGTATGGCGCTACAACTTCGCCTGCAAGCCGAAGTGGCTCGCCCCGGTCGCGGAGCGCATCGGGAAGTTCGTGCTGCAGCGCGACATCGACCGCCGCATCCGCGGATTCGCACGCGGATGCGAAGACCCCGTCGTGCTCGCCGCAGTCGCCGCGGCGGCTTAGGCACGCCCAGCAGCCGCACCCATGTACACATCCCTACCGCTGCCGGTACGCTTGTGTACATGCCAGAAGAGAGCGTTGCCGAGTTTGCCAAACGTGAGGGGGTGTCCCCTCGCCGCGTGCGCGCACTCATCGAGCAAGGCACCATCCCGGCCCGCCAGGT
Source organism: Pseudoclavibacter sp. RFBJ3 (assembly GCF_002931375.1). NCBI lineage: Bacteria > Bacillati > Actinomycetota > Actinomycetes > Micrococcales > Microbacteriaceae > Pseudoclavibacter > Pseudoclavibacter sp. RFBJ3. Next base: position 129,966 of record NZ_PSXZ01000001.1, on the reverse strand, counting down.
GGGTAGGCAGTGGCTCATCGATCAGTCCTCCGCACACCGCCCCGCAGCCTCTCGCCCGCTGGCCAACCGGATGCGCGCGAACCTCCTCGCGATCCTCTCCGGAGATGCCCCTGAGGGGCTCTCGACATCCGAACGCGCACGACTCCGCCGCTACCGCAACGAACTCATGCACAGCCCCGATCCGGACCGCATCCTTGGCGCTTGGATCCGCGAAGAGGCACCCCTGAAGCTCCAGGTGGCTGCCAGTGACCTCGCCGACCTCGCCGCCGACGAGCGCATCGTCAAGTCCGGGTTCAGCGATCCGCGCGCCGAGATCGCCGCCGCGGGCCAGCTCGAAGCCCGGGTCGCCAAGGATGATGCCGCCGCGATCCGCCGCGAGTACCTGCTCCGGCCATCCGAGAGGCCCAATGTTCTCTTGCACCTCACCGACGAGAAACCGCCGTCACCCCTGCCTCTCGGGCTGCTCCTCGTAGACCTCGCACACCATGACGGCGTCCGCGAGCGATCCCGCGTCGCCGAACTCCTCCGAAAGGTCGACGATTGACCATCACCGCCCCAGCCATGACTCCCACCCAGGCCGAGGCGTGGCACGCGCTCTTCGAGGTCTACAAGGCGCACCCAAAGGGCTGGGCGCTCGTCGGCGGGCAGATGGTCCACTCGCTCTGCTGGGAGCGCGAGGCGGACCCGCCTCGGCCCACGCAAGACGCGGACGCCATCCTCGACATCCGGGCCCATCCGACCATGCTCTTCGACTTCACCAAGACTCTCACCGACCTTGGCTACAAGTCCGCAGGCGAGTCGCCGTCGATCCTCGAAGGCATGAAAGGTGTGCAGCATCGTTGGGTGAAGGGTGCGGCGCAGATCGATGTCCTCATTCCGCGGTTCTTGGGGGAGCGCGCCGACAATCGCACCGGAGTCACGGGCGGCCGCACCATCGCCGCACCTGGTGGCCAAGGCGCTTTGGATCGCTCCGAGGTGATTGAGGTCGCCGTCGCGGGCGTCACTGGCACCGTCCGCCGACCCACGCTTCAGGGGGCCATCACCGCGAAGGCGTCCGCAATGCTGATCGGCGAGGGCACTAAGCAAGAACGCCACCTCAACGACCTGTCGATCCTCGCCTCCCTCGTCACCCGAGGTGACCGGGTCGGGGAGAACGTCACCAGTAAAGAGGCCGGCAGAGTCCGGGTCGCGTTCAAAAGGATCCTCGCCCGGCCTTCTCTGCACCTCAGCGTCGGCGTGGACGCGGAGGCGATCAAGATCGTCCTGGAGCAGTTCGTTTTGGAGTGAGAGCGGGATGCCGGCGGGGTTCGGGATGGGAGAACCTGTGCTTTGCCTAGGCGGTACCCTGCTGCGGCCTCACAAGAACGTGCGGTGAATGCACGGTGACGGGAGGCGGACGCCGAGAAGGCCCCGGCCGGTGCGGTTGGCACCTGCCGAGGCCTGCTCAGTTCAGTTCAGTTCAGTTCAGTCGCAGTCGCGCGGGCTCAGACCTCGTGCGAGTTGCGTCGACGCAGGCTGGCGATCAGCAGCGCGCCGCCGGCGATGAGCACGGCGAGCCCTCCGATGAGCCAGGGACCCGCATCCTGAGCACCGGTGGTCGCCAGGTCAGGCGAGCCGGTGGCTCCGGGCTTCACGGGAACGGCTGCGGGGGCCGTCGTCGTCGGCGTGACCGACGCTGTCGTCGTCGGGGTGACTGACGCTGTCGGCGTCACGGTCACGGTCGGCGTCGCCGTCGCCGTCTCCGTCGGCGTCACGGTCGTGGTCGGCGTGGTCGTCTCCGTCGGCGTCGTCGTCTCGGTCGGCGTCGTCGTCTCCGTCGGCGTGACCGTCACGGTCGGCGTCGTCGTCTCCGTCGGCGTCGTCGTCTCGGTCGGCGTCGGCGTCGTCGTCTCCGTCGGCGTGACCGTCACGGTCGGCGTCGTCGTCTCCGTCGGCGTCGTCGTCTCGGTCGGCGTCGTCGTCTCCGTCGGCGTGACCGTCACGGTCGGCGTCGGCGTCGTCGTCTCGGTCGGCGTCGTCGTCTCCGTCGGCGTCGTCGTCTCCGTCGGCGTCGTCGTCTCCGTCGGCGTCGTCGTCTCCGTCGGCGTCGTCGTCTCCGTCGGCGTCGTCGTCTCCGTCGGCGTGACAGTGACGCATTCACTGGTCGTGAAGGTGTTCGTGTCGAGGGTGACCGAGCCGTTCCTGGCGAGCGCACGTCCGTCGACGGTCGATCCCTCGTTCACGGTGATCGAGGTGAGGGCGAGGATCGAGCCGACGAAGGTCGTGTCGGTGTCCAGCGTGGCGGAGCTGCCGATCTGCCAGAACACGTTGCACGCCTGTGCGCCGTTGAGGAGCGCGACGGTGCTGTCGGGTGCGGTGGTCAGCGCGGAGCCGATCTGGAAGATGAAGACCGCGTCGGGATCGCCTTCCGCGTCGAGGGAGAGCGTCCCGGTGATGCCCGCGGTGCTCGAAGCCTCGTACACGCCGGCCGTGAGCGTCTGTCCGCCGAGGTCGGCGCTGATGGGCGCGTCGGCGGCCTGACCTTCGAGCGCGTTGTACGCGGTGGTCACATCCGCCTGGGCCTGCAGGGAGTTGGCGTCCGTGGCGTGCACGTCGCCGAGCACGATGCCGGGCGGGAACCCGCTGATCGCCGTCCCGGGGTTCACTCCGAGGTCGCCATCGAGCACGCTTGGGCCCGTGTTCGTCACCGACTGCCCGCCGAGCACCGAGTAACTGGCGGCGGTGCCGAGGTCGGGCGCCGTGCCGATGGCCTGGGCCGACTGGGAGCCGAGCAGGACCGGGAAGAGACCCGCGACGGCGACCGTCGAACCCGCAAGGAGGAGGAGCTGCTTGCGTCGAGATCTGAGGTGACGAGTACTGCGAACGGGTGTGCTTCCCATGGGGACCTCCTGGTGCCGCGGGGGCGGGCGCCCGCGTGAATGCGAACCCGGCTGAGACTAGATGAACGCCGGGAAACTTATTGGGGGTTGCACTCTGCTCGGCAAAAGCGCACTGTTGGTAGCCATTCCAGGTCAGAGGCCGCGAGCGGCGGCGGCGAAGACCGCCGACGCGGTCCTGCCGAGGGCCTCCGTATGCAGCTGCCATTGCTGCCAGAACAGGGGCACCGAGATCGACGCTCCGGGGTCGATCTCGACGAGCGAGGCATCGTCGCCTCCCTGGAGGTCCGGCACCAGGCCCCAGCCGAAGCCGAGGCGAATGGCCCGCACGAAGTCCGCGGAGGACGGCACGAAATGGCAGGGCGGGCCCGCCGGGTCGACGCCGACCCCGCGCAGGTAGCGCTCCTGGAGCCTGTCGGCTCGGTCGAAGACCACAACGGGCGCGTGCGCGAGCACCCCTCCCGAGTTCCGAGCGCTCCCCGTGAACCAGCGTTCCACGAAGTCCGGCGATGCCATCGGCGTGTAGCGCATCTCTCCGAGGAGCGCGGAGGTGCAGCCCTGCACGGGGACCGGGTCGGCGGTGATCGCGGCGGTCACGGCGCCCCGTCTGAGGAGGTCCGTGGTGTGCGCCTCGTCGGCTCGGTGCAGGTCGAAGGCGATCTCTCCAGCCAACGGCGCGAGGGCGGGGAGCAGCCAGGTCGCCAGCGAGTCGGCGTTGACGGCGATCGGCAGCCGCTCGAGCGAGGGCGGCTCCTCCGCGGCTCCAGGAGTGGCGCCGGATGCTCCACCCACTCGCCCGAGAACGTTCGAGGCCTCCCTGCCGAGCGCATCCACCTGCCGCGCGAGGCGGAGGAGGACCTCGCCCGATTCGGTCGGCACGACCGGCTTGCTGCGTTGGAGCAGCACGCGCCCGGTCTCGCTTTCCAAAGACTTGATGCGCTGGCTGATCGCCGAGGGCGTGACGCGCAGCTCCCGGGCGGCCGCCTCGAAGGTGCCCGTCTCGACGGCGGATCGAAGCGCCGCGAGGCGCTGCGGGTCGAACGCGTGCGGGGAATCAGGCATGAAGCAATGCTAATGATTCACAAGAAACATGAGCTGGACCATCACTGCGGGCATGAATACGGTCACAGCATGACCCCGGATCTGCTCCCCCTGCTCGCTGGCTTCGGCTTCGGCCTGTCGCTCATCGTCGCGATCGGCGCACAGAACGCGTTCGTGCTGCGCCAGGGACTGCTCCGCAGGCATGTCCTCGCCGTGGTCGCCGTGTGCGCCCTCTCCGACGCGATCCTCATCCTGCTCGGAATCGGGGGCGCCGGCATCGTCTTCACTGCGCTCCCCTGGCTGACGACCGTGGTCCGCATCGGGGGCGCCGCGTTCCTCCTCGGCTACGCGGTGCTCGCGGCCCGCCGCGCCCTCAGACCGAAGGCCCTGGATGCGGACGAACCACGCGCCTCGGCCGGCCTGGTCCCGACGCTGCTCACGGCGCTCGCACTCACCTGGCTGAACCCGCACGTCTACCTGGACACGGTGGTCCTGCTCGGGTCCGTCGCGAACACCCACGGCGATGCGCGCTGGCTCTTCGGCGCGGGGGCGGCACTCGGCAGCATCGTCTGGTTCACAGCCCTGGGATACGGGGCCAGGCTCCTGCAGCCGATCTTCGCGCGCCCCGCCGCGTGGCGCATCCTCGACGCCATCATCGCTGTCGTGATGGCTGGCATCGCCACCTCCTTGCTGCTCGGACTCTGACCCAAGCAAACCGCCGACGCCTCCAACCTCAGCACTTGTACCGCCGAGCAGGTACAAAATCTTGTACCCTCGAAGAGTAACAAGAGGTTGACGACTGCCAAAGGAGGCGCAGATGAGCCCGCTGTTCTTGATCCTGATGTTCGACCTGGTCACATTCGTGCCGGCGGCAGTGCTCGCCCTCGGACTGAGCTTCGCCCCGTGGGTGCGCTCTCGAGTGCACGTCCCGACAGCGAGCCCGGGTCTGCTGCGCTCACGCCCGGATGCACTGGCCAGCCTGACCCTCGGCGTCGCCGCCATGCTGGCCGCCCTCGTCGCGTTTGCACCCTTCGTCGAGGGCATGCTGCCCGGCTGGCTCACGCTCAACTCGGACCCGTTCGACTTCCGCTGGCACGACTTCTCTCGAGAGCTCATCGTCGGCAGCCTCGCCCTCATCGTGGTCGCTCTGATCCTCGCCCTGTTCCGCAGCACGCCTCGCGCTGCGGTTCCACCTTCCGGGCCGCGCGGTTTGCGGACCTACGCCCCGGGTCGCGGGCTCGCGACCCTCGCCGCGGCTCTCGCTGCGCTTCTCCTCCTGACCGTGTTCGCGGGCTCGATCTCGAGCGCGGACGAGGACGGCCGCCACACACTGTTCGTCATCGAGACGGGTGGGCAGTTCTCTGCTGCGTCGGGGCGCTTCTACGGGTGGGCGTATGGCGTCCCGGCAGCGATCGCGGCGGTCGCCCTCGTCGCGGCAACCGCGTTCGCACTGCACGCCAATGCGACGCGCACCTTCCTCGAGCCGAAGAGCGTCGAGTGGGAGAGCCAAGCACGTCGGGCGCTCGCAACACGCGTCCTCTGGTTCTCGATCGGGATCCTCGTCTTCGTGCTCGGCAGCTGCGCGCTCCGGATGGGAGGCGCGGCCGGTGCGCAGCTGACCGCGCCCGACTACTCCTGGGGCACGAGCATGGCCGCCTTCGAGCCGGTGCTCACATGGGGCGGCCGCCTGCTCCGCGGCGTCGGCCTCACGCTGCTCCTGCTCGTCGGCTTCACGCACCGGACCGGTCGGGGACGACAATGAGCGAGGGCACGTCGGAGCAGGTCGCGGCCCACTTCCGGGGGCTGATCCTGGCGGGACGGATCGGCGCGGGTGAACGACTGCCGACCGTTCGCCAGACCGCCAGGGACTTCGGCGTCGCCCTCGGCACCGCGGCGCGGGCCTACCGGCTGCTCGAGGCGGAGGGCACGATCGTCACACGCGGAGCCGCGGGAACCCGGGTCGCGGACCAGCCTTCGACACTGCCCGGTGCCGTCACCGCGAAGCTGCGGGCCGCCGTCGAGGAAGCACGGCGCTCAGGCACGTCGCAGACGGAGATCATGAACGCGCTGACGGCGATCTGGGACTCCGAGTAGCAGCCACCGCTCCCCGACGTCACCCCGCCGCGTCACGTCCCGCAAACTCCCCAGCCGCGAGCGCTATCGTCGGCCCAGTCAAGGAAGATCCCGACCGGAAGGCCAACGATGAGCGACCAGAAGATTTCCCACGACGCCGACGGCGAAGAAAAGCCGAACGGCCTCGGCGAAGACGGGACGATTCCCGATTCCGACGATGGAGTCGCCGTCGGCTACGACCCGGACGCCTCCACCTTCGAGCCCGAAGAGGACTGACACCGGCCACCCAGCCGGTTGATGCTGTGGCCCGCGACGCTCCGGCGACGCGGGCCATCTGCGTCGAGACTCACGGGCTCCACGCATCCGGACCCCCGCGGCTTCCCAGGACGAGCCCACAGGCTCGCGGGATGAGCCACCAGATGCACGATCACGAAGACAGCCTCTCCACGGACGAGCAGCTCGAGAAGGACACCGCCTACTCCCCCGGAAGCGAGACCGAGACGCAGGCGAAGCAGGAGACCGGCACCGCACGGGTCGACGAGGTCGACGGGCGCCTCGACGGCGACATCGACACCGACAAGGTGAACGTGCGGCCGGGCACGGGCGGGCCAGACGACGTCGGCGATATCGACGCGGAAGGCATTGAATTCCCCAGCGCGGAGGAGGCGAGCCGAGCGGCCCCCTCGGACAGCTAGCCCTTCTCGGACAGCGAGGCCGAGGCGGGGCCGTCCGGCCGCAGCACCAGCCGATAGCCCATGCCGGCCTCCGTGAGGAGGTGGCGGGGCTCGGACGGCACCGGTTCGAGCTTCTTGCGCAGCTGCGACATGTACAGCCGGAGGTATCCGGTGTCGGTGACATGCTCGGAGCCCCAGATGCTCGTGAGCAGCATCTGCCTCGTCACGAGCCTCCCCGCGTTGCGCACGAGCAGCTCGAGCACCTGCCACTCCGTCGGGGTGAGGCGCACGTGCGCCGCCTCTCCCCCTCCCGTGCGCACGACGCTCTTCGCGGCGAGGTCGACGGACACGTCGCCGAACGCGACGACAGGTTCCGCGTCGCCCTGCGGCACCCGACGAGACAGGGCACGGATGCGCGCGAGCAGCTCGTCGACGGAGAACGGCTTCGTGACGTAGTCGTCGGCGCCGGCATCGAGCGCATCCACCTTGTCGCCGGCCCCGCTGCGCCCGGACACGACGAGGATCGGCGCGTCCGACCAGCCGCGGATGGCTTGGATCACTTCGATCCCGTCGAGCTCGGGCATCCCGAGGTCGAGGAGGTACAGGTCCGGGCGGCGCTCGGCCGCGATCGAGACGGCCTCCGTTCCGTTGCGGGCGACGAGCACCTCGTACCCCTTGGCGGTGAGGGTGATGCGCAGCGCACGCAGCAGCTGTGGGTCGTCGTCGGCGATCAGGATTTTCATGCGCGATCTCCCTGGATCTGCTCGGGCGGGTTCCCGGTGACCGGCAGCGTCACGACCATCGTGAGCCCTCCGCCCGGGGTGTCCTCCGGCACCAGTGTGCCGTGCATTCCCTCCACGAATCCCTTCGAGATGGCGAGGCCGAGCCCGAGGCCCGTCGAGTTGTCGGTGTCGCCGAGGCGCTGGAAGGGCACGAACACGTCGTCGCGGCGTTCGGCGGGGATTCCGGGCCCCCGGTCGATGATCCTGATCTGCACGCTCCCGCCGAACTCGCTCGTCGCGAGCCGCACGCGGCGGTTCAGTGGCGAGTGCCGGACCGCGTTGGCGAGGAGGTTCACGAGCACCCGCTGCAGGAGGGCCGGGTCGGCGGCGACGGATGCGGCGCTCGAGTCGAGCGCCAGCTCCACGTCGTCCGGGCCGAGCTGCAGCTCGTCGAGCGCGGGCACGATCACGTCGGCGGGGTCGGTCGGCATGATCGACACGGCGAGGCCCCCGGACTGCAGTCGACTCACGTCGAGGAGGTCGGTGACGAGAGCGGCGAGCGTTCCGAGGCTCTCGTCCGCGGTCTCGAGGAGCTCGTCGCGGTCGGCTGCCGCGAGTTCCTCGCCCGCCGAACGCAGGCCGCTGACGGCCGCCGTCGCCGAGGCGAGGGGCCGCCTCAGGTCGTGGCTGAGGGCGGACAGGAGGGCCCGTCTGACCTTGTCGGAGGCGGCGAGCGGGGCCACCTCGTCTGCCGCGACCCGCAGGTCGCTGTGCTCCAGGGCCGCACCGAGCTGGGCGACGATGACCGTCAGGAGGCGACGCTCAGAGGCATCGAGCTCGCGCCCGTGCAGCTCGAGTCGCGCGCCAGCCCCGTCCGACGTCCCCGCGCTCACCGGGATGACCGCGTGGCGGTTCCCGCGCACCGGCTCTCCGCAGCTCGCGAGCACAAGCGGGTCAGCCCCACTGGCATCGCGTCGCGCATCAACGAGTCGCACACCCGCGAGCCCGAACGCCTCCCGTGTCCGCTCGACCAGCGCCTGCAGGGCGCTCTGCCCGCGCAGCACGCTGCCTGCAACCGTCTGCAGCAGCTGCGACTCCGCGGCGGCCCTCCTCGCCTCGCGCGTCCTCCTGGCCGCCCGGTCGACGACGAGGCTCACGAGCGTCGCGATGACGATGTAGAGGACGATCGCGACGAGGTGGCTCGGCTCGGTGATGAGGACCGTGCCGAACGGGGCGACGAAGAAGAAGTCGAGCGTGACCCCCGAGAGCACGGCAGCGAAGAGCGCGGGCCACAGCCCGCCGATGAGGGCGACCGTGACGACGAGGAGCTGGTAGCTGAGCGCGTGCGTCGTGAACGAGTCGACGCTGCCGAGCGAGGCCAGGAGCCAGGTCAGCAGTGGTCCAGCGACCAGGGCGAGCGCCAGCCCCGCGATGCGGCGACGCATCGTGAGCGCACCGCCGAGCCGGGGCAGCCTCACGCCGCCGCCGGCTCGCGCGTGGTTCACGATGTGCACGTCGATGCTGCCCGCCTCGCGGGTCACCGCGCTCCCGACGCTCGGCCCCGTGAGCAGCGCAGCCAGGCGATTCCGCCGACTCACGCCGATGACCAGCTGGGTCGCGTTGACCGAGCGCGCGAACTCGATGAGCGCCGCCGGGACATCCTCGCCGACGACCTGGTGGTACGTTCCGCCGAGCTCTTCGACGAGCGCCCGCTGGCGCGCGAGGTGCGCTGGGTCACCGGCGCGAAGACCGTCCTGGCTCGTGACATGCAAAGCAAGCAGCTCCCCGCTGCCCGACCTCGCGGCGATGCGGGCGCCGCGGCGCAGCAGCGTCTCGCCCTCCGCGCCGCCGGTGATCGTCACGACGACTCGCTCGCGCGCCTCCCACGTGGTGTCGATGCCCTGCTCGGCGCGGTAGCTCTGCAGGGACTGGTCGACCTCGTCGGCAAGCCACAGCAGCGCCAGCTCCCGCAGCGCCGTGAGGTTGCCGAGGCGGAAGTAGTTGGAGAGCGCGGCGTCGACACGCTCCGCCGGGTAGACGAGACCAGCCGCGAGCCGATCGCGCAGCGCCTGGGGCGAGAGGTCCACCACCTGCACCTGGTCGGCGCGACGCAGCACCTGGTCGGGGATCGTCTCCCGCTGCGGTGCGCCCGTGATCTGCTCGACCACGTCGCCCAGCGACTCGACGTGCTGGATGTTCACCGTCGAGAGCACGTCGATGCCGGCCTCGAGGAGCTCCTCGACGTCCTCCCAGCGCTTGGCGTTGCGCGAGCCGGGGGCGTTCGTGTGGGCGAGCTCGTCGACGAGGGCGATCTCGGGGCTGCGCTCGAGCACGGCGTCCACGTCCATCTCCGAGAGCGTCACGCCGCGGTGCAGGGACTCCGCACGCTGCAGCACCTCGAGCCCGTCTGCTGCGGCAGCCGTCGCGGCCCGGCCGTGGGTCTCGACCACCGCGACGACGACATCCTGTCCGGCTTCGCGCATCCGCCTGCCCTCGTGCAGCATCGCGAATGTCTTGCCAACGCCAGGGGCGGCGCCGAGCAGCACCCGCAGCCGTCCGCGCTTCGCCATGACTCAGCGCTCCTTCGTATCCATGGTCGTGGCCTGCAGCTCGACCAGGGCCTGGTTGAGTTCGAGCACGTTGACGCTCTCCTCCCCGAGGAAGCCGAGGAAGGGGCTGGTCGTATGCGCTGCGACCAGAGTACGGACGTCCGCCTCCGCGAGCCCGCGAGCCTCGGCGACGCGTGCCACCTGCAGGGCGGCGTACTCGGGGCTGATGTGCGGATCGAGGCCGGATGCGGACGCCGTGACGGCGTCCGCGGGCACCTCCGCGAGCGAGACGCCGTTGAGCTCCGCGACTTCGCGGCGCCGCTCGTCGATGGCTGCGACGAGCTCCGGGTTCTCGGGCCCCAGGTTCGAGCCGGAGGAGGCGCCCGAGTCGTAGCCGTCGCCCGCGGCCGATGGGCGCGACTGGAAGAACTCGGGAAGCGGATTGCCTTCGGCGTCCGTGAAGGACTGCCCGATGAGGCTGGACCCGATGCTCGTGCCGTCATCGTCGTGCAGCTGGGAGCCGTTCGCCTGGGCTCCGAACGCGAGCTGCCCGATGCCCGTGATGACCAGGGTGTAGCCGACGCCGAGCACGAGCGTGAAGAGGAGCATCGCCCGCACGGCGACCCAGGTGGTGCGCGCCGTGGCGCGAGTTGAGGAGTTCAAGGTGGAGTCCTGTCAGATCAGTCGGGGCGGTGGTGGCGGGGTCAGAAGCCGGGGATGAGGCGCACGACGAGGTCGATGAGCCAGATCCCGACGAAGGGTGCGACGATGCCGCCAGCCCCGTACACGAGCAGGTTCCGGCCGAGCGTGCTCGCGGCGTTCGCTGGCCGGTACTTCACGCCCCGGAGCGCGAGCGGCACGAGCGCCACGATCACGATGGCGTTGAAGACGATGGCGGAGAGCACGGCCGAAGCAGGCGAGTGGAGACCCATGATGTTGAGGACCCCGAGACCGGGGTACACGCCCATGAACATGGCCGGGATGATCGCGAAGTACTTGGCGATGTCGTTCGAGATGGAGAACGTGGTGAGCGCGCCGCGCGTGATGAGCAGCTGCTTGCCGATGCGCACCACGTCGATGAGCTTCGTCGGGTCGGAGTCGAGGTCGACCATGTTGCCAGCCTCCTTCGCCGCCGACGTGCCCGTGTTCATCGCGACGCCCACATCGGCCTGCGCGAGCGCCGGCGCATCGTTCGTGCCGTCCCCCGTCATCGCGACGAGGTTGCCGCCGTCCTGCTCGCGGCGGATGTAGGCGAGCTTCTGCTCCGGCGTCGCCTCGGCGAGGAAGTCGTCGACCCCGGCCTCCTTGGCGATGGCGGCCGCCGTGAGCGGGTTGTCGCCCGTCACCATGACGGTGCGGATGCCCATCGACCGCAGCTCCGCGAAGCGCTCGCTGAGGCCCTCCTTGACGATGTCCTTGAGGTGGACGACGCCGAGCACGCGCCCGGCGGCCGCGCCGGTGCCTCTAACCGCGCCGGGGCCGGGCGCATCCATCACGGCGACGACGAGCGGCGTGCCTCCGCTCTGCGAGATGCGGTTCGTGGCGTCCTGGAGCTCCTCGAGCCGTGAGGCCTCGAGTGGCGCGCCCTCGTCGGCGAGCCAGGCGGTCACCGCGGACCCGGCGCCCTTGCGGATGCGCGCGCCGTCAGGCAGGTCGAGTCCCGACATACGGGTCTGCGCTGTGAACGCGACGACCTCGCCCTGCGCCGCACCCGGTTGGGCGGCGAGATCGACGCCCTCCTGGCGGGCGAGCTCGACGATGGAGACCCCCTCGGGGGTCGGGTCGGCGAGCGAGGACAGGGCAGCGGCGCGGACCAGTTCCTGCTCGCCCGTGGCGGGCATCCGCACGAACTCGGACGCGCGCCGGTTGCCGTAGGTGATGGTGCCGGTCTTGTCGAGCAGCAGGGTCGTCACGTCGCCGGCGGCTTCGACGGCCCGCCCGGACATCGCGAGCACGTTGCGCTGCACGAGCCGGTCCATGCCCGCGATGCCGATCGCCGACAGCAGCGCTCCGATGGTCGTCGGGATGAGGCACACGAGCAGGGCGATGAGGACCGTGATGCTGACGGGCTTCGCCGCGTACGAGGCGATCGGGTTGAGCGTCAGCGCGACGACCACGAACACGATCGAGAGGGACGCGAGGAGGATGGAGAGCGCGATCTCGTTGGGCGTCTTCTGCCGCGAGGCTCCCTCGACGAGGGCGATCATCCGGTCGACGAACGTCTCGCCCGGCTTCGAGGTGATGCGAACCACGATGCGGTCGGAGAGCACGCGGGTGCCCCCGGTCACGGCGCTGCGGTCGCCGCCGGACTCGCGGATGACGGGGGCTGACTCGCCCGTGATGGCCGACTCATCCACGGAGGCGATCCCCCAGATGATGTCGCCGTCGCCCGGGATCAGCTCCCCCGCGGAGACGACGACGACGTCGCCGAGGGTGAGGTCGGCCGAGGAGACCTCGACGGTACTCCCGCGCTCCGCCCCCGGGTCGCCGGCTGGGTCGTAGCCGCCCACCCGGTGAGCCGCGGTGCTGGTCCTGGTCTGCCGGAGGGTCTCGGCTTGCGCCTTGCCCCGCCCCTCGGCGACCGACTCGGCGAGGTTCGCGAACAGCACCGTCAGCCACAGCCAGACGGCGATGGCGATGGTGAACGAGGCGGGGATCTGCGTGCCGCCGGAGTCGGCCGGACCGCCCAGGAAGGGCTCGGCGATGGCGAGCGCCGTCGTGAACGCCGCTCCGACCCACACGATGAACATGACCGGGTTGCGCCATTGCGCTCGAGGGTCGAGCTTGCGGAACGCGCCGGGCAGCGACGCCATGATGGGGATGCTCTGCATGGTCAGGAGAGTCCTTCTGCGAGGGGGCCCAGCGCGAGCACTGGGAAGTAGGTGAGGGCCGTGATGAGGACGCTCACGCCGGTGAGCAGCCCGATGAACTGCGGGCGGTGCGTCGGCAGGGTGCCGACGGTGGCCGGCACCTTGTCCTGCGCGGCGAGCGAGCCGGCGAGCGCCAGCACGAACACGATGGGCACGAAGCGGCCGAGCAGCATGACGATGCCGAGGGCCGTGTTGAGCCATGGCGTGTTCGCGGTCAGGCCGGCGAACGCCGATCCGTTGTTGTTGGCGGCGGAGGTGAAGGCGTAGAGCACCTCGGAGAGGCCGTGCACGCCCGGGTTCCAGATGGACGTCGACTGCACGTCCTCGCGGATGCCCGGGATGGCGAAGCTCAGGGCGACTCCCGTGAGCACGAGGACGGGCGTGACCAGGATGTAGAGGCTCGCGAGCTTGATCTCTCGCGGCCCGATCCGCTTGCCGAGGTACTCCGGGGTGCGCCCGATGAGGAGGCCGGCGATGAACACCGCGATGATCGCCAGCACGAGCATGGCGTACAGGCCGGAGCCGACGCCGCCTGGCGCGATCTCGCCGAGCATCATGTTCAGCATCGGGAGGAGGCCGCCGAAGGCCGTGTAGGAGTCGTGCATGGAGTTGACGGCACCGGTCGACGTGCCAGTGCTCGTGGTGGCGAAGAGCGTCGAGCCGATGATGCCGAAGCGCTGCTCCTTGCCCTCCATCGCTCCCCCCGCGGCCTCGGGCGCGGCACCGAAGCCCGCGCTCTCGACGGCGGTGAGCACGGCGAACGACACGGTGAAGAGCGTGGCCATGACGGCGAGCACGGCGAGCCCCTGGCGGCGGTCGCCGACCATCCGCCCGAACGTCCGAGGCAGCGAGAACGGGATCGCGAGCATGAGGACGATCTGCAGCAGGTTCGTCACCGCGCTCGGGTTCTCGAACGGATGCGCCGAGTTCGCGTTGAAGAAGCCGCCGCCGTTCGTGCCGACGAGCTTGATCGCCTCCTGGGACGCGACGGGGCCGCCCGGGATGGACTGCGTCGCCCCGGCGAGCGTCGCGACGTCGGTGAACCCGTTGAAGTTCTGGATGACGCCGCCCGCGAGCAGCGCGAGCGCGGCGATCGTCGACATGGGCAGCAGGACTCGGACGGTGCCCCGCACGAGGTCGACCCAGAAGTTGCCGAGCGTGCCGCTGCGCGTGGCGGCGAGACCGCGCACGAGGGCGATCGCGACGGCCAGGCCGACCGCGGCGGAGACGAAGTTCTGCACGGTGAGCGCCGACAGCTGGACGGTGTAGCCGAGCGTGAGCTCCGGCGAGTACGACTGCCAGTTCGTGTTCGTGACGAACGAGACTGCCGTGTTGAAGGAGAGGGGCTCGGACGGCGCCGGCAGCCCAAGCGAGTACGGCAGCCACTGCTGGGTGCGCTGCAGCAGGTAGACGAGGAGCACGCCGACCGCGGAGAAGATGAGCACTCCGCGGAGGTACGACTGCCAGGTCTGCGGGGAGGCGGGGTCGACACCCACGAGCCGGTACGCGGCCCGCTCGAGACGCCAGTCCTTCTCTGAGGTGTAGACCCAGGCGAGGTAGTCGCCGAGGGGGCGGTGGAGTGCCGCGAGGAGGAGCGCGAGAGTCAGGAACGCGAGGGATGCCATGAGCACAGGAGATCCGTCCATCAGAAGCGCTCCGGTTTCAGGAGTGCCACGACGAGGTAGACGATGGCGGCGATGCCGAGAGCGACCGCGACGATGTCGAAGACGATCACAGCTTCTCCATCGCCTTGCCGAGCAGGCCGATGGTGGCGAAGAGGGCGAGCACGCCCGCGACGAAGACGACGTCAAGCACTTGGGCTCCGTTCGGAGGTCAGCGGCCGAGCCGAGGCGGCTGGGCTGCACGCCGTGAGGCGCAGTGCTCGATACAACTCCTCTCAGAGCGCCAGGAGGGTCGTCCTAACGGAACCCATACGAGGTGGATGCCCTTCCTTACAGAACGCCGATGCCGCCTCGCAGCTTGCACCGCCATGATGAGGGTCGGCACCCGACGCGGTGCCGAGGAGGCAGGGCTTCGACCGATGAACGTACTGGTGATGGGCGCGACGGGATACATCGGCAGCCGAGTGATACCGGTCCTGCTCGACGCGGGCATGGAGGTCACGGCCGGCGCCCGCAAGCCGGGCGACCTCGACGCGTTCTGGTGGGCCGAGCGGGTGCGCCGGGTCGAGCTCGACGTGCTCGATGAATCTTCCGTCGCGGCAGCGGTGACGGCCGACGTCGACGCCATCCTCTACCTCGTGCACGGCATGGCGAGCGACGACTTCCGCGAGGCGGATCTCGAGGCGGCGCGGCTCGTTCGCGCGGCCGCCGACCGCTCCGGGGTCCGACGCATCGTGTACGTCTCCGGCATCATCCCGCCCGTTGCGGAGGAGGAGCTCTCGGAGCACCTCACTTCGCGCCTCGAGGTCGAGCGCGAGCTCCACGAGGCGCACGCGGTGGTCGTCACCCTGCGAGCCGCCATGGTCCTCGGCGCGAGCTCCACGAGCTTCGAGCTCATGTCGCAGCTCGCCGCGCGGCTGCCCGTGACCGTGGTGCCTGCGTGGATGCAGAGCGACGTCGAGCCCATCGCGGTGGTCGACCTCGCCAGGGCCGTGAGCGGCGCGCTGACCGCCGACGTCTCGACGCGCGCCTACTCCGTCGGCGGCGGCGAGCGGCTCCCCTACCCGAGACTCATCGACCGCTACGCCGACACCGTCGAGAAGCGCCGACCGCAGGTCATCCTGCCTGGGCTGCCGGAGCCCCTGGTCGCGAGGCTCGCCACCCTGATCACCGACGTGCCGTCCTCGACCGTGACATCGCTCATGGAGAGCCTGCGCGAGGACATGGTCGCCGACGACGACACGTGGATCGCCGAGCTCCTCCCGGAGGACGCCGAGCGCCCGCTGTCCATCGACGAGGCGCTTCGTCGCTCCGTCGCGCAGCCCGACCCCACCGTGCCCGCGTCGCAGCGAGACCCGATGGGGCGGCTCCCCGGCGACCCGTCCTGGGCCGCGGCTGCCGCTACCGCCTGAGCAGCTTCCACGTCGACGGCAGGAGCGCGCTGACAGCCGCGATCTTGATGGCGTCGCCGATGAGGAAGGGCACGACCCCGAGCGCGAGGGCGGTGCCGAGGTCGACGCCGAGCGAGACCGCGAGCCACGGCACGCCGGCCGCGTAGACGAGGAGCGTGCCGAGCACCGTGGCGCCCACTGTGGACGCGACGTGGCGGTCGGCGCGGCGACGGGCGAGCGCACCGACGGCGACCGCGGCCAGCACGTAGCCGATGATGTAGCCGAACGACGGGAACAGCACACCGGAGGCCCCGTCGGCGAAGATGGGCGCGCCGAGAGCTCCGAGCGCGAGGTACAGGCCGGCGCTCGCCGCGGCCCGAGCGGGCCCGAGGGATGCGCCGGTCAGCAGCACGGCGAAGGTCGCGAGCGAGACGGGCACGGGCGTGAACGGCAGCGGGATGACGATGAAGCCGGCCGCGATGAGGAACAGCGTGCCGCCGAGCACGAGCGCGACGTTGAGGAGCTGAACTCCGGTGCGTGAACCGGCCCCCGCCACGAGATCGGCGAGAACGCGGGGCACGGCGCCATTGGCGGGACGCCTGGCGGCGTCGATCGATTCGGTGCTCATAGGGAGTTGGACCTTTCTCTCGAATCTCCTGAACGGTGTTCAGTGAACGGTGTTCAGTAGATTAGCGCCATGACACCCCGTGGTCCAGCCGAAGGCGCCTCGCGTGACGCCGCACGCACACCTGCGAGCAGCCACGAGAAGCTCAGCCGCACCGAGATCGTCACCACAGCGCTCGAGGTGCTGGACGAGCACGGCCTGCCGAACCTCTCGATGCGGCGCATCAGCGACTACCTCGAGGTACAGCCGAGCGCGCTCTACTGGCACTTCCCCAACAAGCAGTCGCTCCTGGCGGCCGTGAGCGACCGCATCCTGCGCCCCCTCACCGCCGAGACCTGGCTCCTCCCGGGCGCAGGGACCAAGCCCAGAACACAGCAGACCCGCACCCTCGCGCTGCAGCTTCACACCGCGCTCCGCTCCCGCAGGGACGGCGCCGAGCTCGTCTCGAGCTCGTTCGCCCTCGGCCTGCTGACCGTCGATCTGGTGCGGATGACCTCCGGCGCGGCCCGCAGCGACTTCGCCCTCGATGGCGCGGGCGGTCGCACGTGCGCCGAGGCGGTCGTGCACTACACGATCGGGCAGGCCTTCCACGAACAGCAGCAGACCCACGCCGCGGAGGTCGGCGCCCTCCAGGCCCACGCCCAGGACCCACTCGAGCCACAGGATCCCACCGAGCGCTTCACGGCAGGCCTCGACCTGATCCTTGCCGGAGCCGCCGCGCTCGCGAAGGACGAGACAAGCACCGCCCCCTAGGCGAACTCGACGTGCTGCAGCACCCACGTGTGCATCGCGACGGCCGCCGCCGCTGACGCGTTGATCGAGCGAGTCGAGCCGAACTGCGAGATCTCCAGCACAGCATCCGACACCTCGACGGCCTCCGTCGACACCCCTGGCCCCTCCTGCCCGAACAGCAGCACGCACCGCTCCGGCAGCTCGTAGGTCTCGATGGGCACGCAGCCGGGCACGTTGTCGATGGCGAGCACGGGCATGCCCTCGCTTCTCGCCCAGGCGATGAACGCCTCGACCGTCTCGTGATGCACGACGTGCTGGTACCGATCGGTGACCATGGCACCCCGCTTGTTCCAGCGGCGCTTGCCGACGATATGCACCGTGTCGGCGGCGAACGCGTTCGCGCTGCGCACGATCGAGCCGATGTTCATGTCGTGCTGCCAGTTCTCGATCGCGACGTGGAACGCGTGACGCTTCGTGTCGAGGTCGGCGACGATCGCATCCATCGACCAGTACCGATAGCGGTCGATCACGTTCCTGCGGTCGCCGTGCTCGAGCAGCTCCGCATCGAACCAGGGCCCCTCTGGCCAGTCCTCGCGACCGCCGGGCCAGGGGCCGACCCCGTGCGGGGCGTCGTCTTCGCTGCCGAACTGCTGCTGTTCACTCACCGCCACAGCCTAGGCGCGCCGAGCGCCGAACGTGGCGTACACTCCACTTAGAGTCGAAGTGACCTTAAGTACCCGCCGCAGCGGCGACACCACCAGCAGAGAAGAGAGCAGCGGATGACCGCCACCAACGCGACCCTCGCCGTCTCCACGGTGATCTTCGCGCTGCGCCCATCCCCGCCCTCGTCGCACCGGGCGCCAGCGCCCACGATCTGGGTGCCGCTCGTGCGCCGTCAGCGCCAGCCGTTCATCGACCTCCTCGCCCTCCCAGGCGGACCGCTCGGCGACGAAGACCTCGGCGCCGCCGCCTCGCGCACCCTCTTCGAGACGATGCGCCTCGCGCCGAAGTACCTCGAGCAGCTCTACGCCTTCGGCGACGCCGACCGCGTCTTCGGCAACGACCCGCGCGTCGTCTCGGTCGTCTACTGGGCGCTCGTGGGAGGCGAGGAGGCCAGCACCGCCCGCCTCGGAGACAACGTGCGCTGGCACCCCGTCGACGACCTCCCGCCCCTCGCCTTCGACCACCGGCGCATCATCGACTACGCCCTCTGGCGACTCAGGAACAAGGTCGAGTACAGCTCGATCGCGCACAGCTTCCTCGGCGAATCGTTCACCCTCGCCCAGCTGCGGGAGGTCTACGAGGCCGTGCTCGGCAGGCCGCTCGACGCCGCCAACTTCCGCCGCGACATGCTCGCCTCGAAGTCCCTCACCGAGACCGGAGAGACCCTCGCCGGCACCCGGCACCGACCCCCGAAGCTCTACCGGTACCTCCCCCAGAAAGACGCAAGCCATGACCACGACCGCCTCAGTGCACACCACGATCACGCGCATCCAGAACGGCAAGCAGGCGGGCGAGAGCTGCTCGCCGGAGCTCGTGAAGTCCCCATGGGTGTTCGACCTGCAAGTGCCGTCCTACGGGCCTGGGGCGTCAATGGCCGACCGGCTTCCGCCCGCGGCACCCAGGCAGGAGCTCCTGCCGGAGGAGTACCGGACCGCGAGTGACGAGGAGATCCACGACCGCATCCTCGCCGCCAAGGCCACGCTCGGCGACCGAGTCGTGACCCTCGGCCACTTCTACCAGCGAGACGAGGTCGTGCAGTACGCCGACTTCATCGGCGACTCCTTCCAGCTCGCGAACGCCGCCAAGGCCAAGCCGGAGGCAGAAGCCATCGTGTTCTGCGGCGTGCACTTCATGGCGGAGACCGCCGACATCGTGTCGGCACCGGAGCAGGCCGTCATCCTCCCGAACCTCGCGGCCGGATGCTCCATGGCCGACATGGCCGACAGCGACTCGGTCGAAGAGTGCTGGGAGCAGCTCACGGAGCTCTACGGCACGGAGCCGGACGCCAGCGGCCGCGTGCCCGTCATCCCCGTCACCTACATGAACTCGTCCGCCGAGCTCAAGGCGTTCTGCGGCCGCAACGGCGGCATCGTCTGCACCTCTTCCAACGCCGAGACGGTGCTCACGTGGGCCTTCGAGCGCGGCCAGCGGGTGCTCTTCTTCCCCGACCAGCACCTCGGCCGCAACACCGCGAAGGCCATGGGCGTGCCCACCACGGAGATGCCGCTCTGGAACTCGCGCCGCCCCCTCGGCGGGCAGACCCCGGAGTCGCTCGACGCCGCCAAGGTGATCCTCTGGAACGGCTTCTGCTCCGTCCACAAGCGCTTCACCGTCGCGCAGATCGAGAAGGCCCGCGCCGAGTACCCCGAGGTGCGCGTCATCGTGCACCCCGAGTGCCCCATGGCGATCGTCGACGCCGCCGACGAGTACGGCTCCACCGACTACATCACGAAGGCCATCGCGGCCGCCCCGGCCGGGTCGGTGTTCGCGATCGGCACCGAGATCAACCTCGTGCAGCGCCTCGCCGCCGAGTACCCCCAGCACACCATCTTCTGCCTGGACCCCGTCGTGTGCCCCTGCTCGACGATGTACCGCATCCACCCCAGCTACATCGCCTGGGTGCTCGAGGGGCTCGTCGCGGGCGAGGTGCGCAACCAGATCAGCGTGCCCGCCCACATCGCCGAGCCCGCCAGGGTCGCCGTCGAGCGGATGCTCGCGGCAAGGCCAGACACCACGATGGCGTCCTGACATGGCCCGGGAGGCCGGGCCCCTGCGGGTCCTCGTCATCGGGAGCGGCATCGCCGGCCTGACCGCCGCCCTCTCCGCCTGCGCAGAAGGCCACGACGTGAGCGTCGTCACGAAGTCGACACTCGATGACACCGCCACGTCCCACGCCCAGGGCGGCATCGCGGCGGTGCTCGGCGCCGGCACCGGGCTTGGCGGCGACGCCGACGACAGCGTCGAGTCGCACGTCCGCGACACCGTCACGGCCGGTGCCGGCCTCGGCGACCGGCGCGCCATCGAGGAGCTCTGCCGTTCCGCGGAGGCGCGCATCCTCGAGCTGATCGCGCTCGGCACCCGCTTCGACCGGGAACCCGTCGGCGCGCTCAGCCGGGGCCTGGAGGCCGCGCACTCGCACGCCCGCATCCTGCACGCGTTCGGGGATGCCACGGGGCGCGAGATCCAGCGCGCGCTCAGCGCAGCAGTCCGATCGGCGGCCGCGAAGGGCGAGCTCCGGCTGCTCGAGCACACGTTCCTCGCCGACGTCGCGGTGCGCGGCGAGCGTGCCGTCGGCGCGTGGCTGCTCAGCCCCGAGGCGTCGACGCCCCGGTTCCACTGTGCCGACGCCGTCGTCCTCGCGACGGGCGGCACCGGCCAGCTCTTCGCCCACACGAGCAACCCCGCCGTCGCGACCGGCGACGGCATCGCCGCCGCAGCCAGGGCCGGCGCGCAGCTCGCCGACCTGGAGTTCGTGCAGTTCCATCCGACGGTGCTCGCCGGTTCCGGCGGCGCGCTCATCTCGGAAGCCGTGCGCGGGGAGGGAGCCGTGCTGCTGAACGAGGCGGGCGAGCGGTTCCTCCTCGGCGTGCATCCCGACGCGGAGCTCGCGCCGCGCGACATCGTGGCGCGGGGCATCGCCGACGAGATGGCGAGGCAGGACGGCCGCCCCGTCCGCCTCGATGCGAGGCACCTCGGGCGGGAGTTCCTCGAACGCCGGTTCCCCAGCATCACCGCGCACATCGACGAGAGCGGGCTCGACTGGTCGCGCGAGACCGTGCCCGTGACGCCGGCCGCCCACTACCTCATGGGCGGGGTCGTGACCGACCTCTCCGGGCGCACGAGCATCCCCGGACTGTTCGCCGCCGGGGAGACCGCCCGCACCGGCGTGCACGGCGCCAACCGGCTCGCGTCGAACTCGCTCCTCGAGGGTGCCGTGTTCGGGCGCCGCGTCGCGGAGGCGATCGACCACGACGCCGCAGCGCGATTCCTCGCCCCGGCTCCCGCCCCCGTTGCCGCCGCCGCTGACCAACTTCAGTGCGAATCTGCGCCAGCAGGGCCGGTTCAACCGCATTCTCGCCAGAATCGCACTCATGTTGGACAGGCGACGTCGCGCGACGACGCGCCTGCCTTCTCGCGCGGGGCGCTGCAGGAGCTCATGTGGGCGCACGCGGGCCTGCACCGCAGCGGTCCGGCGCTCGAAGACGCCAAGCGCACGCTCGACGCGTGGGCCGAAGCACGGCCAACAGAGGGGGCTTCCTCCTCCGTCTCCGACCGCGAGGACACGAACCTGCTCCTCCTCGCCCGCCTCACGGTGGCCGCGGCTCTTGCCCGCACCGAGACGGTGGGCGCGCACTTCCGATCCGACGAGCCTCCGGCGGCGGGGGCGGCACCCCAGCCCGCGTCGCCGCGCGCGCTCCCCCGCTCGCTCCCCCTCCGACAGAAGGCGATGGCGCACTGATGCTGACTCCTGCCCACATCGCGACCGCCGTGGGCGCGGCGCTCGCCGAAGACGCCCCGTGGGGTGACATCACGGTGCACGCGCTCATCCCCGTCGAGGCGACCGCGAGCGCGACGCTCGTCGCCCGCGAGGCGGGGGTGCTCTCGGGCATCGACGTGTTCGCGGCGGCGTTCCGGCTGACGGATGCCGAGGTCCTCGTCGATCTGCACGCCGAGGATGGCGAGGCGTTCGCGGCCGGGGATGTGCTGGCGACCGTGACGGGCCCCGCCGGGTCGGTGCTGACGGCCGAGCGGGTCGCGTTGAACTTCACGCAGCGGATGAGCGGCATCGCGAGCCTCACTCGGAACTACGTCGAGGCCGTCGCCCACACCTCGGCTCGCATCACGGACACCCGCAAGACGACGCCAGGGCTCAGGGCCTTCGAGCGGCACGCCGTCGCGAGCGGGGGCGGCCGGAACCACCGCTTCTCGCTGTCCGATGCGGTCATGGCGAAGGACAACCACCTGGCGGTGCTGCTCCAGCAGTCCGGTCTCGGGGTCACGGATGCGCTCCTCGCGGCGCGCGCGAGGCTGGGCCACACGACGCACGTCGAGGTGGAGGTCGATCGGCTCGACCAGATCCCGGCGGTGCTCGACGCGGGCGTGGACACGATCATGCTCGACAACTTCTCGCTTGCCGAGCTCCGCGAGGGTGTCGCCCTCATCGCTGGTCGGGCGGTCGTGGAGGCGAGCGGCGGGGTGAGCCTCGAGACGGTCGCGGCGATCGCGGAGACCGGTGTCGACGTCATCTCCGTCGGCGCACTGACCCACAGCGCGCGGGCCATCGACCTGGGTCTCGACATGTCGCTCGAGGTCGGGCCCGTGTCAGACACCGATGCCTGAGGCGGGTGCCTGACGTGCTGCACCTCGACGCCGCGGCGACCTCGCCGGTTCGCGAGGAGGCGCTCGCCGCCGCCTGGCCGTTCCTGACGGCGTCGTTCGGCAACCCGTCGAGCACGCATGGACTCGGCGAGGAGGCGGCTGCGGCGCTGGCCGACGCCAGGAAGAGCGTCGCGGCCGTGCTCGGCTGCCGCGCCACCGAGGTCGTGTTCACCTCGGGTGGCACCGAGGCGAACAATCTGGCGGTCAAGGGCCTCGCGCTCGGCGACCCGCGGGGGCGACACGTCGTGACGAGTCGCCTCGAGCACGAGTCGGTGCTCGCCTCCGTCGACGCGCTGGTGCGGCTCCACGGCTTCGAGGTGTCGTTCGTCGACGTGGATGCCCGGGGCACGGTCAGCGCGGAGTCGCTCGGCGCTGCCCTCCGCGACGACACGACGCTCGTCTCGCTCTCGACGGCGAACAACGAGGTCGGCACGGTGCAGGACATCGCCGCTCTCACCGACGTTGCCCATGCGCGCGGTGTGCCGTTCCACACGGACGCCATCCAGGCGGCGGGCTCCCTCGACATCTCGATGTCGTCGACCGGCGTGGATGCGCTCAGCGTGTCCGGCCACAAGCTCGGGGCACCGAAGGGGGTCGGGGTGCTCGCGGTGCGGTCGAGGCTGCCGCTGGAGCCGCTCATGCACGGTGGCGGCCAGGAACGAGGGCGTCGCTCGGGTACGGAGAACGTGGCCTTCGCGGTGGCGTTCGCGGTCGCGCTGCGGCTCGCCGACGAGGAGCGGCGCGCGGGCCAGCTCGACGCCGTCAGTGCCAGGGACGCCTTCGTCGCCGCGGTGCTGGGGTCGGTCCCGGGCGCGCGGCTCACGGGCCACGCATCCGCTCGCCTCCCCCGGCACGCGTCGCTCGTCATCCCCGGCATCAACGGCGAGACGGTGCTGCTCGAGCTCGAGCAGCACGGCGTGCTCGCCTCGGCTGGCGCGGCCTGCGCCGCTGGCCACGACGAGCCGTCGCACGTGCTGCTCGCCCTCGGCATCGCGGAGGACGACGCGCGGACGGCCCTGCGGTTCACGTGGGGAGCGTCCACGACCGCGGAGGAGCTCGGTGGGGTGGCGGACGCCCTCCTCGAGGCGGTCGCGCGCGTCTCGAGGGGCTAGCGCCTGCGCTTCGGGGCGCCCGAGAGGAGCCTCGAGCCGTCCTTCGTGAGCTTCCGGTACTCGACCCCCTCTGGGCCGAGACGCCTCCGCATGGTGCGCAGCGCATCCACCGACGCGTCGACCGTCACGACCCTGCGCCCGCACTCGCGCGCCACCGCCGCCGTCGTGCCGGAGCCGCCGAAGAAGTCCGCCACCCAGTCGCCCTCACGGCTGGATGCGCGGATCATGCGCCGCAGCAGCCCCGCCGGCTTCTGCGTCGCGTAGCCGGTGCGCTCCTTCCCGGTCGGGGAGACGATCGTGTGCCACCAGACGTCCGTCGGCAGCTTGCCCCGCTCCCGCTTCGCCTCGGTGACCAGGCCGGGTGCCATGTACGGCTCACGGTCGACCTCGGCGGCATCGAAGTGGTACTTCTTCGGGTCCTTCACGTAGACGAGGATCGTGTCGTGCTTCGCCGGCCACCGCTTCGACGTGCGCGCCCCGTAGTCGTACGCCCAGATGATCTCGTTGAGGAACTTGTCGCGCCCCACGAGCGCGTCGAGGACCACCTTCGCGTAGTGCGATTCCCGGTAGTCGAGGTGCAGGTACAGGGTGCCCGTCTCGTCGAGCAGCCGCCAGGCCTCCACGAGGCGGGGCTCGAGGAAGCCCCAGTAGTCGGCGAACTCGTCGTTGAACGCCGAGAGCTCCCCGAGGGTGTGCTCGTAGCTGCGACCTTGGAACCCCGTGCGGGTGAGCGGCGTGGATGCTGGGGCCGCGGCCTCCGATTCGGCGGGCGCGGCGTCGTGCGCGAGCGCCTCCCCGAGCTCGGCGGCTTCGACGGACTCCTCCACTGGCGACTGCCGTTTCACCTTCACCGACTGCCGCTTCTGCTGCTTGCCGGTGTTGAAGGGCGGATCGAGGTAGATCACCTGGAAGGCACCGTCTGGGAGGCGACTCATGGCGTCGAGGTTGTCGCCGTGCACGACGAGGTCGGGTCCTGCGGCGTTCCACAACGAGGTCACCCGTCGAGATTAACGCGCCGAGCGAGCCGGAACGTGCACACTCGGCCGTATCCGGGCGCAGGCTAGGGTTCTGCCATGACGGTGAACTTCGACGACGGTCGCACCATGAAGCAGCGGATGCTGGCCGGCGAGCTGTACCACGCGGACGACCCGGAGCTGCTGGCGGGGGCGGAGCGCGCGGTTCGGCTGCAGGCCGAGTACAACGCCGCGTTCCCCGTCGACACGGAGCGCGCATCCGGGATCCTCACCGAGCTCCTCGGCAGTCTGGGCGCGAACGTCGCCGTGAAGGCGCCGCTGTACGTCGACTACGGCTCCAACATCACGATCGGCGACGGCACCTTCGTCAACGTGGGTCTCGTGGCGCTCGACGTCACTCCCATCACGATCGGTGCGAGCTGCCAGATCGGGCCGAACGTGCAGCTGCTGACGCCGACGCATCCGCTCGACCCCGAGCCCCGTCGCGCCGGCTACGAGGCGGGCGCGCCCATCACGCTCGGCGACAACGTGTGGCTTGGCGGCGGCGTCATCGTCTGCCCCGGCGTCACGATCGGCGAGAACACGGTCGTGGGCGCTGGCGCCGTCGTCACGAAGGACCTGCCCGCGAATGTCGTCGCCGTGGGCAACCCGGCACGCGTCATCCGATCCCTCGACTGACCGGACCTCACGGAGACGGAGCATCCATCATGGCTTCACGCAGCTACGCACGCGGCACCACGGAGTTCGACCGTGGGCTGACGTTCTTCGACGCGGTCTACGCGGTCGCCATCACCCTGCTTGTCGTCGACATCGTGCCGCCAACGGCAGACCATTGGGCGAGCTGGGATGCGCTCGCCGGCTCCGGCGTGCTCGACCAGCTCCTCGCCTTCGCGATCAGCTTCTTCGTCATCGCGAACTTCTGGAAGGTCAACCACCGCCTCATGGGCGAGGTGTCGGCGCTCGACGGCCCGCTGCTCAACACCAACATCGTGGCGATGTTCTTCATCGTGCTGCTGCCGTTCAGCACCGCGTCGATGAGCGAGGCGACCCTCGACGCGCAGCCCCTGCCGGTCGTGCTCTACGCCGTCAACATCATCTGCGCGTCGCTCGCGCAGCACGTCATCTGGGTCGTGGCCGTGCACCGCGGGCTCACGGAGCCGTCGCGGGCGGCGCGCCGCCGGTCGGCGTTCACGTTCGTCGTGCCGGCCGTGTTCGCCCTGTCGATCCCGGTCGCGTTCCTCCTCGGCCCGGACCCTGCGCGCTACACCTGGCTGCTGCTGCTCCTCACAGGCCCCGTCACGTCGGCCATCCAGAAGCGGATGGCCGCGCGCGACGGCGGGGAGCCGGAGGACGCCTAGCTGTTGCTGGCCGTGAGGTTGTTGACGTCAAGGCGTGTTCAGTAGCGCGATGAGGGCGTTGATCGCTGGTTCGAATTGAGGGCGCGAGGGTGTAGCGAATCCGGTGACGAGCCCACGGGGTTGCGGATGGCTTCGGGTGTAGCGGGAAAGCGTGTGCACTGCGACAGCGTCTGAGGAGAGGCCGTCATGGTCGCTCGCCAAGGTCACCTGATCCTCACTCACCGGGATCAGGGCGTGGAGTCCGGCCGGGATACCGGGGACGTCGTACCCCGCACTGTGGAGCGCGCGTTGAAGATGGGCGCGGCGTCGAGCGTATTCGCGGCGCTGGCGGCGGATGTGGCGTTCGTAGTCCCCGCTGCGGATCAGGTCCGCGAGAGCGAGCTGGTTGATCACCGGGGCGCCGCCAGTGAGGGCCTCGGAGACCTCAGTGACGGGCTGTACGAGATCGTGCGGAAGGACGAGCCAGCCGAGCCGAAGCCCGGGATCGAGGGTCTTGCTGGCGCTACCCGCGTAGACGACGTGTTCGGGCACGGATCGTTGCAGTGCCGCGATCGGGCGACGATCGAAGCGGAATTCGCCGTCGTAGTCGTCCTCGATGATGTAGCTGTCGTTTGTTGTGGCCCAATCAGCGACGAGTTGACGTCGGGTGGGGGCGAGCGCGCCGCCGAGCGGGAACTGATGCGCCGGGGTCAGCAGGACTGCGTTGGTCTCATTGCGTAGCTGACTGACATCGGCACCGTCGTTGTCTACGGGAAGATCGTTCACGGTGAGCCCGGCCGTGCGCCAGGGCCGGTCGATCCCGGGCAGCGATGGGTCTTCGATCTCGATCGTTGTCGCGCCCTGAGATGCGAGTGCGGCGGCAAGAAGCGTGCAGGCGGTGCGGAAACCAGCACAGATCACGATCGCCTCGGCAGTGGTCTCTACCCCGCGGGCTCGACTGAGATAGGCCGCGAGCTCGCTGCGCAACTCCAAGACGCCCGCTCCATCCGTTTCTAAGGCCCCCGCGGTTGACGCGGCGCGTCGGGTGGCAGTGAGCCATCGTGTGGTCGGGAAGGAGCCGCGCTCGGGCTGCCCTGGCCGAAGATCAAACCCAGACCGCATCCCAGGGGCAGTCTTCTCCGTGCGGTGTGCCGGGGAGGTGTTGCGAGCGACGAAAATCCCGGCCCGCGGCCGGGCTTCCAGGACGCCTTCGGCGACGAGGTCGTCGATCGCGGCCACGACGGTGTTGCGAGCGATGCCGAACTCCACAGCGAGCTCGCGCGTGGCAGGCAACCTGGCCCCTTGAGCGAGGGCACCTCGTGCGATCGCATTGCGGATGGTGTGCTCGACCGCACGCGCTTTCGGCAATGACCTGTCCAGACGGAAGAGATCATCCATTGGACCAAGATACTGCTCGTCATCTGGAACTTTCAGATGGTCCAGGGCTGGTTTAGCCTCGTGAGCGTTCCTAACGAGAGGGGTTCCTGTTGCGCATCTTCATTGCTGGTGGTTCCGGCGTGCTCGGGCGTGCACTCATTCCGCTGCTCAACGCGGCCGGGCATGAGGTGGCAGCCACAACCCGCTCCGAGGTCAGGGCGGCCCTCTTGAGCCGGCTCGGCGCGGCCCCGATCGTCGTTGATGCGCTCGACAGAGACGCCGTGTTGCAGGCGGTGGGCCAGGCAAGACCAGAGGTGATCGTGCATCTCCTGACGGATCTCGGCACGGGAAGCTCTGCAAGCAACGCGCGCTTGCGCATCGTGGGCACCCGCAATCTCGTCGACGCAGCCCGGCAGGCTGGTACGTCTCGGATGATCGCAGAGAGCATCTCCTGGGTCTACTCCTCTGGAGCCGAACTCGCCGGAGAGGCCGAGCCGCTCGATCCCGACCCCGCCGAACCCAGGCGTACGACGATCTCCGCGGTGAGGGCGCTCGAGTCTGCCGTCAGCGAGATCCCGGAGCATGTTGTGTTGCGGTTTGGTCAGCTCTATGGACCAGACACCTGGTACTCCCGCGACGGACGCTACGGACAGGACGCACGAGCCGGTCGCTTGCAGACCACCGAGACAGTGGCGTCCTTCATCCACACCGCCGATGCTGCCCACGCGGCCCTCCTCGCGCTGGGGTGGCCGAGCGGGATCTGGAACATCGTCGACGACGAGCCCGCGGCCGGGTACGAGTGGGCACCACTCTTCGCGGCCGCAGTCGGCGCACCCGAGCCGAATACCCCGGACTCCGGCAATATCGGTCGCCCCGTCTCGAACGCGCGCGCCCATGACACCGGTCTCGTTCTGCAGCACCCAAGCTGGCGCGAAGGTTTCAGCACTCTGTGAGGCCAGCATTCCGGCCCAGAACCTGGCGACAGGCCGTCATCACCTACACGGGAGTCCTGCCCGTCAGCCTGGTCCTCAACTTCGTCCGCCCCACTCACTGGCCACTGGCCACGACTGGTATTCGTCGTCTCCAACGCCGCCGTCCTCGTCGCAGCACTGAACTGGGCGTTATTGCCGGCGCCGCGTCAACAACGTCCTGGTCTCAGACGTCTAGCCCTTTGGCACGTACGCGTTCGTGAACGCGTCGCCGTCCAGCGGCTTCTCGAGCAGGTCCTGATCGCTCATGAACGTCGCCATCGTGGCCCACACGTCGGCGTCGTTCGTGAAGAGCGGCTGCCCCTCCTGCGCGGACAGGAACGGGATGGTCGCCTCGAGCGTCGCGAGCGCGTCGCTCTTCGCCTCATCCGTGTAGAGGGTCGGGATGTACTCGGCGGCGATGTCGATCGACTCCTCCGGGTTGTCGATCACGTCCTGCGTGGCCAGGGCGAGGGCCTCGAGCACGGGGGTGACCGACGCATCGTCGCCCTCGATGATCGAGTCGGCGACCCCCAGGGACGGGCCGACGAGGGTCGGCGCATCCGCCGGCGCGATCTCGATCGTGCGAACCGGGAAGCCCGCCTTCTCGAACTGCACGGCGTCGTTGTTGATGTAGCCCATGACCCCATCAACCGCGCCCGTCGTGAGCGCCGCCTGCTGCGTGTAGCCGATGTACTCGATCTTCACGTCGTCCGCCGTCAGCCCGTTGCTCTGCAGCAGCGACAGCAGCGCGAAGTACGTCTGCCCGTAGGGGCCGGGCGTGCCGATGGTCGTGCCGCGCGCATCCTCGGCCGTCGTGATGTCGGAGTCCTCCGGCACGATGAGCGTCGCCGGGTACGTGTTGTAGAGCGTCGCCACCGAGGTGACGGGGATGTCGGCCGCCCGCGCCTGCGTGATCTCGTCGCCGCCCGCGTACACGAAGTCCTCCGTGCCGTTCGCGAGCGCACCGAACAGGTCCTCGCCCTCGCCGTGGTGACGCAGCTCCACGTTGACGCCCTTGTCGTCGAAGTAGCCCTTCGCCTCGGCCACGTAGAACGGCACGAACTGGATGTTCGGGGTGTAGGTGAGGCCGATGGTCACGTCGCCCGCGGCCGCGGCGGGCGCCTCCGCGCCGTCGCCACCTGCCGAGGGGGAGCATCCGGCGAGCACGGCCACGGCTGCCACGGCGCCGGCCGCGATGACGGAGCGCACGGCCCGCGAGCGGAAGCCCGCGGTGGTTGGACGAGTGTTCATGGGCGTCTCCAGATCGAGAGAGGTGCGGTGGGAGGTCAGGCGGGGAGCGGTTCGTCGGCGAGCACGCGGGCGCGCCGCCTCGACTTGGGTTCGTCGTCGTTCCAGGTCACGGCGTTCTGGAACAGCCGCATGAGGATGTACAGGGCGACGGCGAGGAGCACGAGCATGAGCAGCGTGGAGAAGATGCCGGGGATGTCGTTGGCGTCGCGGTTGAGGGTGAGGAGCATGCCGAGCCCCCGCCCGCCCATCGTGAACTCGCCGACGACGGCACCCGTGATGGACAGCGTCACACCGGCGCGGATGCCGGCGAGCACGCTCGGCAGGGCGAGCGGCCCCTCGACCCACCACAGCAGCTGGTACCAGTTGGCGCCGTCGATGCGCCCCGCCTCGATGACGTCCTGCGGGAGCTGCCGCACGCCGAGCACGGTCGTGACGATCATCGGGAAGAAGGACATGATCGCGCAGAGCACGACCGTCGGGGCGAGGCCGTAGCCGATCCACAGCACGAGCAGGGGTGCGAGGGCGATGGCCGGGACGGCCTGCGACGCGGCGACGTACGGGGTGATCGCGACATCGACCCACGGGAGGCGCGCGATGAGGTAGCCGAGCGGCACGGCCACGAGGATCGCGAGGAGACTGCCGAGCAGGGCCGCCGAGAGCGTCACCCAGGCGTGGCCCAGCATCGGGCCCTTCGTCACGTCGAGCCAGAAGCGCTCGGCGAGCTGGCCGGGAGCAGGGAGGAACTGCGGCGAGATGAGCCCCGCCGCTGTGACGAGCCACCACACGGCGAGCACACCGATCGCCACCGTGATCGGTGCGAGGAAGCGTGCTGACGTCGTGTTCATCTACCCGGCTTTCGTGGAAAGCTCCGGGGATGACGAGGCGCGTGGAGGTCGCCGAACTGGTCGGCGGATTCCACGAGCTGACGGTACGCCGAGGCGTGCCGTCACGTGCGCCTCCCTTCCGGACTTTCACCGTCGGTTCCGGAATTTCACCAGATCAGCCACTCCCTTGCGGGAGCAGGTCGCGGACTATAACCGCCGGCTCGGAATTACACCGACCCCGGAGCACGTGGACTCTGTCGCCAGAATACGACACGCCCCCGTGATGCGCGACATCGTGACGCTCCGCGACGAGCGAACAGCTCCAGGGAATGCCTGGACAGCAGCGCCGTCGCCCTTGTCACCGTTCTCTCGGGATGGTCTGCACGCACGCGGATGGCTTGCAACACATCCCGAGGCGCGAAAGCCATCTCGAGACACGGCTATCCGGCGGCGGCCTGCGCCTCCGCGGTCTTCTTCGCGCTGCGGAGCTCGCTGGCGATCGCGGCTGCTGCGATGGGCTTCGCGAGGCCGAGGCGCTCGGCGATGCCGCCGGCGTCGAACTCCGCATCCACCGTCACGCGGGTGCTGGCCGGGGTGATCGCCTCGGTGCGCACCTCGGCGGCGAAGGACGCACGGCCCTCGACCGATTCCCAGCGAAGGCGCTTGCCCGGCTCGTTGACGACGACCTTCGCGTCGATCGAGCGTCGCTGCCCGACGAGCTCGACGTCCCACCTGATGAGGTCAGGGCCGAGCACCTCGACGTGCTTCACGATGCTGAGGACGCTCGGGAGCGACTCCGGCTCGGCGTAGAGGTTGAAGAGCACGTCGACGGGCACATCGATGTCGATGGATTCACTCACGAAGGTCATGCGATGAGCGTAGCCGTCGCACGCTACCGGTTCGCCGCGAGCGAGCCGGTCGTGGACGCCCCCGGCGTGGAGGCGAAGCAGCGGTAGCCGCGCAGCCCCGCGTCCCAGTCCGCCTGGTTCAGGGGGTAGCTGGCCTCGATGACGAGCCCGGGCACGGCCGCGGCCGCGGCGGTGTCGAGGACGTCGCTCGCCTGGCACGTGATCTGGGCGCGGTCCCTGAGCGCTTCCTCACCCGGGTACTCGGCGTCTGCGGACAGCGTCGTCGCCTCGACGTCGGCGAGCAGCTGCCCCGAGTGCTCGGCGTCGCAGTCGACGACATCGAACCTGGGCTCCCAGGGCGAGGTGTAGTCGCGGATGCACTGGCCCGGCTCGAGCATCGACGCGTCGGCGCCCGCGAGTGGCACCTCGGTGAGCGCGGGCCCGGCCGTCTCCTCTGGCGGGACCTGCCCGTCGCCGAACGGCTGGAGCCAGACTCCGAGCGCGGCCCCACCGAGGAGGAGGACCCCGATCAGCGCTGCGAGGACGCCGCGGTTGCGGCGCTTCGCGGCGCGCTCCACCTGCTGCTCGCGTGCTTGAGGCTGCTCGCGCGCTTCAGGCGTGGGGGTCGCTGCCATGGGGAGTGCCTAGGCGAGGCCCAGGTCTTCGAGGCCGATTGCGGCGCGATACGGGTAGCCCGCGGCTTCGATGACGCCCTGCGCTTCCGTGGCGCGGTCGACGATGACGGCGACGCCGACGACCTTCGCGCCGACCTTCTCGAGGGCTTCGATGGCCTTGAGCGGCGAGCCGCCCGTGGTGGACGTGTCCTCGAGCACGACGACCCGCTTGCCTTCCAGGTCCGGCCCTTCCACCTGGCGGCCGCGGCCGTGGTCCTTCGGCTCCTTGCGCACGACGAACGCGTCGACGATCTTGCCCTGCGCGAGCCCCTGGTGCATGACGGCGCTCGCGAGCGGGTCTGCACCCATCGTGAGGCCGCCGACTGCATCCACCGGCGCGCCCGTGAGGGTCTCGAACTCCTCGATGACCTCGAGCAGCACGCGGCCGATGAGCGGCGAGGCGCGGTGGTCGAGGCTCAGCTTGCGGAGGTCGATGTAGTACGTCGCCTTCTTCCCGCTCGTGAGGGTGAAGTCGCCGTGGAACACGGCTTCGTCGCGGATGAGTTCGATGAGGGCGTCGCGGTCTGTCGTCACGGTCCTCAAGCCTAATCGCCCGAGGGGCCGGTCAGCGCGCTGAGAGCGAGTCCGCTGCGATGGCGTCGGCGATCGTGGCCCGCGGATGCGCGCGACGCCACTCCCGCAGGGCGGCGCCCGTCGGCAGCCCGTGTTCGTCGCGGCTCGCGGTCATGCCGCCGCCACCGGAGGACGCGGGCCGATGGTCGCCTGCCCCGGACGACGTGGTCGGGTCGAGTTCGCTGGTCTTCGTCACGGTGTTCGTCTTCATCACGCCTCCTCCGGCCAGCGCCTCGCTGGCCTTCGTTGTCTCGGGATGCTTCCGGTCCTGCGCGTCGAGCTGCCGCCAGCCCATCAAGCCCCTCGGCCCGCTGTCAAGCGCCCAGGGCCGTCGATGGCCTGGACTCGCCCGTCTCCGCGACTCCCAGTGAACTCTGCGGATCCTGCGACGGCGGCGATCCCAGCGCCTCCAAGGCCGCCGAGCGCGCGCACGCTGTGAGATCGCCGAGACGCCGAGACCCGGCCACCGAAACGACGGTGGCCGGGTCCCGGCGTCCAGCGGAGTTGTCACCCTCCTCGCGGAATCAGCGGCTGAGGAACTCCAGCACGACCCGGTTCCACTCGTCGACGTGACTCACGTTGACGCCGTGGGGCGCATCCGCCACGACGTACAGCTCGGAGCCGGCGACGGCCTCGTTCGTGCGAGCTCCGGACCCCTCGAAGGGCACGGTCGCGTCGCTGTCACCGTGGATGACGAGCGTCGGCACCTTCACGGCCTGCAGGTCGTCGCGGAAGTCGGTGCTCGCGAACGCCGCCATGGCCTGCAAAGCGGCGGGCTTGAACGCCTGCTTGGTCAGCTCGATGGCCGCCTGGCGCTCCTGCTCGGAGACGACGAGCTTGTCGTCGACCGAGTAGAACGTGGTGATGAAGCCGTCGTAGAACGACTCCTGGTTGGCGGTGAGCGCGGCCGTCATCTTCGCGGCCTCTCCAGCCTCGAGGGGGCCGTCCGGGTTGCCGGCGGTCTTCAGCAGGTACGGCGGGACAGCGGATGCGAAGACGACGCTGTGCACGCGCTCGTCGCCGAACTTCGCGAGGTAGCGGGCCACTTCGCCGCCGCCCATGGAGAAGCCGACGAGGGTGACCTCGCGCAGGTCGAGGGCCTCGAGCACCGACTGCAGGTCGTCGGCGAAGCTGTCGTAGCTGTACCCCGTGAGGGGCTTGTCGCTGCGGCCGAAGCCGCGGCGGTCGTAGGTCACGACGCGGTGGCCGGCGGCTTCGAAGGCCGGCACCTGGTGGTTCCAGGCTTCGCCCGAGAGCGGCCAGCCGTGGATGAGGACAACGGGGCGACCGGTTCCGCCCGTGTCGTCGACGTGGAGCTTCGTTTCCGCGAGCAGGCCGTGGTGTGCGGTGATCTCAGTCATTGCGGTGCCTTCCCGCGCCGCGACTTGCGACGCATCGGGAATCATTCGGAACCGGGCTCGGCATCGGATCGGTGGCTCGGAGGTTCGGAGGCAACGCTCAGACGTCGATCGTGAAGGCGAGGAGCTGGAACGGCGGCCGCCCGTCGCCGGGGTCGACGGTGCGCACGCGCGACTCGAGGATGGAGAAGCCGAGCCGCTCGTAGAGGCGGTGCGCTCGCACCATCTGCGGTCCGCTGTTCATGACCACGCGGCGCAGCCCGCGCCGTCGCGCGAGCTCGATGACAAGCCTCGTGAGGATCGCGCCGACCCCGCGCCCGCGAGCGCCTGGGTCGACGGCGAGCAGCCGGAAGTCGAGCTCCTCGTCGCTCTCGGGCAGCGTCGTGAGGTGCTCCCCCGGTTTCGGCGTCACGACGGATCCGAGCAGCTCCCCGCTCAGTGCATCCACGGCGACCCACACCTGGTTGGCTTCGGCGCGCTCGGCGACGGAGACGATGTCGTCGCGGTAGTGGCTCGAGATCGTGTACTCGAGTTCGTAGGCGCGCAGCGAGAGGGCCGAGACGGCGTCGATCTCGTTCGGCCGCACGAGCCGCACCACGACGCCGGGGTCGAGCTGCAACGGCAGCCGGTAGTCGATGTGTGGGACGCGGGACGCATCGGCGACCGCCTCCGTGTCGCTCGCGTCGTCGGCCCCGTTGGTGCGCCGATAGCCCAGGCCCTCGTAGAGCGCCTGCGCGGCGAGGTTCTTGCCTCCCGTGTCGAGCACGAGCGCGGATGCGCCCCACCCGAGGGCCGTCTCGCTCGCCGCCTGCATGAGGCGCTTCGCGACGCCGAGCCGCTGCGCGGTCGGTGAGACGGCGAGGAGGCGCACCTCCGCTTCATCCCCCGTGGCGAGGCGCGATGGGCCCGTGCCGGCGCGCGCGATGCTGAGCGTGCCCACGATCTCGGCGCCGTCGCGACCGCCGGAACCGTCGCGTTCGGCGACGAGCACAGCACCGGCTGCGGCTCGTCCCTCGACGTCGCGCACGAAGCGTCGGCGCTCTTCGCCGACCTGCAGGTGCCCGTATGGCCCAGCGGCGAACGCGGCCTCGCTGACGCGGATGACCTCGGGCCAGTCGGCGGGCGCTGCCTCGCGGACGTGGATCCCAGCGGGCACAGCGCGCCTTGCGGGCCCTGGCCCGGCCGACGCCGCCTGCGTCGGCACGGGTGCGGTCTGCGTCATGCGGCGGATGCCCCGATCAGCTCGATGTCGAGGACCTGGAACTTCACGCTGAGGCGCTCTCTGCGTGCTCGCCGGCCTTCGCGAGCGGCGTCTTCTCCCCGGCCTCGATGCCGACGGGGAGTCGGTTCTCCGCGGGAGGCAGCGGGCAGGTCGCGAAGACCGTGTACGCGCATGGCAGGTTCACGGCGCGGTTGAAGTCGACCGTGACGCGGCCCTCCGCATCCGGCGCCGAGACCGACAGGGCACGATTCGCGGCGTACGTCGTGAGGCCGCTCGTCGCATCCGTGAACAGGACGAGCAGCGATCCAGCCTCGTGCCCGTTGAACGCGGTGAGCGAGAACTGCTCGCCGCGAAGCTCGAAGGTGACCTTGCCCGGCGAGGAGTAGACGTGCTCGAGCCCCTCGACCGCCGCACCGACGGTGACATCGCGCGGCTCGTCGAACGCCTCGAATGTGCCCTGCGCGCGCCAGCGCGGGTTCGGGAGGTAGGTGGGGGTGCCCGAGTAGGCGGCCAGGTAGTCGTAGTCGGGGTCGCGGGGGCGCACGATCGTGAAGCCTCCCCGCTTGGCGATCTCGATGAGCACCCTGCCGGCGCGGGCGGTGACCCCGTCGCGCTCGGCGATGCACGGGAACCGGTGCAGCCGGGGCCCCTGCAGCAGGAGGCCGTCAGCCTCGAGGGTCTCGCCGTCGGCGAGGTCGACGATCGCCTGCCCGTCCTCGAGCGACCAGGAACCGGGGATGCCGTCGATGGCCTGCGGCTGTTCCGACAGGAAGTTCAGGCTGGTCACGGCCAGGAACCCGTGGCCATCCGTGCGTCGCTTCTCGTGCTCGACGTGCCACGCCTCCCAGTCGCGGGTGAACTGGTCGCGGTCGACGTCGCGGACAAGGGACGGGGAAGCCGAGATGCTCATGCGGGGATGGTAGGCAGACGCCGCCTGGAACCGTAAGACGGGGCCTGCGCCGGACTACTCAGGGCGTCACATTGCGCAAGGCGGGCGGTGCGTTTCAGGGGACATGCCGGAAACACGACTGCAACACACTTCGTTCGTTCGCGTAACACCACCGCCGCGCAGGCGAAACAGCACGAGCGCACCATGAGTGCACCCCGACGCCCCACGTGCGTCCCTTGCAGAGAGGTCTACAACGATGGATCAAGGAAATACCGCATTCATCCTCTTCTCGGCGGCGCTCGTGCTGCTGATGACACCAGGACTGGCGTTCTTCTACGGAGGCCTGGTCAAGGCGAAGAGCGTGATCAGCATGATGATGATGAGCTTCGGCGCGATCGGCCTGATCGGCGTGCTGTGGGTGCTCTTCGGCTACTCGATCGCCTTCCCGGCGGCTGAGGGCCTGAGCCCGCTCTTCGCGATCGACCCGTCCGCGATGGGGCTCTCCAGCCTCCTCGAGGTGCCGGAAGACGCCGCCTACCCGCCGCTCGCGTTCGCCGCCTTCCAGGCGACCTTCGCGATCATCACCGTCGCCCTCGTCTCCGGCGCCATCGCCGACCGCGCGAAGTTCGGCTCGTGGATGATCTTCGCCGGCATCTGGGCGACCGTCGTCTACTTCCCCGTCGCCAGCTGGGTCTTCAACTTCGGCCTCGCCGACGACGGCTCCTTCGCCTACGGCGGATGGACGACCTACGGCCTGCAGGAGACGTTCGGCCTCGGCGTCATCGACTTCGCCGGCGGCACGGCAGTGCACATCACGGCCGGTGCGGCAGCCCTCGCCCTCGCACTTGTCCTCGGCCGCCGCGTCGGCTTCGGCAAGGGAGCTCACGTCCCCCACAACCCGCCGTTCGTGCTCCTCGGCGCCGGCCTCCTCTGGTTCGGCTGGTTCGGCTTCAACGCCGGGTCCGAGCTCGCCGCTGACGGCGTCGCAGCCCTCGCCGTCGTCAACACGATCGCAGCCCCCGCGGCCGCGCTCCTCGCCTGGCTGGTCGTCGAGAAGATCCGCGACGGCAAGCCCACCTCGGTCGGCGCAGCATCCGGTGCCGTCGCGGGCCTGGTCGCCATCACCCCCGCCTGCGCATCCCTCGACCCCGTGTGGGCGATCGTCCTCGGCGTCATCGCCGGGGCCGTCTGCGCCATCGCGATCGACCTGAAGTTCAAGCTGGGCCTCGACGACTCGCTCGACGTCGTGGGCATCCACCTCGTCGGCGGCCTCATCGGAACCCTCTACCTTGGCTTCTTCGCCAACGGCACCGGCCTGTTCCTCGGTGGAGACGGCACGCAGCTCCTCGTGCAGGCCATCGCGGCCTTCGCCATCATGGCGTACTCCTTCGTCGGAGCCCTGGTCATCGGATTCATCATCCACAAGACCATCGGCTTCCGTGTGAAGGACGAGGACGAGATCGCCGGCCTCGACACCGTCTCGCACGGTGAGGCGGGCTACGTGCTCGAGGACACGCGCGTCTAGCGTCGCCCCGTTCACCGACCTCGAAGGTGGCGGCACAGTTCACAGACTGGCCGCCACCTTCTGGCCTTCCCCCACCAGGGCAGCGCCAACCCCAACTGAGCTACACGCAGATTGGACGCCGTTCGATGAAGATCGTCACGCCGCAGTCGCTGCCCCGGGAACGACTCGGCACCGACCTCCGCTCGGGAAGCGTGCACGAGATCTGGCGCGACCCGGACGACGAGGTCGACCCCAGGTGGAGCCTCTCCCTCGTCGACGTGAAGCGAAACGTGAAGTCGCTGCACCGGCCCGAGGGAACGGTCGACCACTGGCTCGGCATCAGCGGGCCGCAGCTGCGACTCGTGGATGGGACACGGCAGGAGAAGGTGCGCGCCGACCACCAGATCGTGGTCGAGTCGACGACGCCGCTCCTCCTGCTGCGCAGCTCCATCGGACGCGCGAAGAGCACCCGGCTGCTGCGGGTGACCCGCAAGTCGGAGATGCAGCCCATCATCCTCGGCCGCGTCTTCGTGAGCGACCCCGTCGAGTTCGACCCGGACGTGCGCGCCATCTACCTCATCAGCGGACGCCTCCGCGTCGCCGACACCGATCTTGCCGAGGGCGAGGCGGCGATCTTCGACGAGACCGTCCCCCCGGTGATGCACTCGGATGGTGCCTTCGTCGCGACCATGGCGATCCCCTGCGTCGAGGTGCCCCAGGGCTCGTGACCGGGCCGCGCCCCGCGGTTGCTCTGAACCCCTACGGGGCGTAGAGCACGGCGTAGCCGGCGACCTCGCGTGCGTACTCGGCCGGGAGGTTGTAGGCGGAGATCGCCGTGTTCCAGCCGTCATCGCTCGTGAGCTCGCCACCCCGCTCGCAGAGGTAGGCGGCCGCCGTCTGCACGGCGTCGTCGATGTGGTGCGGGTCGGCGACACCGTCGAAGTTCGCGTCCTGCCCGAACTTCGCCCACGTCTCCGGGATGAACTGCATGGGGCCGACCGCGCGGTCCCATTCCGTGTCCTCGTCGAGGGCACCGCCGTCAGTGTCCGGGATGGCGAGGAACCCTGCGCTGCCATCGAGCGGCACGCCGATGATGCGCGGCTCGACCTGGCCCGAATCCAGTACCTGAGACCCGCCGTACGTGCCGTGACGGGACTCGACGGCCCCGATGCCCGCGAGGGTGTTCCAACCGATGCCGCACTCCGGACGCGTCTCCGAGACGCGGATCGCGGCTCCCGCGTACGCCGAGAGCGCCCTGGTCGGGATGCCCGTCGCCTCTGAGGTCACCTGCACCCAGGCCGGAGCCGCGAGCTCGGCGAGCGGCACATCCCAGATCCCGTACCCCGCCGACTCGGGCAGGGCCTGCGCAGGCGCCGCCGGGTAGCCCTCGGCCGCGGGGTCGAGTTCCGGCTCCGTCTGCACCTGAGCCTCCCCGCTGCCGACCTCGTCCTCGCCGTAGGCGGGTGAGAAGAAGGACCCGGCGCATCCCGTCAGCAGCGAAGCGGACGCGACGCCGACACCCAGCGCCATGAGGAGGCGAGTGCGAGCGGGGGTGCTGGCAGACGAGACGATGATGCTGGCCCTTCCTGGGGTCGGCGGCGGGGGTCGGCGGTGACTGGGGCCGAAAGGCTCAGCGTACGTGCGACCACGGACACCCGACTGGATGCGCGCCGAACGCACTCAGGCGCGTTCGGCTTCTTCGACGAGCCCAGCCTTCTTCTCCGGCACGAGCTTCAGCCCGATGACGGCCAGGATGATGCCGGAGATGAACACGGCCTTCCACGGAGAGAACGCTTCGTCGCCCGTCGCCATCGCGTAGATGACGGTGAGGGCAGCCCCGATGCCGACCCACACGGCGTAGGCGGTGCCGATCGGGATGCGAGCTGCGGCCCAGCCGAGGCCCAGCATGCTGAGCACGACCCCCACGAAGAAGACGATCGTCGGGACGGGCTGCGTGAACCCCTCCGACTGGCCGAGGGCGGTGGCCCAGACGGCTTCGAGGATGCCGCTGATGACAAGCGCGATCCACGCCATGTCAACTCACCACCTTGAGGCCGATGACGGAGCCGACGAGCAGCAGGAGCAGGAGGACTCGGGCGACCGAGACGCGTTCCTGCTTCGTGACCATGGCCCAGACGACGGTGAGGGTCGCGCCGATGCCGACCCAGACCGCGTAGGCGGTGCCGGTGGGCAGCTGCGTCATGGCCCAGGCGAGGCCGGCCATGCTGATCGTGAGCGACACGAGGAACACTACGACGGGGACGGGCTTCTTGAAGCCCTTCGAGGCGGAGAGCGCTGAGGCCCAGACGGCCTCCAGCATTCCAGACAGAATCAACACGAACCAAGCCACGACGGCTCCTTCTGAGTCAGTCTTGTCGTGGTGCGGGTACTGCTCCCTCGTCCGCAAGCCCGATTCCGGGGCTTCAACATCCAACGGTAGCAACAGCCAGGACCATTGGCCAGGTCTGAGGCGCGGTCGCTGCGGATGCACAGGGGCTGCCCATCCACACCCGTCGGATGCACACCACCGCACACCTGACAAGGGGCGGGGGCCTTCATCCCCACGCGGGACAGACTCTGAGCATGTCTCCCACGCAGCCCCCATCGCAGACTCCGGCACTCAAACGCGACGTCACGGGGCTGCTGCTCTTCGTGTTCATCCTCGGCGACGTGCTCGGGGCCGGGATCTACGCCCTCGTCGGCACCATCTCAGGCGAGGTCGGCGGCGTCACCTGGCTGCCGCTGCTCGTCGCCCTCGGCCTGGCCCTGCTCACAGCGGCGTCGTACGCGGAGCTCGTCACGAAGTACCCGAAGGCCGGCGGCTCCGCGGTGTTCGCGCAGCGCGCCTACCGCTCGGAGTTCGTGTCCTTCATGGTGGGCTTCTGCATGCTCGCGGCCGGCGTCGTGAGCGCGGCGAGCCTCGCACTCGCGTTCAGCGGCGACTACCTGGCCACGTTCGTCGATCTGCCGCCCGTGGTCGGCGCATCCCTGCTGCTTGTGCTCATCGCCCTCGTCAACCTCCGCGGCATCAAGGAATCGCTGCGCTCGAACATCATCATGACGTGCATCGAGCTCACCGGTCTCGTCTTGGTCGTGGTCCTCGTGGGGGTCCTCGTCGGCAACGGCGGTGGCGACATCGGCCGGGCGGTGTCGTTCGGCGACGGGATCAGCCCGTTCCCGGCCGTGCTCGGCGCGGCCCTGCTCGCCTACTACTCCTACGTCGGATTCGAGACGTCGGCGAACCTCATCGAGGAGGTGCGCGAGCCGTCCAAGGTGTACCCGAAGGCCCTCTTCTTCTCGCTGCTGACCGCCGGTTTCATGTACATGCTCGTCGGCACCGCAGCGTCCATCGCAGTGCCCGCTGGCGAGCTCGCCGAGTCCACCGGCCCGCTGCTCGACGTCATCGAGGCGACCGGGGTTCCGGTTCCGGCTTGGCTGTTCAGCGCGATCGCCCTCATCGCGGTCGCCAACGGAGCGCTGCTGACCATGATCATGGCGAGCCGCCTCACCTACGGCATGGCGGGGCAGGGCCTGCTGCCCCGGATGCTCGGGCGCGTGCTGCCCGGGAGGCGCACCCCGTGGGTCGCCATCATCGTCACCACCGTCTGCGCCATCGTGCTCACCGCAACCGGCGGCATCGCCGTGCTCGCCGAGACCGTCGTCATCCTGCTGCTCATCGTGTTCATCAGCACCAACCTCGCCGTGCTCGTGCTGCGTCGCGACAAGGTCGAGCACGCCCACTTCCGAGCCTGGACGGCGCTGCCCGTGCTCGCGATCATCTCCTGCATCGTCCTGCTCACGCAGCAGAGCGGCGAGGTGTGGCTGCGCGGCGGGATCATCGTCGCGGTCGGGCTCGTCACGTACGTCGTGCTGCGCTTCGCGCGGCGAGGTGTCGCGCGTTCTACACCCTGAGCCGGGGCTCGCGGTAGCCCTCTCGAAAACCCAGGAACGGTTGGTGCTCTTGGGGAACCGGCGCGTCCGTGTCGGCCCGGAACGATGACGAGGAGACACCCATGTACTTCCACGCACAGACCTGGATCAATGACATCGCCGACGGCGAGCCAGACCCCGCAGCGGCGAACGCCCTCCAGGAGGGGCTCGGTGGGCAGTTCGGCGAGATGCGCACCATGATGCAGTACCTCTTCCAGGCGATGAACTTCCGCGGCCCCACCGCGAAGCCCTACCGCGACCTCATCCAGGGCATCGGCACGGAGGAGATCAGCCACGTCGAGCTCATCGGGACGACGATCTCGCGCCTCCTCGACGGCTCCCCCGAGTACACGGGCAAGCTCACCGACCCCGTCGACAAGCCGGGCGCCGGCGGCGCGACGCCGCTGAAGATCGCGCTCGACACGAGCAACATCCACCACTATCTCGTGGGTGCGCAGGGTGCGCTGCCGGTGGACGCGGCCGGCAACCCGTGGAGCGGCAGCTACGTGTACAACTCGGGCAACCTGCCCCTCGACCTGCTGTACAACCTCATGCTCGAGTCGACGGGGCGCCTGCAGAAGTGCCGCATCTACGAGATGACCGACAACCCGACGGCGCGCGGCACGATCGCCTACCTCATCGTGCGCGATCAGGCGCACGAGAACGCCTACGCGCGGGCGCTGGAGACGCTCGGCGTGAGCTGGAAGTCGCTGCTGCCCATCCCCAAGACGAACGCCGAGGCGTTCCCCGAGGTGAAGGAGCTCCTCGACCTGGAGTTGCAGAGCAAGCAGTACTCGTTCGACCTCGACGGCAAGTCGGAGGCGGGCAAGATCTTCCAGGGAGCGTCGCCCTCAAACGATGGGACGACGCTGGACGCCTCCGAGCAGGCGCCGGCAGGCGCCCCGTCGTTCATCGCCGACGAGCGTCTCGAGGAGTTCGCGCCGGGGCTCGACGCCGAGCTGCTCGCCCTCATCCAGGCGACGGCCGAGCTCGAGCTGTCGGAGGTCAACGGGTTCTACGGGCCGACAACGAAGTAGAGCGAAGACAGGGCAGCGCGACCGGCCCCGGTCAGAACGGCGGAGGGTCGACGCCAGAGGCTGGGCCAGGCGACGGGCCGGGCGCCGGGCCAGAAGCCGGGCCGGGCGCCAGGCCAGAAGCCGGGCCGGGCGCCAGGCCAGAAGCCGGGCCGGGCGCCAGGCCAGAAGCCGGGCCGGGCGCCAGGCCAGAAGCCGGGCCGGGCGCCAGGCCAGAAGCCGGGCCGGTCGCCGGGCCAGCGGACGGGCCGGGCGCCAGGCCAGAAGCCGGGCCAGAGAACGGGCCAGGCGCAGATCCCGGCGGTTGCACCCGGTAGGTGCTCCCGCG
This sequence comes from Pseudoclavibacter sp. RFBJ3, assembly GCF_002931375.1. Taxonomy (NCBI): domain Bacteria; kingdom Bacillati; phylum Actinomycetota; class Actinomycetes; order Micrococcales; family Microbacteriaceae; genus Pseudoclavibacter; species Pseudoclavibacter sp. RFBJ3. Next base: position 87,203 of record NZ_PSXZ01000001.1, on the reverse strand, counting down.
GATCTCGATGCCGGGCGCACCGCCCGGCGAGGGCCCGAAGGTGACGCCGCGCGGTTCAGGAGCGTCGACCAGGACGATGCCGCTGGGCGAGGTCCACTCGAGGACCCCGCCCGGCAGCTGGCGGACCCGCCAGGCCGTGTTGCCTTTCACCGTGTGGTTCCAGCGACACAGCCCGGCGAGGTTGACGAGGCTCGTCGGCCCGCCCTCGGACGCCGGGATCGTGTGGTCGAGGTCGCACTTCTCGGCGGGGAGGCGACACCCCGGGAACCGGCAGTGCACGTCTCGAGCGCGCAGCCACGCACGCATCGCCTCGGTCGGCCGGTAGCGGTCGACCTCGACCACCGTTCCCGTGATCGGGTGGGTCAGGATGCGCTCGAAGCTCGGTGCGTTGGCGGCGAGGGCCTTCGCGACGCTCATCGGGATCGGCGTCACGCCGTCCAAGAGCGCGGGAGTCGTCTCGAGCGAGCTGCCGTCGCCTGCCCTGGCGTCGAGCATCGTCAGCACCGGCATCGTGACCGATGCCTTGGCGGTGATGCCTGCCGCGGCCGGGCAGGACGTCAGCTCGCCGGTGAGGAGCAGCTCGGCGAACACGTCGGCCCGCACCTGGTGGAAGGTTCGCGGGTCGTCGGATTCGCCGCCTCTCGTCGCGATGATGGACTTCGCCATTTCGGACAAGCGCCCGTCGATCGCCGTGAGCACCGGCAGCGAGTGCCGCGCGCCAAGCGACGCCATGCCGTCCGCCTCGCGCGTGACGAGCACAGCCCGCGACCCCATCGCCTGGTCGTAGCGTTCCTCCAGCGACGAGGCCGTCAGTCGCTCGGCCTGCTTGATCGCGAAGTCCTTCAACCTGCCCGGCGACGTCGACCGGGCCTTCTCGAGCGCAACCTGCACGAGCAGCTCACGCCGCGCGGCCTGTTCCGCTGGGTCTTCGTGCACGATGATCGTGCCCGCCTCGCACACGATGCGCGCGTGCGCCATCGACACCTCACCGGCCGCGAGCGCCGCGTGCACAAGCGGGAAGTCCTCCGTGAGAACCGCCGAGCGGCCCATGATGCTCGCGACGGCCTGCCTCGAGGTGTTCGTGACCGCCGCGATCTCCGCCTTCCACGACCGCAGCGCCCACTCCTGCTCGAGGGTGCCCGCTCGCTCATCTTCAGCGACCCCGGTTCGTGCCGCCAGCGCGTAGACGCGCGCCTGCTCTGCCTGCGCGCGGGCCACGCCGGCGTTCGCCTCGGCGATCAGGGAGACCAGCAGGAAGCGCTCGAGGTTGCGCACGCGCTCGACCATCTGGGCAGGTGGCATCCACCCTTCCGGGATCCTCGTTGCGAGCGCTTCATCGACCATGCGACCAGCTTCCCCCGAACCACCGACATTCTTGGTCCGGTCCGACGACACGCTCGAAACTCACCGCTGAAGATGAGGAGTTCTGCTGCGCTCCCTTCCCCGACGCCGACCCCGACGCCGACGCCCGACCACACCAACGGCGAGGTCGACCAGCAGGAACGCGGCGAGGCTGGCTCCCATGAGCGGCAGGAACACTCCGACCGCTGCCGCACCCGCCAGCATGAGCAGGACGCCCCACCACGGCGCGCGCCGGAGCGCTCCCCGCGGTGGAGACGCGCCGACACGACGCGACGGGTCGTGCTTCGGGCGCCGCTGCCACCACATGGCATAGCCCCACACGACCATCGCCGCGATGCCGATGGCGACGGCGAACAGCACGAGCTGGTTGGCGAGGCCGAACATGGAGCCCATGTGCAGGTCGATGCCCCATCGGCTGAGCTTCGCGACCGGCCCGAACTCGGCGAAGTCGACCCGGTCGACGACCTGCATCGTCGCGCCATCGATGGCCACCGCATCCACCTCGGTCGGGAAGCTGCGCTGGATCTCCTGCACGACCCATGCTGTGCCCGGCTCGGCCGGCGGCCTGATCTCCACGAGCCCCGTGTTGACGTTCACCTCGCGCGCGACCGAGAGCACCGAGTCGTAGGCGCGCGGGCTCAGCGCTGCGACGTCGGCACTCGGCGTCGGCGCACCGTGACCGTGCCCGTGCCCGTGCCCGGCGTGCCCGGTGTGCTCGTCGTGCTCGTCGGCAGCTGGGCCGCCCACGCCGTCGAGGCTCGTACTGACCGACGGCGTCGTCCAGCCCACGGCGGCGCGCAGCTCACTGAAGTTCGCCCCGCCGTACTGCGACCAGGTGATGCCCGTGACCGACAGGAAGAGCGCCCCGGCGAGCACCCAGATGCCGGTGGATGCGTGCAGGCTGCGCGTGCGAACGAACCCTGTCGCAGCGAGGTTCGGCCGCAGCAGCTCGCGCTGCTGCGACGCCCGCTTCGCACTGCGAGCCCGCAGATACCTGGTCGCCCAGAGGCCAGCTCCGGCGAGTGCGACGACCCCGAGCCAAGACGCCGCGAGCTCGCTGTAGAGCCTGCCGGCATCGCCGAGGTGGAGGCTGCGGTGCAGGTCGGAGACCCAGGTTCGGAACGGCAGGGAGCCCGAGGTGCCATACACGGGCAGGTCCCCGCGCACCTCGGCGGTCGCGGGATCGACGAAGACGGCTCTGGTCGTGCTCTCCCCCAGCCCGGAATCCGCGTACATGACTCGCGTCGTGTCGCCGGGTTCCGGGGCCGGCCGCACCGCGACGATCGCCGGGGCTGCACCGTCCGCACCGTCCGCACCGTCCGCGATGTAGGCGTCGGCCGCCTCGATCTGCTCGGCGAGCGGCAGGACCTCGTCCGCCGTCGGCGCGTGCAGCTCGCGGTCGTACACGAGCTGCTCGATCTGCGGTGTCAGCGCGTACAGTGCGCCGCTCAGCGCCGCGATGAGGATGAACGGGCCGACGAACACGCCGGCGAAGAAGTGGAGGCGCATCAGCAGCTGAACGAACCAGCCTCGCCGTGGAGTCGGACGCGCAGAGCTCACGCGAGGATCCCCTCTCCGATGTAGCCGCCTTCCGCGCATCCGGGTGGGATGGCGAACACCGCGGAGCCGATCGGCGTCGTCCACTCGTTGAGCAGATCGAGCTCGTCGAGGCGCCGCTGCACGGGCACGAACTGCGCATCCACGTCCGCCTGGAAGGAGATGAAGAGCAGGCCGGAGTTCGAGATCTGCTCGCCGCTCGGGGCGTCGTCGTAGTTGTAGCCGCGGCGGAAGAACCGCTCCGCCGTGTTCTCCGACCGCGCCCGCCGCAGGTGCGAGAACTCGGCGATGACGGGGAATCCCGCGGCGTTCTTGGCGGTGAAGTCGGGCTCGTCGTGCTCCTGGGCGCCGGTGAGCGGGGCACCGTTCGCGAGGGTGCGCCCGACCGACTGCTCGCGGCCGCTGCGGTCGAGCCTGTCCCACTTGTCGAGGTCCATGCTGATGCGCCGCACCACCATGCCCGTCCCTCCCGCGAACGCGCCTTCCGTGATCCACACGAGCTGCTCGAAGTCGACGGTCGGCGGCGCGGGGTTGACGGTGCCGTCGACCTGCCCGAACAGGTTCCGCATCGTCGTGCCGGATGCCTCGGAGCCGCGTGCCCGGCGGAACCCGGGCTGCGTCCACCGCACGGTCGCGAAGCTGCGGGTGTCCTTCAGCAGCATCCGCAGCGCGTGGGCGACGGTGAACGGGTCGTCGGCGGCGACCTGCAAGAGCAGGTCGCCGTCGTTCCACGCGTCCTCGAGGCGGTCGATCCCGAAGGCGGGGAGTGGCCGCAGCCAGGCGGGGGCCCGCGTCGAGGAGGTGGAGGCGCGGCGGACGAACTCCGGCCCGAACCCGAACGTGACCGTGAGGTTCGCGGGGACGTGCGCGAGCTCGGGTTCGGAGTCGGCGAGCGCCGGTTCGCCACGCGCGAGCCTCGCCGCGTCGTCGGTGAGGAGCTGCATGAGGCGGCGCAGCGCGTCGCGGTCGGTGCCGTCGCGCAGGTCGAGGGCAACGAGTGTCGCGTGCGCCTGTGGCGGCGTCGCGATGCCGGCCTGATGCTGGCCGTAGAACGGGACGGTGTCGTCCCCCGGCAGGGGAACGGAAGCGCTGTCGTCCTGGCTCGCAAGGGGTGCCACGAGGCGGAGCGCCTGGTCTGCGCCGATGGCCGCGGCCGCGCCGAACCCGGCGACAGCTCCTCCGAAGAGGAGCTGCCGCCGGGTCGGGCGGGTGCGACCAGGGCTCTGGTCGCCGTGCATCAGCTGTTGTCCGCGTGGTCGCTGTTGTCCGCGTGGTCGCTGTGGTCGGCGTGGTCGCTGTTGTCCATCTCCATGTCGCCGCCCATGTCATCCATGTCGCCGTCTTCGTAGGTCTCGTTGGCGCCCGCGTAGTCCTTGGCAGGGGCGGTGAAGTCGAGCGTCGAGTCGTCCGAGAACGTGAGGGTGAACGTGATCTCGTCCCCCGCGACGATGGGCTCCGGCAGGTCCATGAGCATGATGTGGTTGCCGCCGGGCTCGAGGGTGAGCGCTTCGCCGGCGGCGATCGTGAATCCGCCGCCCTTCTCGCGCATCGTCATCTCACCGGTCTCGTTCGCGACGGTCTCGTGCAGCTCGAGGGCGGAGGATGCCGGGCTCGCGACCGACACGATCGTCACGTCCCCCGCCCCCGTGTTCTCGATCTCGCCGAATGCGGCGGACATGCCGGAGTCCTCGGCCTTGACCCAGGTGTTCTCGACGGTGACGGAGTCGGCGGCGGGCGTCGCTGAGTCGGCATCGGCCCCGGTCGCGGTGCTTGCCGTCGCGCACCCCGTGAGGGCGAGCGCCGCGGCCGCGAGGAACGCCGCTGCTGCGAGGGGGCGGGTGGTGGTCGCGGTCATGCTGGTCATGCTGGCCACGAGTGGGGTTCCTTTTCGGGAGGAGAAGTGAAGGTGTTGCGCGGCCGAGTCAGCGCGCACCGGCGTCGCCGTCCTGCTGGGCGCCCTTGCGGGAGCGGACGATCACCCAGGCGACGCCGAGCGCGACGACCGCGCCCAGCCCGCCGATGAGAAGCAGCCGCGGCACGTCGAACGCCGACCGGGAGGTGACCTCGGCCGTGGGCTCGGTCGTCGCGCCGGAGTCGGACTCCGAGGCAGGGGCCGAATCGGCGTCCGGCACGGCCGCCTCGCTCGGCGCCGGTGTGGCGGCCTCGGCGGCGAGCGCATCCGCTGCACTCGCGTCGCCGACCGTGAACGGGATCGTGCCGGTGATCGGGTGCCCGTCTGACGAGACGACGCGCCAATTGATGGTGTACGTGCCGTCCGGCAGCGCATCGTCGATGGTGCTCGTGACCTCGGAGCCGTCGATGACCGGTTCGCCGGTCGCCCGGGCGGTGCCGTCGGCGTCCTCGAGGACGATCATCGGCCCGATGTCCATGATGTCGGCGGAGTAGCGGAGCGTGACGTCGGCGGGTGCCGCGTCGAGCGCCGCCCCCGGCGCTGGTGCGCTCTCGATGAGCTGGTCGTGCGCCTGCGCGGGGGCCGCGCCGGCGAAGCCCAGGAGGCAGGCCACGAGCAGCGCGAGCACTGCGGCGGCCGCGCGGAGGGCGCGCTTCGGTTCGGTGGTCGGTGGGAGGAGTGCTTGGGTCGTGGAAAGGGAAGTTGAGTCGATTGACATCTCGAGAATTCCTCGGGTCTGTCCGACCGCACGCGAACCGAGCGCGCAGAGGGCGCGCGGCTGCCGCGGACGGAGAAAGTTCGACGCCGACCCGCACCGGAGTGCCTCCCCCGTGGAAGAGGAGGTGAGGGAATGCGGTGCTAGCTCGGGGTCGCGAACGTTGAGGGTCGCTGGGGCGCGGGCGGGCCGCGTCGCGGCTGCGTGCGCCCGGCGCGAACCGTCAGCGACGGCACCCAGGGCAGGCCGAGTGGCGCCGAGTCGACGGTCGCCATGGGGCGCGCGCCTCGGGCGAGGAGGAGGAAGATCGTGCGCAGCAACGGCAGCAGCAGTTCGACTGCCGCGTCCTTCGCCCTGGCGAGGCTCGCGACGAGCGTCTCGCCGAAGAAGAGGGCGAGGGCCGTCAGCACCGCGGCCACGGCGTGCATCGCCCACATGAGCGCGCCGTCGTGGGCCAGGTGCAGCGCCGCGCCAGAAGGAGCCGCGCTGCCCGCGCTCGACGCGAAGTCAGCCATGGCGGAGGCTGCGGCGAGCTGGCCGTGGCCGGCGTGCGCATCCGCCGCCGACCCCGCGCCGACGGTCGCGGACGGCGTGCCGAGCACGAAGAGCGTGTGGAAGAGGAACTGGCTGGCCCCGACCGACAGGGCCAGCCGCAGCGAGTCGGTGCGGATGCGCGCGAGCAGCAGGCACGCGAGCACGGCAAGGCCGAACGGGAAGGCGACGCCGAGGAGGCCCGGCATCCCGCCACCCGCGAGGACGTGCGAGGCAAGCGCGATGAACGTGGAGACGGAGGCGGCGACGAACGCGAGCTGCACGCGGCGGACCCGGGCGGCATCGCGCGGGCGCTGATCGACGGGCGCGGCCAGACCGGCCTCGACGTCGAGATCGGTGCCGAAGTCGAGATCGGTGTCGAGATCGAGAACGGTGCCTCGCAGCTCCACTTCACCCATGGTGGGTGTCAGGAGGCCGGTCGAGGTCACCCCTCAAGTCTAGGCGGCTCTTCTACGCCTCGTAGACGCGGCCCTTCCATGCGACACGGCGTCGCCCGGCCAGCGCGTAGACGGGCAGCACGAGCAGCGGACTGATCGGGCCCAGGATCCCCTCCGCCAGGTCGAGCGGCCGGTATCTCCCTGTGATGACGCTCACGAGGGTGCGATCGAGCAGCCCGGCGATGCGGACGAAGTGCAGGATGCGGGCGGTCGCGCCCCTGCCCGCGCTGGCTTGGGCACCCGGCCACACGCGCAGCACCCAGGGCAGCGTGTAGACGCAGACCGTGAGGAGGCTCGTCACCGCCATGAGCGCTCGCGAGCCGTGGTGGAGGCCGAGGAGCGACTTCGCGAAGCCGCGCACGGAGCTGCCGTAGCCGTCGTACATGCGCACGGCGATGGCGGTTCCGCCGCGCGCGACGACAACCCGCCCGCCAGCGGCGCGCATCCGCTCGGCGAGGCGCATGTCCTCGACGAGCTCCCCGCTCACGGCGGTGTGGCCGCCGATGCGGTCGTAGGCGGCGCGGGTGAACGCCATGACCTGGCCGTTCGCGACGACCGGCGCGCGCCGGTGCTGCAGGGCCACGGGCACCGAGCCGAGCACGACGGCGTCGTTCAACGGGGTGATGAGCCGTTCGCCGAGCGTCCGCGTCTCCTGGCGCGGGAACACCGTGAGCAGATCGGCGCGGGACTCGCGCATGGTGGCCATCAGCGCATCGAGCGCGCCGGGGCTCCAGCGCACGTCGGCGTCGGTGAACACCAGCACGTCGCTCGGGTGCCGCGCGACGGCGTCTGCGTCTGCGTCTGCGTCGGCTGCTTCAGGATCTCCTGACCAACATCGGTGCGATTCCGAGTGTTCTCGGCCCGCAGCGGGCGCTGCCGGCGGATTCTGCACTGAAGTTGGACACTGGCTTGCGCGACCAGCGGGACCGGGAGCGGCACGACCGGGAAAAGGAGCGGGAGCGGGCGCAGCTGCCTCTGCGAGCTGCGCGCACGACCAGTTCTTGCCCGTCCAGCCGTCGGGGCGGGGCGCGCCGCCGAGCACTCGAGCACCAGCCAACTCGCTGAGGGCCCTCGTCGCGTCGCTCGACTCGTCGTCGAGCACGACGACCTCATCGGCGCCCTGCCCGAGGAACCCTGGCAGCGTCTCCCGCAGGGTCGCCTCCTCGTCGCGAGCCGGGATCAGGAGCGAGACGCGAGGGGCCGGCCGTCGAGCTGGTGCGCCGGCCCGCAGGCTCGGCTGCGTCAGCAGGTTCGCGAGCAGCACGACGGCCCGGGCACCGAGGTAGGCGAGCGCGATTCCTGCGACGGCGCGGCTCGCGAGCCCCCGGTTCACCCGCTGCCCCTACCGCGCGCCCCGCCGCGGCGCATCCCGAAGCCCTCGGGCCTCGTCAGGTAGGCGAGCATCCGCCCCGCGATCCCGACCCGGTCTCGGCGGAAGCGCTGCGCGTCGAACACGACCCGGTACCCGGGGAGCGGGCGGGCGGGATCGGCGGCGTCGAGCGCCCGGTCGAGCTCGTCGAGCATCGACGCGAGCGCCGCCCGGAGCTGCTCCGGGCGCACCGGTGCGCCGAAGCGGATGAACGCCTCCGGCTTCGCGGCGCCCCGCAGGACGACGCGGACGGCGACGGGCACAAGCGGCACCCCAGCTCGCTCCGCGACCCACTCGGCACCAGGGTGCAGGGCGGACAGGCCGCGTCCGGCGCGCAGCTCACCCTCGGGGAAGATCAGCGCCCAGTCGCCCGCACGGGCGCGGGCGACGAGGGTGCGGAGCGCGCGCGGAGGCACGGCCCCGACCAGCCTCAGGAACGGGAAGCGCTGCAGCTGCTCGTCGCCCATCATGACGGCGACGTCCGAGCCGACGTTCCTGGCGAAGAGGCCGATGAGATAGGCGTCCCACCAGGAGCCATGGTTCGCGGCGAGCACCGCCCCGCCCGCCGGAGGCATGCCCGTGACGGCGATCGAGAGCAGCCCCGTCCGCACGTCGCGCACAGCGCTGCGCACGAGCAGTGCGCGGGCCAGGCGAAGCATCATGGTGTGCCCGACGCTATCGCAGGCGAGGGAGCGACAGGCCGGTCGGGTGGATGCTCACCAGCCGCGCAGACCCGCGGCGACGACGCCCCCGACGACGAGCAGGAAGACCAGCAGGTCCGTCCAGGTGGCGACGAGCTCGTTCGTGCTCTTGCCGCGCTTCGCGAGGTGGCGCAGACCCGCGAGGCCGAGGTAGATCGCCCCAGGGAGCGCGCCGATGAGCCCCCAGCCGGGGACGAGCGACGAGACGAGTGCGACCACGCCGAGGCTGAGGTTGGCGAGGCCGAGCTCTTGGACGACCTGCGCGGTCGCCGCTCCGGTCTTCATCATCGTGTCGGTCGCGGCACCGGTTCCGGTTGCGGTTACGGTCCCCGTCTCGTCCCGCACGGCGGCGTCGTCGTCGGCGGCGTCGTCGTCGTCGTCGTCAGGAGCGTCTTCCGCGTCGTCGTGCGCCGCCCCGAGAATCGTCTGCGTGGTGCGCCGCGGGTTCGTGAGCTGGCTGATGCCGGCGACGATGAGGCGTATCCCCACACCCCAGAACGCGAACCAGATCCCGAACACGATGGCCGGGTTCCCGCCCGCGACGCCCAGGTGGACGCCGCCGAAGATCAGCGGCAGCACCACTGTCTGGAGGATCACGAGGAGGGCGTACATGCACGGTCCGATCGGCGTCGGGATGCCCGCAGCACCACTGCCGATCTGAGCGGTCAGTGCTGCATCGCTGCATCGAGGGAGGGGTGATCTGCACGCTATTGCATGCCGAGTACCGCCGACAACACGGCGACGTGCGTTTACATGGACCGCGGTACTGAAAGAATGGCCGGGTGAGCATCCACCCGAGTGTCACGCCGAAGAAGCCCTGGTACCGCCGGAAGAGCAGGACGGTGCCCCTCGGCGTGCTCTCGGCCGGGCTCGTGGGCGCGATCATCTGGGTGTCGACCCCCTGGCCAGCTGCCATGCTCATCCGCGCCCTGTTCGAGCTCGACGCGAAGCGCACCATCACCGAGATGGAGTCGTTCGCGCCAACCGCCGACACCCTGCAGGCGCAGCTCGACGTCCCCTACGGCGACGATGGATCGGACACGAGCTTCGACCTGTACTCCCCCGCTGGCACGAGCGAGGCACTGCCGACGGTCGTGTGGATCCACGGGGGCGCGTGGATCTCCGGCGGCAAGCAGAACGTCGACCCGTACGTGCAGATCCTCGCCGCCGAGGGGTTCACGACGGTCGCCCTGAACTACACGGTGGCCCCCGAGGCCACGTACCCGACGGCGCTCACGCAGCTGAACGACGCGCTCGCGCACCTCATCGAGCACGCCGCCGAGTACAACATCGACCCGAACCGCATCGTCCTCGCCGGCGACTCCGCGGGCGCACAGCTCGCGAGCCAGCTCGCGACGCTCGCCACGAACCCCGACTACGCCGAGCTCGTCGGTCTGACGCCAGCGCTCGCCGGCGAGCAGATCGCCGGGATGGTGCTGAACTGCGGCATCTACGACGTGAGCGGCATCCCGGACGCGCCTGGCCTCGGCGGCTACGGCTTCCGCGTCGCGCTGTGGGCCTATCTGGGAGAGAAGGACTGGTCGCAGACGCCCGGCGGCCTCGAGATGTCGACCCTCGACTCCGTGACCGCCGACTTCCCGCAGACGTGGATCTCCGGCGGAAACGCCGACCCGCTCACCTCGAACCAGTCGCAGCCGTTCGCGGCGAAGCTGCAGGGGCTCGGCGTGCCGGTCACGACCGTCTTCTACCCGGACGACCACCAGCCCGCGCTGCAGCACGAGTACCAGTTCAAGCTCGAGGGGGCGGATGCGCAGAGCGCGCTCACCTCGACGATCGACTTCCTGAAGTCGGTCACGTCGGCTGCCTGACCGCCGCCTGCCGAGCCGCCCGCCGCGCGCAGCGCGCAGCGCCGCAGCCCAGCCAATAGGTCACTTTCACCCCGTTCTCGGCGTCGAAATGGGGCGAAGCTGACCTATCCGGCGGCGGGGTTCGTGGCGGCGTCGACGGAGAGCTGAGGGCGCGGCGAGACCCGCCGCGCCCTCAGCCTTCGAGGGCGCGACGGGTTCCGTCGCCATGGGGTGCGCGGCGATGGCTACTCCTCGCGCGGGAGGCCCGCGGGGTTCACCTCGGAGACGTCGATGCGCTCATCCTGCAGTCCCCAGCGGTCGAGGATCGCGTCGTACTGGCCGTTCTCGATGGCGTGGTTGATGACGATCGAGACGGCTTCGATGAGGCCGTTGTCCTTCGCGGTGCCTGCTGCGATCTGCGCGTTGGCGGGGAAGCCGCCGTTGAGGGTGCCGACGAGCTTCGTCTCGCCGTCGCTCGCAGCCTTGAACGCGGCGGTCGCGTTCGGGCCGAAGTTCACGTCGACTCGACCAGACTGCAGCGCGAGGGTGCCTGCCGCGTCGTCTTCGAAGTACTGGAAGTCGACCGGCTCGAGCCCTGCGGCCTTGTTCTCCTCGTCCCAGGCGACGAGGATCTTCTCCTGGTTCGTGCCGGCGCCGACGATGACGGAGAGGCCCGCAACGTCCTTCGCCTCGGTGATCGACTCGATCTCGCTGTCGGCCTTCACGTAGAAGCCGAGCACGTCCTCGCGGTAGGTGGCGAAGTCGAAGAGGTCCTTGCGCTCTTCCGTGACCGTCACGTTCGAGGTGATGAGGTCGTACTTGCCGGACTGGATGCCGAGGGGCCAGTCGGCCCAGGCGGCGACCTCGCCCTTCAGCTCGAGGCCGAGCCCGTCGGCGATGAGCTGCGCGAAGTCGGCCTCGCTGCCGAGGCGCGTCACGTTGTCGTCCTCGGCGAGGAAGCTGAGCGGCGGGATGTACGCGCTGCCGACGACGGTGAGCTTGCCCGTCTCGGCGGGCTGCCATCCGGAGGCCTCGAGGGCGGCGATGGCTTCTGGGACCGGGTCGATCTGCGGGCGGCCGTCGACGTTCGCGCTGGTCAGGTCGAACTGGATGAGGTCGCTCGCGGGGGCCGCGCCGTCTGGCTCTGCTGCCGTGACGGGGGCCGACTGGCCGTTGACGATGAGGGTCGTGGCGACGACGCCGATGACGGCGAGTGCTGCGACACCGCCGGCGATGACGCCGACCTTCTTCTTGTTGAGCTTTGCCATGGGTGGCACCTTTCGGGTACGTGCGTTGCTGAAGTTCTGGGGTGGGGGATGAGCGACGGGCCAGGGTGTGGCTAGAGCACCTTGCGGATGAAGTCCTGCGTGCGCGGATGCTGCGGGTTCGTCAGCACCTGCTCCGGTGTGCCCTGCTCGATGACGCGGCCGGCGTCGAGGAACACGATGCGGTCGGCGACCTCGCGGGCGAAGCCGATCTCGTGCGTCACGATGACCAGCGTCGTGCCGCCGTGGGCGAGTTCGCGGATGACGTCGAGCACCTCACCGACCAGCTCGGGGTCGAGTGCGCTCGTCGGCTCGTCGAAGAGGAGCACGTCCGGCTTGAGTGCAAGCGCCCTGGCGATCGCGACGCGCTGCTGCTGGCCGCCGGAGAGCTGCCGCGGGTAGTGGTGCTCCTTGCCCTCGAGGCCAACGCGCTGGAGGAGCTTGCGCGCCTGCGCCTCCGCGTCCGCTTTGGATGCTCGCTGCAGCGCCACCGGCGCGGCCGTGATGTTCTGCAGCGCCGTGAGGTGTGGGAACAGGTTGAAGTTCTGGAAGACCATGCCAACCCTCGTACGGCGGCGAAGCGTCTCAGCTTCGCGCAGCTCGAAGAGGCGGTCTCCCTTCCTGACGTAGCCGATGTACTCGCCATCGATGAGGATCGATCCGCCGTCGACGGACTCGAGGTGGTTGATGGTGCGCAGGAGGGTCGACTTGCCGGAGCCGGAGGGCCCGAGGAGGGCGACGACCTCGCCTGGTTCGATCTCGAGGTCGATGTCGTGCAGCACCTCGTGGGTGCCGTACGACTTGCTGACGCCGCACACGCTGACCTGCCCGGATGCTGCGCTGCTGCGTTCGAGTTCCGCTTCGGCGTTCCGGTTGATGGTTGCCTGGCTCATGCTTCGCTCACGTCCTTCCGTGCTGGTGCTGGCGCTGGTGCTTCTGTGGGGCGGGCTGGCGCGCCCGCGGGGATGCCGTGCTTCTTGCGGTCGAGCGCCTTCGCGCTCTCGGCCTGCTCTCCGTCCGGCTTCTCGGGGTCCTCGCGTTGTTTCTCTCTGCCTCCGCTTTGCTCACCGTCGTCGAGCAGCGCCCACTTCTCGGAGATCCACGCGCGCGCCTTCTGGATGGGCGTCGGCGGCAGCTCCCGGTGCGCGCCCTTCGAGAAGTGCCGCTCGATGTAGTACTGCGCGATCGAGAGGAGCGTCGTGATGATGGCGTACCAGACGACCGCGACGAGGAGCAGCGGGATGATGCGCTGGTTGCGGTTGTAGATGACCTGCACCGTGTAGAACAGCTCCGGCAGGGCGACGACGAACACCACGGAGGTGCCCTTGACGAGGCCGATGATCTCGTTGAAGGCGTTCGGCGTGATGGCGCGGGCCGCCTGCGGCAGGATGATGCGGAAGAAGCGGTACCGGCGGGGCAGGCCGAGCGCGGCGGATGCTTCGAGCTGGCCCTGGTCGACGGACAGGATGCCGGCGCGGATGATCTCCGCCGAGTAGGCGGCCTGGTGCAGGGAGAGACCGAGCGTCGCCGCGGCGAACGAGGAGATGAGCTGCACCGTCGGGAACTCGACGAGCCAGAAGTCGGTCGTGAAGGGCGTCCCGAGTCCGAGCGTCGGGTAGAGGTAGCCGAGGTTGTACCAGACCACGAGCTGCACGACGAGCGGCACGGACCGGAAGAACCAGATGAAGCTCCACGAGAACGAGTTCAGGAGGGGCGACTTCGAGAGGCGTGCGACCGCGAGCAGGGCTCCGAGGATGAAGCCGATCGCGCCGGAGAGCACCGTCAGCTGGAGCGTCAGGACAAGCGCGTTGAGCACGATCTGGCTGAAGAAGTACTCGCCGAAGACGTTCCACTCGTAGCGCTGGTTCGTGACGAGCGACCACGCGAACTGGGCGACCGCGAACACGGCGACGGCGGAGAGGATCCACAGCACCCAGTGCTTGGGGTGGACGACCTTGAGGTGCTCGCCCGGCCCGAGCGTCTGCATCCGCCGGCTCGCGAGTGGCTTCGCGTCGTCTGGCGGCGTCGACGACGGGCTGTCGGTGGTCGGTGCGGTGTCGAGTTGTGACATCGCGTTCTCCTCTCGGCGGACCCTCGATTCGAGGGGCTCACCCTCGATTTCGAGGGCATGTCGAGAAGGTATGGGCACGCGGATGCGGGGGCGACGGCCTCCCTTCACGGAAGTTCCGACACGGTCGCGCGGCGAAGCTCCGAGTCACATTCGGTCACCTGCTCGTCAGGTGAGGGGCCAGCGAGGGGTGCATCCGCGGCGTAGCGTTGAGGTCTCCCCCTTCCGGCCGCCCCACCCGCACGACAGGAGCCCCCGCATGCCGACCGTCCTCTTCACCGGCTTCGAACCCTTCGACGGCAACACGAGCAACCCGTCGTGGACGGCCGTGCAGGAGGTGCGCGATCGCTGGGACGGCGACGCGGAGATCCACGTGCGTCAGCTCCCCGTCGACTTCGCGAGGGTGGACGACGCGCTGCGGGCCGCCCTCGCCGAGGTCGACCCTGACATCGTGATCGCCGTCGGGCTCGCCGGCGGCACCGACACGATCAGGGTGGAACGGGTCGCGATCAACGTCGACGACGCGCGCATCCCCGACAACAGCGGCTTCCAGCCGATCGACGAGCCCATCGTGGGCGACGGCCCCGCCGCGTACTTCAGCACCCTGCCCATCAAGGCCGCGGTCGAGGCCGTGCGCTCGAGCGGCATCCCTGCCGTCGTCTCCCAGACCGCCGGCACCTACACCTGCAACCACGTCTTCTACCTGCTCCTGCACGAGCTCCGGCAGCGGGCCGGCGCACGCGGCGGCTTCGTGCACATCCCCTACTCCGCGGAGGAAGCCGTCGGCACCGACCGCCCCTTCCTGCCCATGGACCAGCTCGCGAGCGCGCTCACCGCCGTCGTGCGAGCGACCCTCGCGCACGAGAGCGACGTGCGGGTCGGCGGCGGCACCCTCGACTGAGCAGGGCCTCAGAGCCGGTACGCGATGGCATCGGAGGCGGCGAAGGCGAACCACACGCGAGTGCCGGGCGCCAGGTCGAGCTCAGCGACTCTGCCAGGCGGCACGTCGGCGGAGAACTCGGCGCTCCGGACCCGGATGATGTCCCCTCGCGGCTCGAGGTCCGTGACGATGCCGGGGAGCACGTTCCGTGAGGCGCTCGGCTCCGACGCTTCCTCGGTGGTGACGGCGACCTGCGTCGGCCGCACGGAGATCCCGACCCGCGTGCCAGCCGGGAGCGATTCGACGAAGCTCGCCGCGAGGCGCTGCCCGCCGTCGGCCCCGACGGAGGCGTCGTCGAGGGCGGTGCCGGTCACGAGGTTGAGCGCGGCGAGGCCGGCCGCGAACTGCGTGACGGGCCGCTCGAGCACCTCGCGCGTGGGGCCGACGTCGACGATGCGCCCGCCCTCGAGCACCACGACGCGGTCGGCGAGCATGAAGGCGTCGAGCACGTCGTGCGTGACGATGATCGTCGTCTGATCCGCCAGGACGTCGCGGAGCATCCGTCGGATCGCCGGCGCAACCGACACGTCGAGGGCTGCCATCGGCTCGTCGAGCAGGAGCAGAGCGGGGTCGGACGCGAGCGCCCGGGCGACGGCGATCCGCTGCGCCTGGCCCCCGGAGAGCTGAGCGGGCCTGCTCTGCGCCAGTCCTCCCGCATCGACGCGGTCGAGCCAGCTGGATGCGCGCGAGTTGGCCTCGGCACGCGAGCGTCCCTTGCTGCGCGGACCGAAGGCGACGTTGTCGAGTGCGGTGAGGTGCGGGAAGAGCAGCGCGTCCTGCGCGAGCATCGAGACGCCGCGAGCATGAGGTGGCAGCCAGCGTCCACGGCCGCGATCGCCGATGTCGAAGAGGACCTCGTCGTTGAGCCGGGCCGTGCCGGTGTCGGGGCGGACCAGGCCCGCGATGAGCGTGAGGAGCGTCGACTTCCCGGCACCGTTCGGCCCGAGCACCGCGACGGTCTCGCCGTCGGCGATCGTGAGCTCGACGTCGAACGCCCGCGCCCGCACCGTGGCGGCGAACTCGAAGCTCACGACGCGCTCCGCCGGAGCCGGAAGCCGTTGGCCTCGCCGGCCTGGTGGGCCACCGCGACCACGATCACCGCGACGGCGACCAGGACGAGCGACAGGGCGACCGCGGCATCCGGATCGGTTTCACGCTGGAGGTAGATCTCGAGCGGGAGGGTGCGCGTGACGCCCTGCAGCGAGCCCGCGAAGGTGAGAGTGGCCCCGAACTCGCCGAGCGCGCGCGCGAAGGAGAGGACCGCGCCGGAGATCACGGCGGGCAGCACGAGCGGCAGCGTGATGCGGCGCAGCACCGTGGTGGGCCGTGCACCGAGCGTGGCGCCGATCGCCTCGTAGCGCGTTCCGACGGTGCGCAGCGCCCCCTCGAGGCTGAGCACGAGGAACGGGAGCGCCACGAAGGTCTGCGCGAGGACGACGGCCGTCGTCGAGAACGCGATGGTGATCCCCATGGCCTCGAAGCTCTGGCCGAGGAGCCCGCGCCGACCGAAGGTGGCGAGGAGGGCGATGCCGCCGACCACGGGTGGCAGCACGAGCGGGAGCAGCACCAGGGAACGGAGGAGCTTCTGCCCCCAGAAGTCGGTGCGGGCGAGCACGATGGCCATGGGTACCCCCAGGACGACGCAGAGCACTGTCGCACTGAGGGAGGTGCGGAGGCTCAGCAGGAGCGCGTCGACCGACGACTCCGACGTGACGAGCGGAACGAACTCGGCCCAGTTCACGCGGGTGATCATCCCGATCAGCGGCAGCAGCACGAAGGACGCGCCGATGATCGCGACGGTCAGCACCCAGCCGGGCACGGCGGCAGCGGCGGAGCTTCTTCGTGGCACGGGATGCGTTCCTACGGCTGGCCGAACCCGGCGGTCGCGAGCACGTCCTGGCCCACCGCTCCCGTGACGAAGGCGATGAACGCCTGGGCAACCTCGGGGTTCGTCGACGCGGCGACCGGGGCGATCGGGTAGGTGTTCACGGCCTCGCTCGACTCGGGGAACTCGATGCCGGTGACGGCGTCTCCCGCGGCGATGATGTCGGTGACGTAGACGAGTCCGGCATCCGCTTCACCGGAGGTGACCTTGCCGAGCACGTCGGTGACCGACGACTCCTCACTCACCGGGGTGATGTCCACACCGGTCGCCGTCTCGACGGCGAGCGTCGCGGCACCGCACGGCACCTGGGGAGCGCAGACGACGGTCTTCGCCTCCGGCTTGGCGAGGTCCGCGAAGGTGGCGATGCCGGCCGGGTTGCTCGGCGGGACCGCGATCTCGAGCACGTTGGTGGCGAAATCCACCGGGGCGTCTGGCGCGATGAGGGTGGCATCCGTGAGCTTCGCCATGTTCTTCTCATCGGCCGAGGCGAACACGTCGGCCGGGGCGCCCTCGGTGATCTGGGTGACCAGGTCGGAGGAACCGGCGAAGTTCAGCTCGACCGTCACGCCCGGGTTGCTCGACTCGAACTCGTCGGCCAGCTCCGTGAACGTGCTCTTGAGCGACGCCGCCGCGAACACCGTGATGGATCCCTCGAGGGTGGATGCGCTCGCCGGGGCAGTTTCCGCGGCGGGGGCTGCGGGGGCGCCGCTGCCCGCGCAGGCCGAGAGGCTGAGAGCAACCGCCGCCGTCAGCAGCGTCGCCGCGATCTTCCTGGTGGGGGTCATGTGTCGAGACCTTTCGGGCAGCGGTTCGAAGATCGAGGTACGGGGGCTTCTGAGTGATCCTGGATCTGAGGAACCAGTTTGGCCCAGGGGCCGAACCTGCGCCACAAAGCTAACTCTACTGCCGCAGCTGCGGTTCTGCCGTGCCTGCCGGAGACCCGAGGGCACGCCGGCCGAAAGCACCCACGCACGACACCCCGCACCTCACGACCACCCCTAGAGCTGTGCGACCTGGATGCTCCAGGGCTGCGGGGTGCCGTCGATGCGCCTCGCTTCTTCGACCTCGACCACCATCGGACCCGGCTGCCAGGTGCGCGAGACGGTCTCGGGAAGCTCGACCTGCGTCAGCTCGGGCGTCGCCCCGTGCGTGGTGATCTGCAGCTTCCCGTAGTCGCCGGCGCTGATCGCGGCCTCCCCGCCAGCCCCCGTATAGAGGTACAGACCGGCGCCCTCACCGGAGAGGGTCGCATCGAACGTCGGAAGGACGTCGACGGCGGAGAGCGTCATCTCCCACACGCCACCCGAGATGACCTGGATGCTGTTGGTGGCCACGGGCGTCGGGTCTTCGCCCCGAGCCGCGGCGTCCGCACCGGCCGTATTCACGAGCCATTGCGTGGTGTCCCCCGGGATGCCGCTGCTGAACTCCACGTCCTCCGTGGCCTGCGGGTTCGCGACCAGGAAGGTGACGTCGCCCATGGTGTCGACGACCTCCAGCACCGCGAGCTCTCCGGCGCCGGAAGGAAGCAGGACGTCGATGTTCGCCTCCCCGTATCCGCTGAGCGGCACCCCTGGCTCGAGCGTGAGCTCTGGCACCGGATCGGTCACGACGGCGTCGCCCTCCAACCCGACCGGCGTCGACGTCGCGCTGCTCTCGGCGGCAGAGCTCTCCCGCGAGTCGGAGGCGAACTGCAGCAGCTGGATGCCGGCGGCCACCACGAACAGGAGGATTGCGAGGATCGAGACGGCGACGCCCTTGGCGCCCGAGCGGAAGCCGCGCCTGATGGACGGGGCCGCGAAGATCAGAGCCAAGACGATCCCGAACCAGAGGCCCACGAGGGCCGCGACGATCGCGGCGACGCCGGCACCCACGGCGAGGCCCGGCTTGAGCCCGGGCTGATTGCCGGTCGGCCTGCCACCCTGGCGAGCCGCGCGACCAGACGGCGCCGGCGGGAGTGGGGGTGGCGGGGCTTGCCCCGCGGTGGTGGGCTGCGGCGCGTCGGCCGCCTCGAAGGGAGCCGACACCGAGGGAGCCGCGGGCCCTGACCCGCGCCGCAGGGCGTCCTGCGAGCCGCCGTGCGTGTAGGCGAGGCCGCGCTTCGCGCCCTCCCCGACCCGGTCGAGGTCGTACGTGGCGCGCGCTGCGGTGCTCGTCGCGGCGCGCCCCTCATCGCGGGCGAGCTGCTCGGCCGCGCGCTGCGCATCCCGCGCCGACTGGCCAGCCGAGCGCTGGGCGTCCTGCGACGTCTGATCGAGGGCACGCTGCCCATCCTGCGCGCGCTGCGCGGCGGCCCGCTCGGCGTCCCTCGCCCGCTGCTCGCGCTCCTGCTCGATGCGGTCTGCGCCGCGACTCGCGGTGTCGGCCCACTGCCGCACGAAGTCAGGCGCCTTGTAGTCCGCCGGCGGCGTGTACCCGTTCTTGCTCTCCACCACGGTCGCACCCCTTTGTCACTGTCTGCGCCCATTCAACACCACACCCCCGACAGGCGAGCCGTTGTCACCCGGGCACCCCTGACGTAGCCTTGTCCTGTCATTAGAACGAATCACTGCAGCGCAGAATCGAGAGCACCATGAGCGCGTCCACCCCCGCACGCATCGGCGTCGTCGGCTACGGGGCTGGCGGCCACCGCTTCCACGTGCCCTACATCCAGGCCGTCGAGGGCTGGGAGCTCGCCGGCGTCGTCACCCGCTCAGCGGAACGCCGCGCGATCCTCGCCACCGAGGCACCGGGCGTGCCAGCCTTCGATTCGCTCGACGCCCTCCTCGGCGCCGGCGTCGACGCGGTCGTCATCACCACCCCGCCGGACACACGCCGCGAGCTCGTCCTGCGAGCCCTCGAGCGCGGCGCGCACGTCGTCGCCGACAAGCCCTTCGCGCCCACCGCGCAGGGAGCGCGCGAGCTGCAGGCAGCCGCGGAGCGCAGCGGTCGCATCCTCACCGCCTACCAGAACCGCCGCTGGGACACCGACCTCGTCACGCTCAAGCAGGTCATCGACGAAGGCCAGCTCGGGGACATCTGGCGCGTCTCCTCCCGCATGGACCAGGACGACTCCGGCACCCTCGAGACCGGCCCAGCCCACGGACTCCTGCGCGACCTCGGCAGCCACCTCGTCGACCAGATGGCCTTCCTCTTCGGCCCCGTCGAGCGCGTGAGCGCCCACCTCGACATCACCGAGGTGGACGGCGTCGAGGTCGACTGCGGCTTCGACGTCGCCCTCCACCACGCGAACGGCGTCTTCACCCGCGTCGCCTCCAGCAAGATCAACCACCTCGACGGCCGCGAGCTCATCGCGTACGGCGACCTCGGCGCCTACGAGTCGCGCATGGACGACGTGCAGACGGCGCAGATCGATGCCGGCCTGCGCCCAGCATCCGCCGCCGCCGGCTGGGGAGTCGAGGCCGAAGCCCGCTGGGGCACCCTGCACACCACCGAGGGCAGCCAGCAGATCCCGTCCGCGCGCGGCGACTACGCCGAGTACTACCGGATGCTCCTCGCCGCAGTCCGGGGCGAGTCCGCTCCCCCGGTTCCCATCGAGCAGGCCGTGCACACCGTCGAGATCCTGGATGCGGCACGCGAGAGCGCGCGCACCGGACTCACCGTGGAGATCTGAGCCGCACCCCTCGCCCCTCCACCCCGCTACCATCAAGGCACGGGGTGCGACGGCGGGCCAATGGGGGCTCGCCTGCGAAGGGGGAAGCATGATCCACGGAACCGAGTTCACCGGACTGCGCGAGGCGCTCGACGACATCGAGCCGAGCTTGCGGACCGGACTCGAACGGCTCATCGACGACGTCGACGCCGACGACATCGCCACGCGCGAGCCCCGCGACATCGTGGGCGCCGCGGCGACCATGCGCCGGCTCGCCACACGACGCAAGACGGGCGAGACCCTCATCGCCGTGTTCACGCCGACGCTCAAGGAAGAGGGCTGGAGCTCCCGGCGCACGATCGTCGACATCTGCACCGCGGATGCGCCGTTCCTCGTCGACTCCGTCACGGCGGCGATCGCGCGCCAGGGTCTCGCCGTGCACCTGCTCGCGCATCCCGTCGTCTCGGTTCGCCGCGACGACGACGGCGAGCTGCTCGAGATGCACGCCCACGGCGGCACCCTCGAATCGTGGATCCACCTCGAGGTCGACCGCATCCCCACCGAGGAAGGCCGCGACGAGCTCGCCGACCGGCTGCAGCACGTGCTCGACGACGTGCACACCGCGGTCGCCGACTGGCGGCCCATGCGCCGAGCCTGCCTCGACCTCGTCACCGACCTGCGCACGGAGCCGCCCACGAGCGTCGACGACGGCGAGGTCACCTCCGCCGTCGAGTTCCTGACCTGGCTCGCCGAGGACAACTTCACGTTCCTCGGCTACCGCGAGTACTCGCTCGAGACCGATGAGCGGGGCGAGGAGGTGCTGCGACCGCTGCCGCACACCGGGCTCGGCATCCTGCGCCGACCGTCCACCGCGACCACCCACCTCACCCCGGAGGCCCAGCGCACCGCCCGCGAGCCGCGACTCCTCACCATCACCAAGGCGAACTCCCGCGCCACCGTGCACCGCGACGTGTACCTCGACTACATCGGCGTCCGCAGCTTCGATGAAGCGGGCAACGTCACCGGGGAGCTGCGCTTCCTCGGCATGTTCACGTCCGTCGCCTACGCCGCCTCCGTGCTCACCCTGCCCATCGTGGGTGCCAAGGTGCGATCCGTGCTCGCCGCATCCGGCCACGCGCCGAACTCCCACTCCGGCAAGGACCTCCTGCAGATCCTCGAGCAGTACCCGCGAGACGAGCTGTTCCAGGACAGCACCGACCACCTCCACGCCGTCGCGTCCGAGATCAGCCGGCTGCGAGAGCGCAGGCGCTACCGCATCTTCCTGCGCCGCGACGAGTTCGGCCGGTTCGCGTCCGCACTCATCTACCTGCCGCGAGACCGCTACAACACGACCGTGCGCCTCCGCATCGAGCAGGAACTCCGCACCGCCTTCGACGCGAGCCAGGTCGATCACGCGACGAAGGTCGGCGACTCCCCGCTCGCACAACTCCACTTCGTCGTGCGCGCCGCCAAGGGCGTGCGCCTGCCAGAGGTCTCCGAGCAGGACATCCAGCCCCGCATCGAGCGCGCCA
The DNA here is from genome assembly GCF_002931375.1 of Pseudoclavibacter sp. RFBJ3. Taxonomy (NCBI): domain Bacteria; kingdom Bacillati; phylum Actinomycetota; class Actinomycetes; order Micrococcales; family Microbacteriaceae; genus Pseudoclavibacter; species Pseudoclavibacter sp. RFBJ3. Next base: position 65,511 of record NZ_PSXZ01000001.1, on the reverse strand, counting down.
TCCGCGGCTGGGATGAGGAGCTCGTCGACGCCCTCCACCTCGACCACGATGAGGAGCGGGCAGCCGAGATCCTGAGCACCTACGGCTCGGCCTTCCCCGAGGGCTACAAGGAGAACATCCCCCCGAGCGACGCGGTGAAGGACATCGCCCTCCTCGAGCAGCTCGACGAGGACACCACCTTCGCCGTGCACCTCTACGCGCCGGAAGAGGACGAGCCCGGGAAGCGCTACTTCACGTTCGCGTCGCACGACGTGTACCCGCTCACGATGGTGCTCCCCACCCTCACCGATCTCGGCGTCGACGTCGTCGACGAGCACCCGTACGTCGTCACGCTGCCGGACGGGCGCAACCTGCACATCTCCGACTTCGGGCTCACCGCGCCGAGCGCGTCCGTGTGGAACGACGCCGAATGGGGTGCCGAGCTCGAGTCGGTCTTCAGCGCCGTCTGGTCGGGGGCCGCAGAGAGCGACCGCCTCAACTCGCTGGTCCTCCTTGGCGGGCTGCGCTGGCGGCAGATCGTGATCCTCCGCGCTATCAGCATGTACCTGCGGCAGGTCGGCACCACGTTCTCCGTCGACTACATCGAGCAGGCCCTCATCGCCAACCCCGTCATCGCCGCCGACATCGTGCGGCTCTTCGAGACGAGGTTCGACCCGGACTTCGCCGGCGACCGAGAAGCGGCGCTCGCCGCGCTCGCCGGGCAGGTCCAGGAGGCCCTCGACAACGTCGCCAGCCTCGACTACGACCGCATCCTCAGCTCCATGATCGGCATCGTCGACGCCACCTGGCGCACCAACTTCTACCAGGTGGATGCGCAGGGCGAGCCCAAGTCGTGGGTGTCGATGAAGCTCGACTGCACCCGCGTGCCCGGCCTCCCGAAGCCCCACCCCATGGCCGAGATCTGGGTCTACTCGCCAGAGGTCGAGGGCGTCCACCTCCGCTTCGGCCGCGTCGCCCGCGGCGGGCTGCGCTGGAGCGACCGGCGCGAGGACTTCCGCACCGAGGTACTGGGCCTCGTGAAGGCGCAGATGGTGAAGAACGCCGTCATCGTGCCGACCGGATCGAAGGGCGGCTTCTTCGCGAAGCAGCTCCCCGCGCCGAGCGACCGGGGCGCGTGGCTCGAGGGCGGCCGATCCGCCTACCGCACCTTCATCCGCGGGCTCCTCGACATCACCGACAACCGCGACGGCACCGACATCGTGCCTCCGCCACGGGTCGTGCGCCACGACGGGGACGACTCCTACCTCGTCGTCGCCGCCGACAAGGGCACGGCCTCGTTCTCCGACATCGCGAACGGCATCTCCGAGGAGTACGGCTTCTGGCTCGCGGATGCCTTCGCGTCTGGCGGCTCGGCCGGCTACGACCACAAGGGCATGGGCATCACCGCCCGCGGCGCGTGGGAGTCCGTGAAGCGGCACTTCCGGGAGCTGGGCCACGACACGCAGACGCAGGACTTCACGGTCGTGGGCGTCGGCGACATGTCGGGCGACGTGTTCGGCAACGGCATGCTGCGCTCGGAGCACATCCGCCTCGTCGCGGCGTTCGACCACCGGCACGTGTTCGTCGATCCGACCCCGGATGCGGCGGCCACGTTCGTGGAGCGTCAGCGACTCTTCGACCTCCCCGGCTCCTCGTGGGACGACTTCGACCGCAGCGTCATCTCGGAGGGAGGCGGCGTCTTCCCGCTCTCCCAGAAGTCGATTCCGGTGACGCCGCAGATGCGGGAAGCGCTCGGCCTCGACGCCGACGTGCAGCGCCTGACCCCGCTCGAGCTGAAGAAGGCCGTACTGCTCGCCCCCGTCGACCTCCTCTGGAACGGCGCCATCGGCACCTACATCAAGGCCAGTGACGAGACGAACGCGGAGATCGGCGACCGCGGCAACGACGCGGTCCGCGTCGACGGCCATCAGCTCCGGCTGCGCGTCGTCGGCGAGGGCGGCAACCTCGGCGTGAGCCAGCGCGGTCGCATCGAGGCGGCCCTCGCCGGGGTGAGCCTCAACACCGACGCGATCGACAACTCCGCTGGCGTCGGCACCTCCGACCGCGAGGTCAACATCAAGATCCTCCTCGGCGCCGTGGAACGCGACGGCCGCCTCGACCGCGACGCCCGCAACGAGGTACTGCGCGCCATGACCGACGAGGTCGGCACGCAGGTGCTGCGCGACAACTACGAGCAGAACGTGCTCCTCGGCAACTCGCGCTCGAACGCCGCCAAGATGCTGCCTTCCCACAAGCGCCTCATCACGTGGCTGGAGGAACGTGACGAGCTCGACCGCGACCTCGAGTTCCTGCCGAGCAACGCCGAGATCAGGCGCCGCATGGACGAGGGGCGCGGCCTCACGAGGCCCGAGTTCTCGGTGCTCGTCGCCTACGCGAAGCTCGCGCTCAAGAGCGACCTCGCCGAGACCGACCTCGCCGAGGACCCGTGGTTCGCGAACACCCTCGCCGAGTACTTCCCGGCCGAGGTTCGCGACCGGTACGCGGACGACCTGCACGCGCATCCGCTGCGCCAGGAGATCATCGTGAACTCCGTCGTGAACTCGATGGTCAACCGCGGCGGCATCACCTTCGCCTACCGCGCCCAGGACGAGACGGGGGCGACGAGCGAGGAGATCGCGCGCGCCTACGTCGCCGCCCGGGAGATCTTCGACCTGCGCGGCTTCGTCGTCGAGATCGAAGCCACCGACAACCTCGTGCCGGCGTCCATCCAGACCGAGCTGTACCTCGGCTTCCGTCGACTCCTCGACCGGGCGACTCGCTGGATCGTGCAGCACCGGCCCGACAGCATCGACGTCGGTGCGGAGATCGAACGGTTCAGCGGCCCGGTCGCGCAGTTTGCCAGCCGGATGGGCGAGCTGCAGCAGGGCGAGGAACGCGAGCGCTTCGACGCCCGCGTGCAGGAGTTCGAAGATGCCGCCGTCCCGCGTGCGCTTGCGCTGCGCGGGGCCGGCCTCCTCGAGCTCATGCCGCTGCTCGACATCATCGAACGCGCGGACCAGCACGGCTGGGACCTCGAGGAGTTCGTCGGCCTCTATTACGTGCTGTCGGCGCGCGTCAGCTTCGACGACATGCTCGTGCGGGCGACGGCACTGCCGCAGGACGACCGCTGGGGGTCGATGGCGCGCGCCGCCATGCGCGACGACCTGTACGCGGTCATGATCGAGCTCGCCGCCTCCGTTATGACGCAGACCGAGCCGGCCGAGCACACCGCGCGCATCGACGCGTGGATCAGCCAGCTCGGCCCCAGCGCCACCCGCGCGCTCGACGAGGCTGCGGATGCGGTGCACGCTGGCGACGACACGGGTCTCGCCACGCTGTCGGTCGCGCTGCGGCGCCTGCGGTCGCTCGTGCGCTGATCGCGGGCGCGGGCGCGGCCTCGACGCCGGCCCTCACCGCTCAGCGGCGAGCGCGCGGAATACTGGCACGAGCGAGTCAGGCACCGGCTCGTAGGAGAAGCGATCGGGACCGGAGAATCGTGATCCCTCGTTCCACATGGCAGCCGTGGCCGCGAACTGGTCGATGTCGAGCTCCGACCAGTCGAGCTCGTCGATGATCCGGCCGGCGTCCTCGAGGTATCTGGGGATGTCGTCGAGCTCCGCGAACCCGAACTGGTCTTTGTAGATGGGCACCGTGCGGTACTCCCCTGCCCACTCGTAGATGTTCCCGAAGAGCTGCCTGTGGAGCGCTTTGACGTGTGCAGCGTCGTATGTCTTCGGGATCGACAGGGGACCCTCTTCGACGAGCGCCTGCTGCGCATTCGCCTCGGCGAACTCCGCCTTCGCCAGATCGGCCTTGTCCCGCAGCCCGAAGAGGTTGCGCAGCACGGAACCGCCCGGCTCCCAGAGGTACGAATCCCAGGCGGCGGAGTCGGCCGCCATCAGCTCGCGGCAGCGTGCGCGTGCGTGCGCTCGATCGCACCGGCGACTCGACGGTCGTACTCGGCCTTGTCGATCGCTCCGCGCAGCAGGTCAGTCAGGTTCTCGACGTCTTCGCGATTCGGCACCCAGCCCTCGTGCCAGCTGGAGGCGAGCGCGTTCACGACGATCTTGCGCTGCTGTGCGCTCAGCGGGGCGAAGAGCTCCGGCCAACGCTCCTGGATGTCGAATTCGACGGCCATCTCGAGCCTCTCGCTCAGTGGGCTCCAAGTCTACCAAGCAGCCCATCCCGCACCCTGGCTTTACCGATCGATACAGCGTACCCTCTGTACCAATCGGTAAAGAACCGGTGGCGACATCAAGGAGCTTCCATGGACGAGCGTCCGCCCCTTCCCCCGTTCACAGCGGAGACCGCTGCACGCAAAGCGCGGGCGGCCGAAGATGCCTGGAACACGCGTGATCCCGAGCGGGTCTCCCTGGCCTACACCGTCGAGAGCGCCTGGCGGAACCGTGATCGGTTCGTGAACGGGCGCGCCGAGATCGTGGCGCTGCTCACAGAGAAGTGGAGCCGGGAGCTCGACTACCGGCTCATCAAGGAGGTCTGGGCCCACGAGGGGAACCACATCGCCGTCCGCTTCGTCTACGAGTCCCACACCGCGACGGGGCAATGGTTCCGCTCGTTCGGCAACGAGAATTGGGAGTTCGATGAGGACGGCCTGATGCGTCGTCGACTCGCGGCGATCAACGACGTTGCGATCGACGAGGCCGACCGGCTCTTCCACTGGCCCCTCGGCCCGCGACCGAGCGATCACCCGGGGCTGACCGAGTTGGGCATCTGAGCGTCATGGCCAAGCCGTCGACGACTCGTGAAGCCGTGATCCCCCTCCTGACGGAAGCATTCCGCGAGCACGGATACGAGGGGGCCAGCATGGCCATCCTCCAGGACGCGACCAGCCTCGGCCGCGGGAGCCTGTACCACTTCTTCCCCGGTGGCAAGGAAGAGATGGCGGCGGCAGTCCTCGCCGATATCCAGGCATGGTTCGACGAGCGGATCTTCACACCGCTGCGCGCCACCAGCACCAACGCGGAGGAGGCGCGACGAGGCATCCACGCCATGATCGACGAGGTACGGGCCTACTTCCGCTCGGGTCGGCGCGCGTGCCTCCCCGGCGCATTCGCCACCGGCCGCGAACGCGACCAGTTCGATGAGGCCGTGCGCGGCTACTTCACCGAATGGGTCGACTCGCTCACTGCCGCCCTGGCCGCCGCCGGGTCGCCGGAGCCCCGCTCGCACGCGCTCCACCTGGTCGCTGCCATTCAGGGCGGCATCGTCCTCGCCCGCGCACTTGATGATCCCAACGCGTTCGACACCGTTCTCGACGCAGCATCGCCAGCGCGCAGGCGCTAGCGGCTCACTGCCGCTGGCCGTCACTCATCCTGAGTTCGGCCCGCGCCTGCGGCGATGCGATCGTGACGATCGTCTACTCGTCGAGCGCCCGCAGCGCGCGCAAGTGCACCCCTGCCCACGAGCGGAACGGCTTCCACGCCTCGGCGATCTCGTCGATCGAGCGATCAGCGCCGTAGCGCTCCATGACCTCCTCGCTCAGTCGACCCTCGTTGCGCGGCAGCACATCGGGGAAGTTCGCGCCGCGAATCACGACGAGCTCGGCCGAGAACGGCCCCATCCCCAGGATGCTCTGCACCTGGACGAACGCCTCGGACGACTGCAACGAGCGCAGGTAGGAGCCGGAGAGCTGGCCGTCGAGCGCGGCCTCGGCGATCGCGTGCAGGTACTCCGCCTTGCGCCCGGGCAGGGTGAGTGACGCCGCCCGCAGCGTGGCCGGAGACGGAAAGGCTCCGTCGTCGCCGAGCTGCAGCGTGAGCCGCGTCTTGATCGCCACCGCCTGGCGCATCTGCAGCCGTTGCGACAGCACCGACCACACGGCCGCCTCGTATGGCGAGAAGAAACCGCACGGCCTGAACCCGGGGAGCCGAGCCTGCGCACCCGCGATGACCTCATCGCGCGCCGCGACATCGGGCCAGCCGCGCGCATCGATGTCTATCGACAGCAGCCGACGGACTTGCTCGGTCGCGGCATCCAGATCACCCGGGCCCTCCACCACGATGCGGACGGATGGCCCGTCCTGGGTGATGACGGCATCCACTCGCTGCCAGTCGGTATCGCAGAGAAAAGTGGTCTGGATGCCCGCGGTCTCCGTCTGGGATGCGAGCCTGCCGGGGGCGAACCCCTCCCAGAAGCGCTTGCTGGTGGCGAGCGACCAGGGCCCGACGATCTCGTGAACCGTCTCGAGTCGAGTCATGTGTCCGACCTTGTCGTGGAGAGTGATGGCAGTGCCGCCGGGCTCGGTGGAGGTCAACGTGCGGCCAAAGGCTCCGTCGACGGGCGCTGGGAACGATCGCAAATATAGGGCCATCCACCTGGATCGAGACTCGGCGGCGGCCGACATCGGCCATCACCACTCGATGGGCACGCCAGCAGGGAGGGCGCCGCTGAGCCGACGCGCAGTGAGGACCACGCACCCCAGGCCACGCAGCGGATTGGTCTCCGACATGGGGGCCAGGACTAGGCCGACTTCGGCGCAGCACGCGGTGCTGCCCAGCAGAACGCTGTGCACATGCGGCCTCCCCCACGGCCCCCTAGGAGAACTTGCGGCCCTCGTCGCGCTTGTACAGGAACACGGCGAGGAAGCCGAGGACCGCAGTCCAGGCGAGGATGCCGAGCAGCGCCCACACGGGGAACTCGCTTCCGGAGACGGTCGCGATGACGAGCTCGCGGGCCTGGCGGACGGGCAGCACCTTCGACGCCGAGTCGAGCCAGTCGGGGAACAGGAAGGGCGGCAGGAACAGGCCCCCGCCGAACGCGAGCAGGAACATGAGCACCTGCGTGATCGCGATGGCGGCCTTCGGGCCGGCGGTCGTGCCGACGATCGCGCCGATGAGGGCGGAGGGAACCGCGGTGAGCACGACGGCGACGAGTCCGAGCAGCACGCGCATCGGGGTCGGGTCGGCGGCCGTGAACAGTCCGCCGACGACGAGCAGGGGGATGATGGCCAGCGTGGCCATGACCAGCGTGCTGATCACGAGACCCGCGATGCGCGCCGACGGCTTGCCGGGCAGTGTGCGCAGGTAGGGCACCCACGGCTTCGATCGCTGCTCCGCCAGGTCGAGGCCGAGGCTGAAGAGGCCGTTCGTCATGAATGCGAAGACGATCATGGACGCGGTGGCCTGCGTCGCGAACGCCGGGTCGTCGACGATGGCGCTCTGCGGCAGCACGAAGAAGCAGAACGCGAGCGTCGGGAAGACGAGCGAGCCGATCACGGCGATGGGCACGCGCGCGGTCTCGATGAGCGAGTACTTGACGTGCGTGGCGATGAGTCCTGCAGTGGACATGGTCCTCAGCTCCTGTTCTGGGCGTTCTGCGTCATGGCGAGGAACGCCTCCTCGAGCGTGGCTCCGCGAACCGTCAGGTCCGTGAAGGGTGCACCGGATGCGACGAGCGAGCGGATGAACGCGTCCGAGTCGCGGACGAGTGCCGTCACGAGCCCCGCATCCGCTGTCCGCCCGCCGGACGCCGAACCATCGACAGCTTCGGTGAGGGCGTCGGCGTCGATGGCCTGGATGCGCGCAACGTCAACGCCGCGCATCGTGACGCGCCGCCGGGAGACGCTGCCGACGACCGAGGCGAGGCTGCCGTCGGTGATGACGGTGCCGTGGTCGATGACGACGACTCGCTCGGCGAGCTGCTCGATCTCCTCCAGGTGGTGGCTCGTGACGATGACCGCGCAACCGCTGCGGTGCTTGGCACGGAGGGCATCCCAGAGGCTGCGCCTCGCATCGACGTCGAGGCCCGTGGTCGGCTCGTCGAGGAGCACGAGCTCGGGGTCGCCGACGAAGGCGAGGGCCACGGCGAGCCGACGCTGCTGCCCGCCAGAGAGCGAGCCGCACTGCTTGCCGAGCAGGGGGCCGAGGTCGAACGCATCCACCAGCCCTCCCCTCGCCGCGGGTCTCGGGAAGTGCGCGGCGACGTAGTCGAGCACCTCCCCGACCTTGAGGGCCTCCGGCAGCGCGCTCGCCTGCGGTGTCGAGCCGACGCGGGTGCGGGTGCGCACGTCGAGCGGGTCGCCGTCGAAGAGACGGACCGTGCCGGTCGTGGGCGAGCGGAGGCCGAGCAGGAGCGACAGCAGCGTCGTCTTGCCCGCGCCGTTCGGGCCGAGGAGACCCACGCACTCCCCCGCCCGGACGTCGAGGGTGACGCCGTCGAGGGCCGCGTGCTGGCCGAAGCGCTTCACGACGTCGGTGACCTCGACGATGGATCGTGCCGGCGTGGTGGCGCGCTGTTCGCGGGTGGGCTGTGCGTCCATGTCATCCTCCGAGGAGCTTCAGGAGCGCCGTCCGGTAGCTGCGAAACGCTGCGCGTCCGGCGGGGCTGATGGTCAGATACGTGATGGGCTTGCGGCCGGCGAAGGCCTTGTCGATGACGACGTAGCCGGCGTCCTCGAGCTTCGAGAGGTGCGTCGTGAGGTTCCCGGCGGTCATGTCGAGGAGGCTGCGGAGCTTGGAGAAGGTCATCTCGTCGCCGTCGTCGAGGCTCTCGGCGAGGGTCGTCATGATGCGCAGCCGAGCAGGGGCGTGGATGATCGGGTCGAGGTCGATGCTCGTGTCGCTCATGCGGCCACCTCGCCCCGCAGCGTCGGCTCGCTCGAGATGACGCCCGTGCGCAGCAGCACGATGAACGTGATGAAGATGAGCGGACCCACGGTGCCGTAGACGAGGTAGTGCGTGGGGGCGCCGAGCGCCGTCGCGACGACCACGAGGGCGACGACTGCGGCGCCGAGCGCGAACTGCGCTCTCGACCGGGACATGGCGGCGCCCGCCATGTAGAGGACGCCGATCGTGAGGGCGAACACGCCTGGCATGAGGAGCGGCGCGAGGGCAGGATCGTCCACCTGGCGCAGGAGCGACGCCGCGAAGAACCAGGCGCCCATCATCGAGATCGACCAGGAGAAGCCGTAGAGCATGCCTGCGGTGTTGCTGCGGCCGCGCATCCCGCGGCCCATGGAGATGCCGGAGACCGCCGAGACGATGACGCCGATGACCATGAGCACCCCGAAGACGACGAATGCCGTCGTGGTCGGGATGCGCAGCACCGGGTTGCCGCCACCGTCCTCGGCGCTCCAGAGGGCGAGGAATCCGACGAGCCAGGCGAGGGCCCAGGTGGCGAGCAGGATGTAGAGCGCCCGGTCGAGGCGGGTGCGCGTGGTGCGCTGCTGCTCGCGCATGAGGGCCAGCATCTCGCTCGGGGCGAGGGCTGCCTCGTCGTCCTGCGACGGAGTGATGCCTGCGGGGGTCGAGCTTCCGTTGGTCTCCATGCAAAGTAGTTTGCGTTACAAACTGGTTTGCGTCAACCCCGATACCTGGGCGATAGCCTTGACCGCATGCGCATCGCCACCTGGAACGTCAACTCCATCCGGGCCCGCTCGGGCCGAGTCATCGACTGGATGGTGCGGGCCGACATCGATGTGCTGGCGATGCAGGAGATCAAATGCAAGCCAGAGCAGTTCCCCCGCGAGGTGTTCGAGGAAGCCGGCTACGAGCTCGAGATCCACGGCCTCAACCAGTGGAACGGCGTGGCCTTCGCGAGCCGCCTCCCCATGAGCGACCCGGAGATCACGTTCGCCGACATGCCCGGCTTCGGCAAGACGACCCCCGAGGGCACGCTTCCCCTCGAGGCCCGCGCGCTCGGCGTCACCGTCGAGGACCTCCGCCTCTGGTCGCTCTACGTGCCGAACGGGCGCGAGCTCACGCACGAGCACTACACCTACAAGCTCGCCTGGCTGAAGGCGCTCCTCGCCGACATGACCACGTGGCGGCAGGCGCACCCGGACACCCCGCTGGCGCTCATGGGCGACTTCAACATCGCGCCCCTCGACATCGACGTGTGGGACCTCGCCGCGTTCGTCGACTCGACGCACATCTCGGCCCCTGAGCGTGCCGCGTTCGAGGCGTTCCTCGAGGCCGGCTTCGTCGACACCGTGCGCTCGCGTGGCGTCGAGGGCTACACGTACTGGGACTACAAGCAGCTCCGCTTCCCCCGCAACGAGGGCATGCGCATCGACTTCATCCTCGGGAACACCGAGTTCGACGACCTCGTCGTGGACGCATCCATCGAGCGCGACGAGCGCAAGGGCGACGGCCCGAGCGACCACGTGCCCGTCGTCGTGGAGCTCGACCTCGAGACCTCCCTCGACGACGACCGCCCGATGATCTTCTAGAGCCGCCCCGGGACGGGACGCCGGCTACTTCTCGGAGCCGGCGACCATGCCCTTGATGAAGTACTTCTGCAGGAAGAGGTAGGCCACGAACACCGGCAGGACGGCGAGCAGCGACGCCGCCGCGGCGGCCGGGAGGTTGCTGCTCTGCACCGAGAAGAACGAGGCGATCGCGGGGGCGATGGTCTGCATCTCGGGCGAGGTGAGGATGTACCCGGAGATCGCGAACTCGTTCCACACGGCGACGCCGGTGAGGATCACGACGGTCGCGGTGACCGGCTTGAGCATGGGGAACACGACGAGGAAGAGGATCTGCAGTCGGTTCGCGCCGTCGATGGTGGCCGCCTCCTCCACCGATTGCGGCAGCGACCTCATGAACGCCGTGTAGAGGAAGATGCTCAGCGGCAGCTGGTGGGTGACCATGACGAGGATCGCGCCCCAGTACGTGTTGAGCGCTCCCATCTGGTTGAGCAGCGTGTAGAGCGGAACGAGGATCGACAGCGGCGGCACCATGATCAGGCCGAGGATGCCGAACGAGACGATGCTGTTGAGCGTCGAGGCGCGTCGGGCCAGCGGATACGCGGCCAGTGCTCCCAGCACGCACACGAGCACCGTCGAGACTCCGGTGACGATGACGCTGTTGCCGATGGCGCGCAGGATGTTGCCGCTCTCGACGGCGATGGCGAAGTTGCCGAAGAAGATGTCCGTCGTCGGGAACAGCCATTGGGAGGAGCGGTCGGTGCGCTCCTTGAAGGCCGTGGTGACGGCGATGAAGAACGGGAGCAGCTGCACGGCGGAGGCGACGATGAGGACGGCGCCGAGCCCGAGGGCCGTCCCCGTGGCTCGGCTCGTTCGCTTCGGGCGGCCGGTGCTGCGCGCACGTCCGCCGCTGCGAGGCGGCTTGGTCGGTGGGGCTGGATGCTCCACCTTCGATTCGGTCACGGTCGTTGCAGTCATGCGCGGTCCAGTCGTCGTCGGTTGAGCAGGGTGTTGAGCCCGAGGGTGAAGAGCACGATCACGAGGAACAGCACGATGCCCATCCCCGAGGCGTAGCCGGCGCTCTGGTTGTCGAAGTAGGCGACGCCGATGAGCGTCGAGACCGAGTTGGTCGAGTAGCCGGGGCCTCCACCGGTGAGCACGACGATGACGTCGAAGAGCTTCAGCCCGCCGATGAGGTTGAGCACGATGCTCGTCGCGAACGCCGGCTGCAGGAGGGGCAGCGTGATGTGCCAGAACTGCTTCCAGTACCCGGCACCGTCGAGGGTGGATGCCTCGTAGAGCTCGGTGGGGATCGATTGCAGCCCGGCGAGGTAGATGATCATGGAGACGCCCACGAACTGCAGCGAGTTGACGAGCACGATGATGGCGATCGCGGCGCCCGAGTCGCTGAGCCAGGCGACGCGCTCGCCGCCGAGCCCGACGACGATGTCGTTGAAGGCGCCGTTGTTGTACTGGAAGAGCAGGTAGTACATGGTGCCCATGACCACGGGCGAGACGAGCACCGGCAGGTAGATGATCGCCCTGGCCAGGTTGCGGCCGCGCACCTTCTGGTCGAGGGCGAGCGCGAGCCCGAGCCCGAGGGCCTGCTGGATGATGGTCGACCCGAAGCCGTAGATGAACGTGTTGATGAGCACGAGCCGGAACGTCTCGTCCTGGAAGAGGCGGGTGTAGTTCGCGAAGCCGACGTCGCTGCGGTCGGCGCTGTACCCGTTCCAGTTCGTGAAGGAGATGGCGGCGCCCGTCACGAGCGGGTAGATGGTGAAGACGGCGAACAGCAGGAGGGCCGGCACGTAGAGCAGGTTCATCCCTGCTCCGGCAAGAGGAGAGGACCCCCTGCTCCGCCGCGCCCTTGGTGCTCTGGCTGGCAGCTTCTGTGGCGTTCTTGCAGTGTCAAGCGAGCTCATGGGGATCTCCTCTCAGCATCCGCTCGCCGTTCAGCTCTGGCCCCAGAGGCTGGTGAAGTCGGCGTCGACCTGGGTCACGGCCTGGTCGACGCTGGACTGGCCGGTGATGATCGAGTCGGTGGTGGTCACCATCGTGTTCCACATGCCGTTGGGCAGGTAGACGCGGTCGAAGTACGGCACGAGCGGCGCTGAGCCGGAGATGACGTGGGTGTCGAACGACTCCTGCAGCGGGCCGAGGTCGGCCGAGGCGTCGGTGAGTCCGGGGAGGTTGCCGACGGATTCGGCGAGCACGGTGATGTTCTCCGGCTGCGCGAGGAACGCCAGGTAGGCCTTCGCGTCGTCGAGGTGCTCGCTCGTCTTCGAGATGCCGAAGGCGTTGAACTCTCCGCCGACCAGGTACGGGTCTTCGTCCGTGAGGGAGGGGACGGGCATGAAGCCGAGGTTGGCGTCTGGGTTGTACTGCAGGGCGTTGTTGGCTGCCTGGTTCTGGCTGAAGACGAAGGCGGTGTTGCCGTCGGCGAGCGCGCGCGACACATCGTCGGAGGTCGCCGAGGAGTAGTCGGGGTTGAAGTAGCCGGAGGTGCGCCACCCGTCGATGAGGTCGAGCGTCGTCGCGTAGGGCGCGTCGACGAAGGAACCGGCGCTGAGCTCGTCGAGCTGCTCGGGCGTGTAGGCGCCGGCGACGATCCAGTCGGCGAGGTTGCCGGCGGGGCCACCGTCCTTGCCGGACACGGCGATCGGGGCGATGCCGCTCGCGTCGACGGCCGCGGCGGCTTCGGCGAAGTCGTCCCAGGTGGAGATGGAGGCGGGGTCGACGCCGGCCGCGGTGAGCACGTCGGCGTTGTAGATGATGCCTGCGACGTCGGTGTCGATGGGGAGGGCGAAGAACTCGCCGGCGTCGTTGCGCATGGCCGAGTCGAGGGCTGGGTTGAAGTTGGCGGCCCAGGCCTCGTTCTGGAGGGGCTCGAGGAACTCGCTGTAGCGGAGGAGCGACCATCCGTGGGTGGCGAAGATGTCCGGGGCGTCGCCTGCTGCGAGCCTGACCTTCATGTCGGCCTCGTACTGCGAGCTGGGCGCGACGAGGTCGATCGTGACGCCCGGGTTGGCCTCTTCGAACGCGGCTGTCACTTCCTCGAGGGCGATCATGAGCTTGGAGTCGACGGAGGCGTTGGTCTGGAACTCGATGGTGCTGCCGGATTCGGCGGAGCCTCCACTGCAGCCGGTGAGGGCGAGGAGGAGCGTCGCTGCGACGGAGGCTGCCGCGACGGTGGTAGCGCGAGACTTCATTGTCATTCCTTCGTGTGGGCGATGGATCCGGCCGACCGCAAGGACGCGGATGGCTCCATCGCTATCTGCCGACAATTTATGCGAGTAAATATTTAACCGCAAGGGCCAATAATTCAGACACATATTGTGTTGACGCGAGTAAATAGTCATGCGATGCTCGAGGTCCGCGCCCGACTCCCCACCGTGGTGGAGCCAGGGTTTTCCTGTCACCTTGAAAGGTCACCAATGTCGCTGTCCCTGGGAATCGTCGGAGCCGGTCAGTTCGCCGGCCAGTTCGCCACCCTCTTCAAACTCCACCCCGGCGTCGACCGGATCCTCGTGACCGACGTGCTGTCCGAGCGCGCGGAGGCGCTCAACGCATCCGCCGACCTCGACGGAACCGCCGAGAGCTTCGAGGCCCTCCTCGCCGACGACTCGATCGACGCGATCGCCCTCTTCACCCAGCGCTGGACGCACGGTCCGCTGGTGCTCCGCGCGCTGCAGGCTGGCAAGCACGTGTACTCGGCTGTGCCCATGGCCATCTCGGAAGACGAGATCGCCGCCATCATCGAGGCGGTGCGCGAGACCGGCCTCACCTACATGATGGGCGAGACCAGCTACTACAACCCGGCGACGATCTACGCGCGCAACCAGCTCGCCGACGGGAAGTTCGGGCGCATCTTCTACGCCGAGGGCGACTACGTCCACGACATGGACCTGGGCTTCTACGATGCCTACGCCTACTCGGGAGGCGCCGAGTGGAAGCGCACCGCGAGCTACCCGCCCATGCTCTACCCGACCCACTCCATCGGCGGCGTCCTCGGCGCCATCCCGGGCCACGCCACCAGCGTGAGCTGCATCGGCGTGGTCGACGACCGCCAGGACGGCGTCTTCGACCGCGAGATCAGCATGTTCGACAACAACTTCTCGAACGCGACGGCGCTCTTCGAGCTCTCCGAGGGCGGGTCCATGCGGATCAACGAGATGCGTCGCGTCGGCTACCCCTCGCACATCCGCGAGAGCCGGTTCCGCTACTTCGGCACGGAGGGCAGCTTCGAGCAGCTCGCCGAGGTCGCCGTGTGGCAGGACAAGCAGGGCGTCACGGATGTCTCCGACCTGATCGCGACGGATGCGACTGCGGATGCCGACGACCCGTCGCTCGCGCACGTCGCCCCCGCGCTGCGCGACGCGTTCGTGTCCGGACACTCGAAGGTGCACGACACCTCGCGGCTCCCCGCGGAGTTCTCGGGCGTCCACAACGGGCACGAGGGCAGCCACCACTTCCTCGTCGACGACTTCGTCACCGCCGTCAACAACCGCACCCTCCCGCCCGTCAACGCCTGGGTCGCCGCGCGCTTCACGCTGCCAGGCATCGTCGCGCACCGCTCTGCCCTGGCGGGTGGAGAGCGACTCCCGATCAACGACTTCGGCGACGCACCGGCGGCGCTCGGTGCAGTGAGCGCCGACGCCGCACACGCCTGACGGAGCGAGCGATGAAGATGCGGGCGTCCGAGGATTCGGGCGCCCGCATCGACCGTAAGATCGACTCGAGTGAACGAGGAGTAGTGATGCCCGAAGGTGCACCCCGGAAGGTCACGCGCCGGGACGTTGCGCGCCACGCAGGTGTCAGCGATGCCGTCGTCACGTACACCCTCAACGGCCGCGCCCCCGTCGCGCCGGCGACCGCGGCGCGCGTGCGCGAATCGATTCGCATCCTCGGCTACACGCCGAACGCGGCGGCCCGCGCGCTGAAGATGGGGTCCTCGCGGCTCATCGGCATCATCGTGCCGGACACCACGAACCCCTTCTGGTCGGAGCTGTGCCAGCAGGTCGAGAACGTGGCGGCGCGTGAGGGCTACGCCGTGCTCGTCGTGAACTCGCGCGACGACGACAACCGGGCCATCGCACTCGCCCGGTCCCTCGCCTCCCGGCAGGTCGACGGATTCCTCGTCGCCTCCATCGTGCACCCGAACGAGGTCACCGCCTTCAACGCGCTCGGCATCCGCTGGGCCACCCTCAACAACCCCCACCCCATCGCAGGCACCATGGGTGTCGGCGTCGACCTCGATCAGGGCGCACGCGACGCCACGCGCCACCTCATCGATCACGGCTACCGCAGGATCGCCTTCGTCGGCTCGACGAAGGATGCCCGCTACGGCGGGTGGACGGCCGAGCTCGCCTCCGCCGGCCTCGAGCCCGGGCTCGTGTTCCCCGCCGACTTCGAACGCCGATCCGGGTACCTCGCCGGCCGCAACCTCGCCGCCGCGAGCGCCCAGGTCGACGCGGTCTTCATGAGCTCCGACCAGCTCGCGATCGGAGCGATGCGGGCGCTCCACGAGGCCGGCGTCGACATGCCGGGCGACGTCGCCGTCGTCTCGTTCGACGGCACGGACGACGCCGAGTACGCCTGGCCAGGGCTCACGACGCTCGCCCAGCCCATCGCCGAGCTCGCCGAGCAGGCCGTCTTCCGGCTGCTCGGCGTCGGGAGCATCCCGGACGAGCGGCCTCGGGGCGAGCTCATCATCCGGAGGTCCTGCGGCTGCGAGTGAGCCCACCGACTCGGCGGTCGCGGCCTCGCGCCACGCTGATTCGGGCGAATGGCGAGCTCAGGCGTCGGGGAGCTCGAACTCCCGCGCCTGGTCCCAGGGCTCGGTCCAGCCGAGGCGGTCGAAGATGCCGTCGAGCAGCATCGCCGTGAAGCCCCAGACGAGGTGCTCGCCCGATTCGTTCCGCACCAGGAACGCCGGCCCACGCCATTCCTCGCCGTCGCGGCGCAGCACCGTGGTGCCCCGATTCATGGGGTCCAGCAGCTCGGCGACGGGGGCACGGAACACGGCCGCCGACTCCGCCTCATCGACGACACCGACCTCGGACGCACGCCGCCACCAGGCGAGCACGGGCGTCACGAGATGCCGCGAGTAGGTGAGGGGCACGGGCTCAAGGGGGCCGAGCACGTCGATGCCATCGGCATCGAGCCCCGTCTCCTCCACCGCCTCGCGCAGCGCGGCCGCGACCGCATCCCTGTCCTCCGCGTCGACCCGGCCGCCCGGGAACGCGACCTGGCCCGGGTGCGAGCGCAGCGTCGAAGCTCGCGCGAGCAGCAGCACATCGAGGTCACGGGAGACGGCGCCGGCCTGTGCTTCGCGATCGCTGGGAAGCGAGTCGAGGACGCCGAAGAGGATGAGCACCGCAGCCGAACGGGAGACGCGCACGAGGCGCTCATCGACGGCCGACAGGTGCACGGCAGGCTCTCGCCCAGCAGCCGCGCACTCGGCGAGCTCGGTCAGCTGCGCTCGCGCCGCCTTCGTCACGGGTTCAGGATGCACGGCTTCAGCGTACGCGGCGCCCGCTGGCTCAGCCCTGCACCGCGGCGGTCACCAGCTCGACACCGATCTCGCGCACAGCCGCCGCGTCGGCCTCGGAGATGCCCTCGTCGGTGATGACGGTCGAGAACCGATCGAGCCCGCAGACGCGGTAGATCGAGTAGCTGCCGAGCTTGCTGCTCGTGGCCAGCAGCACCGCGCTGCTCGCCACCTCCATGGCGGCCAGCTTCACATCCACCTTCTCAGCGCTCGGCGTGGTGACTCCACGCTGGGCGTCCCACGAGCTGGCGCTCACGAACGCGATGTCCACCGCGAGCTGGCGCAGCACGCCTGCCGCGAGGTGCCCCACGCTGGAGCGGTTCGCGTGGTCGAGCTTGCCGCCGATGTGCACGACCTCGACGTGAGCGTCGCCGATGAGGGAGCTCACGATCGTGAAGTCGTTCGTGACCACCGTGGGCGCTGCCAGCGCCCGGATCGCGGGGAGCAACGACGAGGTCGTCGTCCCCGCATCCAGGTAGTAGACGCCGTCGTCGCGGAGCAGCTTCCCCGCGGCGAGGCCGATGGCCGCCTTCTGCGCCCGCTCCGAGCTGGCCTTCGCGTCGAAGCTGGGCTCGACCGCGACGGAGCGCGCCGAGCGCACTCCCCCTGGCACCACCGCGGCGACACCCTGGCTCACGAGCTCCCCGATGTCCCGGCGCACCGTCATGTGCGACACCCCGAGCAGCTCCGTGAGCTGATGCACGCTGAGCACCTCGTGGGCGCTCAGCAGCTCGAGGATCTTCTGACGTCGCTGGTCCGGAATCAACGGCGGCTCCTCGGTGTGGCTTCTCATGCGACCTCTAGATCAGTCCTGCGTAGTACAGCACGAGAACGATAGCGAATCCCGTCACGCCCGAGATGATCGAGGCGACGCCGATCGACCTGATCCCCTGGCCGACCGTCATATTCGACAGGGTCGTCGTCACCCAGAACCCGGACGAGTTGGCGTGCTTGAAGATCTGCGCGCCCGTGCCGCAGGCGAGGTAGACGGCGAGCGCGGACACACCGAGGTCGTCGATGAGGGGAGCCATGATCGCCGACGCGGTGAGCATCCCGAGGATGTTGGAGCCCGTGATGGTGCAGATCGCCGCCGCGACGAGGAAAGGCACGACGAGGGGCGGGATGCCGACGTCCTGGATGACCACCGACATGCGCTCGGCCACCCCGGTCTCGCGGATGAGGAGAGCGAGCGCGCCGCCGACTCCGGTCAGGGCGAGCGGCATGGCGGCCGTGCGCAGGCCGTCCTCGAACATGCCGTTGACGATCTCCTTGCGACGCCACGCGCCACCGAAGAGGGGGAGGGTCGACAGCACGCCGATCGCGAGCGCCATGATGGGCGCTCCGACGAAGCCCACGAGCTCCTGGATGAACGAACCCTCCGGAAGGGTCGGCCCCAGCAGCGAGTCGATCATGATGAGCGAGATCGGCAGGTAGATGGGGAGCAGGGCGAAGCCGAGCCGGACGGGGAGCCCCGTGAAGGGGCTGAGCGCGAGCGTGCGGCCGACGCCGCCGTTCTGAGCCGTGAGCGTCTTGGTGGTGCCGGAGCCGCCTTCGCGCTGCTCATGCTCGGCCTGCTCTGCCTTGGCGATCGACTCGATGAACTCCGCCTTCGGGGCCACGTAGATCTTGATGCGCGTCAGGTAGAACGTGGCGACCGCGATGCCGGGCAGCCCGACGAGGAGCCCGTACATGATGGACACGCCGAAGTCGAGGCCGAGGACCCCCGCCGCAGCGAGGGGGCCGGCCCCTGGCACGACCAGCGAGGTCATCACGTAGGCGCCGATGTAGAGGATCGGACCGAACTTCATCATCGACTCCTTCGACCGGTAGGCCATGGCGGAGACGATCGGGATGAGCATGATGACGGTCGTGTCGGCGATCAGGGGGATGCCGATGATGGTCGAGGCGAGGGCGATGCCCCATGGCATCTTGCGCTTCGTTCCGAGCATCTTCTCGACGGACTGCGTGATGCGCAGCGCCCCGCCGCTGATCTCGAGCGCCTTGCCGAGCACGCAGCCGAACACGATGAGGAGGCCGACGTTCGCGAGCGTGTTCCCGAACCCCTCGTTGATGAGGGAGACGGTGCCGGCACCGCCCTGCCCGAACATGAGGCTCAGCACGGCGACCACCACGAAGAGCACGAACACGGGATGCACCTTGAACCGTCCGATCATGAGCACGAGGCCCACGATCGCGAACGCGAAGGAGAGGAGGATGAAGACGTCAGACATGGCTGCCCTCCCGGACGCCGTCGCCAGCCCACGCGGCGAGGAGCTCGGCGTCATGGTCGGCGAGGTCATCGATGAGGATGAGCTCGCCGGCACGCACGTCCCGGGCGAGCGTCGCGCGCGACGCGACGTAGAGCGGGGCCACCTTCTCGGACTCGGGACCCGCCTCGAGCAGCACTGCCTGCACGCCGGTCACGTCGTGGTGGTGTCCACCCATCTCGAGGAGCGTCCCCGCGGCCAGGTCCGCTTTCGCTCGACCTGCCATGAGGATGCTCCTCGTCGGCTC
Organism: Pseudoclavibacter sp. RFBJ3; assembly: GCF_002931375.1. Classification (NCBI taxonomy): domain Bacteria; kingdom Bacillati; phylum Actinomycetota; class Actinomycetes; order Micrococcales; family Microbacteriaceae; genus Pseudoclavibacter; species Pseudoclavibacter sp. RFBJ3. The sequence goes on along the minus strand of NZ_PSXZ01000001.1, from coordinate 46,300 downwards.
CGGGCTGCCGTACGGCGCCCCGAGGTGCACGGCGAGCAGCAGCGTCATCGGCGTCTCGACGCCCATGAAGTGATACGGCAGGTAGATGCAGGCGTACTCGCCGGAGCGACTGACGACGTGGCCCTTGCCGCGCAGCACCTCCCAGGTCTGCGCGTCGTAGGTGCGCACGACGACGAAGACGCCGCCGCCGAACGATGCCTCGTCCGGGGTTCGCAGCACGGAGAACACGTCGACGACTCCGCTGCGCTCGAGGACTCCGCCGGAGGACTTCGGCGCGTAGATGTCGGCGAGCTCACTGATGCGGGCCACCGGGTAGTGCATGAGCTCGTCGTCGACGACGAAGCCGGTGTGGTTGGCGACGACCGCCATCTCGCAGTAGTCGGCCGTAGCGCCGGTGGGGAGCGCCGCGACGGCTTCGGCGCGAGCGCGCAGCGTCGCGGGGATGTCGTCGCCGAGCGTCAGGTGCTCGCCGAGCTGCGGTGCGTGGATCTGCTTGTCGAGGTGGGTGACGGTGCCGGCGGACGGGTCGAAGACGAGGTCGTACTCGCTGGACTTGCCGATGGCGACGATGTCGAGTCCGAGCGTCCGCACCCAGGAGACCAGGGCGATGAGGTTCGCGGGCTGGTCTCCGCTCGCGGGCGTGTAGACGACGCCGTTCTCGCGGGCGATCGAGGCGAGCTCGACGCCGGCGACCGAGTCGACCTCCTTCGAGACCATGGCGACCGGCCTCGACGCGCGCAGCGCATCCGCGGCCACCCGGTAGCCGAACCCCGGGTCCCCGGTTGCCTCGACGAGGATGTCGAAGGCGTCGGGAAGGAGGAGCTCGCGACTCGCGACCACAGCGGTCTTGCCGGCCGTCACGACCTCGAGCACTTCACCTGGTGTACCGCAGACGACGAGGGACTCGGCCGTAAAGCCGACCTCGAGGGCGAGCGCACGCGCACCCTCCGGGTCGAGGTCGCAGAGCACGCTGGCGTGCAGGTCCTCGATCTGCGTGGTCTGCGCGAGCAGGGTGCGAGCGAATCCGCCCTTGGCCCCGGTGAGCGCGTACTGCACGCGGGTTCCTCGATGCGCGGCGAGAAGATACTCGATGTTCATTGGTCTCCGTTTGGCGTCGTTGCCAACGACCGGCAGGTCGTCGTGCTGACATCATGTATAAAGGATTCACAGATCATGTGCAAACACTCACAGATATTCACACTGTCTCGTTCGAGTGCTGCAGCAGGAGGGAACCCAACTTGACGATTCTTCACGGCTGCGTGGCCGACGACTTCACCGGAGCAGTCGACCTCGCGGGAAACTTCGCGGCACGAGGGCTGAACGCAGTCGTCATCACCGAGCCCGACGCAGCGCTGCACGAGCTCCCCGGCGACACCGAGGCGGTCATCATCGCCCTCAAGACGAGAACCGCGTCGCCCGACGCAGCTGTCCGCCAGAGCGTGGATGCGTTCCGCCGGCTGACCGAGGCAGGCGCACGCCAGCTGTACTTCAAGTACTGCTCGACCTTCGACTCGACCGAGCACGGCAACATCGGCCCCGTCATCGACGCCATGCTCGCCGAGCTCGACCTCACGACGACGATCGTCGTCCCATCGTTCCCCGGCAACGGGCGCACCGTGCGCGACGGCCAGCTCTCCGTCTGGGGCGAGCTGCTCGAGCACAGCTCGATGCGCCACCACCCGCTCACGCCCATGACCGAATCCGACGTGCGCCTGCTGCTCAGCCGTCAGGCGCAGACCCCGGTCGGCTTCATCGACCTCGCGACGGTTCGCGACGGCGCGGAGGCGCTTCGCGGGGCGCTCGAGCGCGCCTCGACTCCCAGCGCCGTGGTCATCGACGCCGTCACGGACGCCGACCTCGCCACCATCGCGGCCGCCGCCGCAGGGCTGAGGCTCGTCACAGGCGGATCCGGACTCGCGCTCGGCATCCCAGTGCCCGAACGTCGCGCAGCCGAGGCGCCCCGACTCGCGGCGCTCGACGGCCACCGCGTCATCCTCTGCGGCAGCGCCTCCAAGCGGACCCAGGAGCAGGTCCAGGCAGCCAAGCAGGCGGGATTCCTCAGCCTGCAGGTCGATCCGCGCGCTGGCACCGAGCAGACCGTGTCCATCGTCAGGTGGGCGCGCGAATCCTGGGCGGAGCGCCCAGACGTGCCCGTCCTCGTCTACGCGACCGGCTCCCCCGACGACGTCGCCACCGACGACGCGTCAGCGCACGCCGAGGCCGCCGATCGCATCGAGCACACGCTCGCCGAGGCCGCAATCGCACTCATCGACGCCGGCGCCGTCGAGGTCATCTCGGCAGGCGGCGAGACCTCTGGCCGCATCGTGACCGAGCTGCGGATCAGCAGCCTCAAGCTCGGACAGCCGATCTGCCCTGGCGTGAGTTGGGCCCGAGCGACGACCGCAGCCGGCCACGTGATCAACCTGGCCCTCAAATCCGGGAACTTCGGCTCCACCGAGTTCTTCGTCGAGGCCTGGGACGAGCTCGCGTGACCCCGACCGCCACCCTCGACCAGGCCACCGAGCTCCTCGACGCCGGACGCCGGCTCTCCGACCTCGGACTCAGCCCCGGCACCTCAGGCAACATCTCCATGCGACTGGGCGAGCGGATGCTCATGAGCCCGACCGGCACGGAGCTCGGACGCCTCCAGGCCGACCAGCTCTCCGAGGTCTCCCTGGCGGACGGGGCGCACCTCGCCGGGCCCCGACCGTCGAAGGAGCATCCGCTGCACCGGGCGTTCTACGAGCGCAACCCGGACACGCACGCCGTCATCCACCTGCACTCCATGCACGCCGTCGCCGTGTCCCTGCTCGACCCGTGGACCACGAGGTCGGCGCTCCCGCCGCTCACCCCGTACTTCGTCATGCGCGTGGGGCAGACCCCGCTTGTGCCCTACGCGCACCCCGGCGATCACGACCAGGCCGACGGCATCCGCGCTCTCGACTTCGCGTTCGACGCCGTGCTCATCCAGAACCACGGGCCAGTGACGAGCGGCGCCAGCATGGACGCCGCGATCCAGGCCGCGATCGAACTCGAAGAGGTCAGCAAGATAGCCCTCATCACCCGAGGGCACCGGGTCGCCCAGCTCACCCAGACGCAGGCGCAGGAACTCGCGCTGCAGTACGGGCGGAACTGGGACTGACCCGGGCCGAGCCGGCTGCTAGAGCGCGCCGCCTGCCGCCGCAGGCGCGTCCGCGTCCTGGCCGCTGTCGCCGATGGTCTCGCGGGCGATGAAGTTCTCGATGTCGAACAGGTTGTCGCCCGCGCGCTTCGCGATCGTGACGAGCGTCGACATGGAGGCGACCTCCTCGACCTGCTCCTTGAGGAACCAGAGCATCGCCTGCTCGCCGATCGCGTCGCCGTCAGCACGCGCAGCGCGGAACAGCGCCTCGATCTGCGAGGTCACCTCCTGCTCCTGCGCGAGGGCAAGCGCGATGGGCTCGACCACATCGGCGAACTCGGTCTTCGGCGCGGCGACGCCGGGGATCGTGACGCCGAGGTCGCGGTCGAGGCGGTACTGCACGAGCATCATCGCGTGGTTCCGCTCCTCGACCGACTGCTGGTAGAAGTGCGCCGCGAGCTGCGGGAGGTCGTGGTTGTCGAACCAGACGGCGATCGCGATGTACTGCTGCGAGGCCGAGAACTCGTTGCCGATCTGGGCGGTCAGAAGGTCATTGAACGTAGATGAAGTCACGCCGCAACGCTACTCCTGGCAGGTTTCGCGTGGCGGTCAAGTTTCGTCGCGGTGCGAAACGTCCACAGCAGCAGGGCGACACCGGTCGCCGCCACGAAGGGGAGGCAGGTCAGGCCGAAGGCATCCCCGATGATCGCCCCCGTGCTCCCCCAGTACCTGGTCTGGTCCGCATCCACGCCGATCCCCGCGACGATGCTGTCCACGATGACGGCGACGCTCAGCGCTGCGCAGGCGGATGCAGCCAGGACGGCGACCGAGGCAAGCCACAGCAGCGACGCTCGCAGGCTCATCGCGATGGCCCTCGTCACATCGAGCGCCAGCCACACGCCCAGCACCACCGCTGCCGCGATGCTCGCGTACGCGATCGGGATGAGCGTGCCGGCGAGGCGCGCACCCTCCGCGGAGTCGCGATCAACGTCGGATCCGGCAGCCGCGTTCGGGAACACCAGCAGCATGTACGCCAGGTACCCGGCGATGATGACGAGCAGCACCGCCCTGATCACGGCGCGCGCGACCCAGCCACGGTCAGCACCAGCGCTCGTCTCGCTCATGACCGCAACGCTAGAGCCAGGCGCGCCCAACACCAAACGACGCGGGCGGGCCGGTCGGCGAAAGCTAGGCTTGAACGGAACCCCGGAGGCTGCATGAGCGACGCACACGACCACGACGAGATCGGCGTGGGCTCCGTGCACCGCGAGGTCGACCCGGCCACGGTCGGACCGCAGCCGGGCGACCTCGAGCGTGCCATCGCCATCCAGGTGCGCGCGTACCGCCTCGCGACCGGGATGTCGGTCGCCGAGATGGCCGACAAGGTCGGCATCTCCAAGGCCATGCTCTCGAAGATCGAGAACGCCCTCACCTCCTGCAGCCTCACCACCCTCGGCCGCCTCGCGCACGGCCTCGACGTGCCCGTCACCGCCCTCTTCCGCGGCGTCGACTCCGACAGGGAGGCCGTCTACGTGCCGGCAGGCCACGGGGCGCAGATCGTGCGCCGCGGCTCCCGATCCGGCCACCTCTACGAGCTCCTCGGCGCCCTGCGCGGCCAGCACAAGCGCATGGAGGCGGTGCTCGTGACGCTGACCGAGGCAAGCGAGGTGTTCCCCCTCTTCCAGCATCCGGGCACCGAGCTGCTCTACATGCTCGAGGGCCGCATGGCCTACGGGCACGGGGATGCGCGCTACGAGATGGGCCCCGGCGACACCCTGCAGTTCGACGGCGAGGGCCCGCATGGCCCGGAGGAGCTCATCGAGCTCCCGGCGCGTTTCCTCTCCGTCACGGCGTACGGAGACCGCGCGGAGGGCTGAGCCTCGGCTGGTACCTTGGCCGGCACGACGACTCGCGCACCTGCCAGGGGGGAACCATGGAACAGCCCGACCACATCCCGACCACCGGCCCCGACGAAGCGCAGCCGCTGCTCGCCGAAGATCTGCTGCTCCTGCTCTTCAATCCAGACGACGGAACGATCGGCGGCGAAGGCACCCTCTTCTACGTGCTCGCCGGTGCCGTGCTCACCGAGCTGGCCCTGGACGACCAGGTCGCGATCGAGAAGGCCGGCCTGCGCGGGACCCTGGTGCTCTCCGTGGGTGACACGGCGCCGGACGACGAGATCCTCCGGGCCGCGTGGGAGTACTCCGACGGGAAGCGGCGCGAGGTGCAGGGCATGCTCGCGTCCATCGGCCCCAAGCTGCGCGGCCAGCTGCTGGAGAGCCTGATCTTCCGTGGCGACCTGCACCGCGAGCAGGGCAAGACGTTCGGCTTCATCCCCAAGACCACCATCAGCCTGGGCGACACGGGCCGACGAGCCGCACTCATGAGCCGAGTCCAAGCCGTGCTCATCGACGGCGCCGAGCCCGACGCCCGCACCGCCGCCCTCGCGGCGCTGCTCTCCGCGAGCGGCTCGCTGCCCACCCTGCACCGAGAGCTCCCGTGGGAGACGGAAGTGATCAACCGAGCGAAGGCACTCGAGGCCGGCGACTGGGGAGCTGCCGCCGCGAGCTCGGCGGTCTCGCGCACCATGAACGCGATCACCATCAACGCCGCCGTCGCCGCGAGCGTCGCCGCCAACGCGAACGCCGCGAACAGCTAGCCCTGCGCTGCCCCGGGCCGCGCGAACCCCGCGAGCAGTCTCCGGGTGGGTTCTACGCTTCGGGATGGCTTGCACCCCATCCCGAAGCGTCAAAGCCATCCCGAACATGGTAAGAGAGCGCACGAGACGCGCGCCCGCCCGCCGGAACCCACGCGGACCCGACAGAACCCCGCGGCCCCGACCGAACCCGGCGAACCCCGCGGCCACCGCGCGCAGTCTCCGGATGGGTTCCACGCCTCCGGATGGCTTGCACCCCATCCCGAAGCGTCAAAGCCATCCCGAACACGGTAGGAGAGCGCACGAGACGCGCGCCCGCCCGCCGGAACCCACGCGGACCCGACCGAGCCCTGCGGCCACCGCGCGCAGTCTCCGGGTGGGTTCCACGCCTCGGGATGGCTTGTACCCCATCCCGAAGCGTCAAAGCCATCCCGAACACGGCAGGAGAGCGCACGCAACGCGAGCCCGACCGAACCCCGCGGCCCCGACCGAGCCCCGCGGGCCCCGCTGGTCCGACCGGCCCCACGAACCCCGCGAGCAGTCTCCGGGTGGGTTCCACGCCTCGGGATGGCTTGTACCCCATCCCGAAGCGTCAAAGCCATCCCGAACACGGCAGGAGCGCGGACGAGACGCTCGCCCGCCGACGACTACCGAACCGCAACCGGCTCCGAAACCGCCGCCGACGGAGCCGCCGCTGGCTTGAGCCGCTCCCGGCGCCGCTTGAGCGCGATCGACAGGGTGGTGAGCGCGAGGGCGGCGACGAGCCAGACGGTGAGCATCCCGTATGCCTCGCCGATGCCGATCGACCCGCCGGCCACGAGTGAGCGGAACGCCGTGACGGCGTAGTTCAGCGGCAGCCAGGAGTGGATCAGCTGGAAGAACGCGGGCGCCGTCTCGACCGGGTAGGTGCCGCCGGCCGAAGAGAGCTGGAGCACGATCATGACGAGCGCGAGGAATCGACCGGGAGGGCCGAGCAGCGCGTTGAAGGCCTGGTTGACGGCGACGAACGTGACGCTCGTGAGCAGCGCGAGCGCGACGAGCCCGAGCATGTTCGCCGGCTCGAGGCCGAGACCGAACCGCACGATCGTGAGCATGAGGAGGCTCTGGGCCGCGCCGAGCATCGCACCGGGTGCGAAGCTGCGCAGTGCCACGACGATCGCTGGCTGGCGGCCGAGCACGAGCCGCTCCCGCAGCGGCGGGAACATCAGGTAGAAGGCGAGCGCGCCGACCCAGAGGCCGAGCGTCATGAAGTACGGCGCGAGACCGTAGCCGTATGCCGGCACCTCGTTGAGGCGGGTCTTCGTGATCTCCACGGGCGTCGACGTGACGCCGGCGAGGTGGTCGGCCTGCGCATCCGTGTAGCTGGGGATGTCGGAGACCCCGTCGTCGAGGCCGTCGGCGAGGGTCTTGCTGCCGTCCGCGAGCTGCGTGATGCCGTCGTTCAGCTCGGTGCCGCCCGACTCCGCGTCGGCCGTCCCGTCGGCGAGCGTCGTCGCGCCCTGCTCGAGCTGCGTCGCGCCGGAGGCAAGCTGCGGCGTCGACTGCGCGAGGGTGGATGCACCAGCCGAGAGCGTCTGCGTGCCCGTCGAAAGCGTGGATGCGCCATCGGCGAGGGACTGCGTGCCCGTCGCCAACGTGGCTGCGCCGTCGGCGAGCGACTGCGTACCTGTCGCGAGCGTCGACGCGCCGGTTGAGAGCTGCGAAGCGCCAGCCGCGAGTTCTGCGGACTTCGTCGAAGCCGTCGAGATAGCCGCGACGAGCTCGTCGGCCTTGCCGCTGAGCGGCGCGACGGATTCGGAGAGCTGGGTTGCACCGGCCGCGAGGTCTGCCGACTTCGACTGGAGGAAGCTGAGCCCCGTACCGGCCGCCGCGTCGCCGACCAGGCCCGTCATGCCGGCGCTGAGCCCCGCGGCTTGCGTGTCGGCGGCTTGTGCGGATTCGGAGAGCTGCGTGATCTGCTCCTTGCGCTGCTCGTCCGAGAGCGTGTCCCAGCTCGAGAGCAGCGAGTCGACGTCGCCCGAGAGCTCGCTGGTGCTCGACGCCAGCTGCGACGCCCCGCCGTTGAGTGTCTCGGCTCCGGTCAAGGCGGTGTCCGCTCCACCGGCAAGAGCTGTCGCCCCTGTGTCGAGCGCCGTGGCACCGGATGTGAGGGCGGTGACCTTCCCTGGCAGGTCGGTGGCGGCCGTGGACAGCTCCGCGAGTCCATCGCTGAGGAGCTGCGCGCCGGAGCTCGCCGTGCCCAGCCCCGTGCTGAGTTCCTGCGCGCCGCCGTTCGCGCTGGCCGCGCCCGCGCTGAGCTGCTGCGCGCCCGTGTTCGCGTCAGCGGCGCCGGAGCTGAGCTGCTGGGCACCCGAGTTGGCGGTGACGAGGCCGGTGTTGAGCTGCTGCACCCCCGCATCCACCTGGGTCGCCCCATCGGCGAGGGTCGCGCTGCCGTCGGCGAGCGCGAGGCCGCCTTCCCGCAGCTGCCCGAGACCCACAACCAGCTCGCCGGACCCCGTGCGCGCCTGCTCGGCGCCGTCGTTGAGCTCGGTCGCGCCGTCGGCAGCCTCCGAGACGTTCTCGTGGATGTCGGTGAAGCCCACGTAGACGTTGCGGAGGTACTCGTCGGAGACCTCGGCGGCGAGCTCGTCGGCGACCGTGGTGCCGACCGTCGACGCGATGTTGCCGACGATGATGTTCGCGCCGTCGTTGGTGGTGATGGAGAGGCGGGCGATCGCCGCATCCAGCGGGTCGTCGCCGCCCGCCGAGACAGCTGCCGCCGAGAAGCCCGCCGGAATGTCGAGCACGGCGAGCACCTGGCCGGACTCGAGCGCGCTCTGCGCCTCATCCGCCGACATCTCGTGCCAGCTGAAGTTGTTCGACTCGGTGCTGTCGACGAGCTTCTCGGTGAGCGTCGCGCCGAGGTCGACGGGCTCGGCGGGCTCGCCGTCGGTCGTCGTTGCGGGCGTCGCGGCCTGGTCGCTGTTCACGATCGCGGCGTTGATGTGGTCGAGGCGGTGCGTCGGGTCCTCGTTCGACCAGATCAGCGAGCCCGCGTAGATGAGGGGGATGAGCATGATGCCGACGATGACGACGAGCGTCCGCCGGTGCGTGCGCACGAAGTCGGGGAGGGAGAAGGAACGCATGGGCGTGGGGAGTCCTATGAGCGAGCGTGCTCGACGCGGAGGGCGTCAAGCTCGGCGACAGTCGCGCCGGAGGATGCGAGAAGCAGGGAGGAGAGGCGTTCGACGAGCTCGTCGATGGATGCGCGTGCATCCGCTGCCGTGCCGGCTGCCGTGGCCGCCTCGGCCGGGGCATCGGCCGGGGTCGCGACCTCAGCGGCGGCGAAGAGCCACCTCGTGACGTGCCACATCGCGCCGGCCGCGAGGAACTCGGCGCGATCCTGCGGGGTGTCGGGACCGCGGCGGCGGCGGATGACGGGGCCGAGCGGCGACGACTCGAGCAGGCGCGTCGCGAGGTAGGCGATGATGTCGCCCGTCAGGAGGCCGAAGCTGCTCTCGAGCGCCGCCCGGTAGAAGGGCGCGTCGGCGGCGAGCTCGCCGAGCAGGGCGCGCAGCGTGCCCCGCACGAAGGTCGGCCACGACGGGTCGTCGCCGACGCTCGGGATGCGGTCGAACGCCGACTGCAGACGCCGCAGCGCAGCCTCGCGGATGAGGGCGGCGGTGTCGTCGAAGTGCTTGTAGAAGGTGGGGCGGCTCACTCCTGCGCGACCGACGATGTCGGTGATGCTGAGCTGCGCCGCATCCGTCCCCTCATCCAGCAGTTCGACGACGGCTGCGACGAGCGCCGCCCGCGAACGGACGAACCTCGCATCTTCCTGGGTCACGGCACTCCTCGATCAGATCTAATTTACAAATGTAAATTAGCACGATCGAGTGAGAACGCAAGGGCCAGACCGGAGATGGCCAGGGTAAGGCCAGGCCAGAGCGGACCGGGGTCGAACCAGGGACGGACGCCAGATGCCCGCAAGCCCTGACCAACATCAGTGCAGAAACCTGCAGATTCGGGCGCGGGGCCGCGAAACGAAGCCGAATTGCACTGAAGTTGGTCAGGCGTCGCGGCGAGCGGCCCCCGGCGCACCGCCAGCGCGCGGGCCGCCGCGCTACCGCAGCACGCGCCGCGTGAAGTCGTTCGCGAAGACGCCGCTGGGGTCGTAGCGTTCGACGAGCTTCCGGAAGTCGGCGAAGCGCGGGTACAGTTCCGAGGCCTTCACGCGCTCGTCGAACACCTTGCCCCAGTGGGGGCGCCCGCCGAGCGGCGCGAAGATCTCGTCGAGCAGGGGCAGCAGCTCGGCGACCTCCGGGTCCTGCTTCCACGTGAAGTGCAGGCCGACGGCGTCGTTGCCGTGCATGGGGCTCAGCCACAGCGAGTCGCGCGCGACCGTCCGCACCTCGTTGACCAGCAGGTGGGGGCGGATGCGGTCGGCGATGCCCGCGAGCGCGAGCAGCGCATCCTGCGCCCGAAGCCGTGGGATGAGGTACTCGCTCTGCAGCTCGGCGCCGTTGGAGGGCTGGAACTCGAGCTTGAAGTGCGGCAGGCGCTCGTACCAGGGGCCGGCGACGCCGAACTGCTCGCTGCAGGCCACGGCGGAGACGCCGCGGATGGGGTGCATCGCCTCGGTGGCAGGTGTTGCGCCGAAGAAGTCGCCAGGTGCCACCTCGCTCGCGAGCTGCTTCACCCACACCTGGTCGATGAGCTCGGGCTCCGCCCACGTCGTGAAGGCGCTCACGCTGTACCCGGCGCCCGTGATCTCGTCGAAGTTCTCGAGCAGCGCCGCGAACGGCAGGTTCTCGAAGACGCGCTGCCGCACCTCGAAGTGGGGCACGACGTCGAGGCGGATGCGCGTGACGACGCCGAGAGCGCCAAGCGACACGACGGCCCCGTCGAACCCCTCGTCTCCCCGCTCGAGCACGACGACATCCCCATCGCCGGCGACGAACTCGATGGCGGCGACGGCTGCCGCGAGGCTCCGGTTGGTGTTGCCGGAGCCGTGCGTTCCCGTGGCGACCGCGCCGGCGATGGAGATGTGCGGGAGGGAGGCGAGGTTCGCGAGCGCCAGGCCGTGTTCGGCGAGGTCGATCGCGAGCTCGCCGTAGCGGGTGCCCGCTCCGATGGACACCCACCGCCGGTCCTCGTCGATGCGGAGCGGGCTGCGCAGGCCCCGCGTCGAGACCTGCACGCCGCCCGTGTCCGCTATGCGGTTGAACGAGTGCCCACTGCCGAGCGCGCGCACCGAGTGCCCGCCGGCCACCGCAGCCCGCACCACCTCGCTGACCTCGGCCGTGCTCGTGGGGGTGGCGATCTGCTCCGCCTCGAAGGTGATGTTCCCGGCCCAGTTGGAGGTCACTGCGGTCCTGCTTTCTGCGACGTTGCGAAGTGGATGCACCCGGCGGAGCCAGGCCAGAGAGTCAGGCCCGAAGCTCCACCGCCGACCACCATACGGGGGCAAGGCGGGTTGATCAGTCGCTGGCAGACTTCCGCGACGAAACCCGCACGTCCGACTCGGGCAACACGCTGGCCCGCCTGACCAACATGAGTGCGATTTCGTGCCGAATCGCCGCCGGACACCGGCAACGCGCTGTCTTCGCACTGATGTTGGCCAGCCGAGCGCGAGCTCGCGGACCCGCCCCCTGGCGGTGAAGCCGCGCACCACCTAGGCTCGCCTGCCATGCGGATCGTCGTGTCGGGAACCCACGCAAGCGGCAAGAGCACGCTCATCGGCGACTTCGTGGCCTCGCATCCGCAATACCGTGTCCTCCCCGACCCGTTCGAGGAGCTCCTCGACGACCGCTTCGATGACCTCGACGCGGCCCTCTTCAGCCGCCAGCTCGACGTCGCCGCCCACCGGCTTGCCGAGCTGCCGGAAGGCTCGGACGTCATCGCGGAGCGCGGGCCGGTCGATTTCCTTGCCTACCTGCACGCGCTCGAGGCGCTCGGCAGGCCCGGGCGCTCGCGCGCGGCGATCCGGCGCGGTGCAGCGCTCACCCGGCACGCGGCCGAGTGGGTGGATCTCCTGGTGCTGCTCCCCCTCGCCTACCGCGACCAGATCTCGGTGAGCGATGACGAGGACCTCGAACTCCGGGATGCCATGAACGACGCGCTCCTGGACCTCGCCGCCGAGCCGGAGCTCAGCGGCCCACGCGTCGTGGAGCTCACGGGCGACCGAGCCGAGCGCCTCGCGGGGCTCGAGGCGGCCGGCCTGGAGCGCTGACCAGCCTCCGTGACAAGACCCCCAGCTCCGGGGCTTCAAAGCCGGGAGGTGGGGGTCTCGTCACGGATGTCGGTCAGACGGCGTCGGTGGCCGCAGACCGGCCGTCGCCCTAGTACTGCCTGCCGGGGATCCAGCTCGTGCCGGCGAGCGGCACGTTCGCCATCGCGGCCGACTCGACGGTCAGCGCGACGAGGTCCTCCGGCTCGAGGTTGCGGATGTGCGACTTGCCGCACGCGCGGGCGATGGTCTGCGCCTCCATGGTGAGCACGCGCAGGTAGTTCGCGAGGCGACGCCCTCCCTCGACGGGGTTGAGGCGGGAGGCGAGCTCCGGGTCCTGCGTCGAGATGCCGGCCGGGTCGCGCCCGTCCTGGAAGTCGTCGTAGAAGCCGGCGGCCGAGCCGATGTCGGCGTACTCCTGCTGGTAGCGGGGGTCGTTGTCGCCGAGCGCGATGAGCGCGGCCGTGCCGATCGCGACGGCGTCGGCGCCGAGCGCCATGGCCTTCGCGACGTCGGCTCCCGTGCGGATGCCGCCGGACACGATGAGCTGCACCTTGCGGTGCATGCCGAGCTCCTGGAGCGCCGCGACGGCCTGCGGGATCGCGGCGAGCGTCGGGATGCCGACGTTCTCGATGAACACCTGCTGCGTCGCAGCCGTGCCTCCCTGCATGCCGTCGAGCACCACCACGTCGGCACCGGCCTTCACGGCGAGCGCCGTGTCGTAGTAGGGGCGGGATGCCCCGATCTTCACGTAGATCGGCCTCTCCCAGCCGGTGATCTCGCGAAGCTCGGCGATCTTGATGGTCAGGTCGTCCGGGCCCGTCCAGTCGGGGTGGCGGCTCGCGGATCGCTGGTCGATGCCGATCGGCAGGGTCCGCATCCCGGCGACGCGCTCGGTGATCTTCTGCCCGAGCAACATGCCGCCGCCGCCAGGCTTCGCGCCCTGGCCGAGGACGATCTCGATCGCATCCGCCTTGCGCAGATCGTCGGGGTTCATGCCGTACCGGGAGGGCAGGTACTGGTAGACGAGGTGCTTCGACTGTCCACGCTCCTCCGGCGTCATGCCGCCGTCGCCCGTCGTCGTCGAGGTGCCGACTTCGGAGGCGCCGCGCCCGAGGGCCTCCTTGGCGTTCGCGGAGAGAGCGCCGAAGCTCATCCCGGCGATCGTGACCGGAATGTCGAGGTGCAGGGGCTTCGAGGCGAAGCGATCGCCGAGCACGACGTCGGTGCCGCAGCGCTCGCGGTACCCCTCGAGCGGGTAGCGCGACATGGATGCGCCGAGGAACAGCAGGTCGTCGAAGTGCGGCAGCTGCCGCTTCGCGCCCCACCCGCGGATGTCGTAGATGCCCGTGCGGGCGGCGCGCTGGATGTCGGAGATCGTCGCGCGGTCGAACGTCGCGGACTCGCGGAGGCCGAGCTCGGCGAGGCGAGCGGGTGACTGCGGTGCGCCGACGGTGGACGTGGGCTGGTCGATGAGAGTCATGAGTGGCGCTTCCTGCTCGGCCTAGTAGGCGTTGTCGACGTTGAAGTGGTAGAGCTTGCGGGCCGAGCCGTAGCGCTTGAACGCGGCCGGGTCGTCGTCGCGGCCGGCTGCGATGAGCAGCTCGGCGAGCTCGGCGAGGTGCTCCTCGCGCATGGGCTTCTCGATGCAGTCGGCGCCGAGCGATTCGACGGCACCCTGCACGTAGATGCGGGTCTCGTAGATGGAGTCGCCGAGCGCCTCCCCGGCGTCGCCGCACACGACGAGGCGTCCGGCCTGCGCCATGAACGCCGACATGTGCCCGATGCTGCCACCCACGACGATGTCGACGCCCTTCATGGAGATGCCGCAGCGGGCTCCGGCGTTGCCGTCGATGACGACGAGGCCGCCGTGGCCGGTCGCGGCGGCGGACTGGGAGGCGTCGCCCGTGACGTGCACGCTGCCGCTCATGATGTTCTCGGCGAGCCCGACTCCGGCGTTGCCGTTGATGGTGACGGCGCCCCGTTGGTGCATTCCGGCGGCGTAGTAGCCGACGTGCCCGTCGATCGTGACGTCGATGGCCGAGCTGATGCCGACGGCCACGTTGTGCTTGCCGGCGGGGTGCTGGATGCTCCACCTGGTTCCGTCTTCCGCGGCCTGGACGGCTGCGTTCACGACTCGCACATCCTGGCCGGCGAGGTCGATCGTGGTGGGGCTGGCCTCAGCAGTCGCGGACGAGGAGGGGGCTGCCGCGGGAGCAGCGGCGCGAGGAGCTGGGGCTGCGGGTGCTGGGGCTGCCGCGTACTGGGTGCTGTCTAGAGTGACCACGTGTAGACCTTTCCGGGGACTGGTTCGAAGATGTCGGCGGACTCGATGCCGGGGAGCTGCGCGAGGGCGCGGTACTCGGAGGCCATGGCCACGTAGTCGTCGGTGACGGCCACGATGGCGGGCTTGCAGGCGATGGGGTCGCGCACGATGGCCATGCTGTCGGCGGTCGTGACGACAAGCGTGTAGAAGCCGTCGAAGACATCGCCGAGGTTGATGAGCGCCTCCTCGAGGGTGTCGCCCTGCTCGAGGCGGGAGGCGATGTAGCGCGCGCCGACCTCGGTGTCGTTCTCGGAGTCGAACTGCACGCCCGTGCGCTTCAGCTCGCGACGGATGGAGGCGTGGTTCGAGAAGGATCCGTTGTGCACGAGGCAGAGGTCGTCGGCGACGGCGAAGGGGTGCGTGCCGCCCGCGGTCACGGCCGATTCGGTGGCCATGCGGGTGTGCGAGACGCCCTGGCTCCCCGACATGGACTCGAGGCCGTGGTTGGAGGCGACGTCCATGGGATTGCCGACGCTCTTCATGACGGCGAGGTGGCCGCCGCGGCCGATGATCGTGGCGGTGGGGAGGGCCGCGCTGACCGCATCCGCGAGGATGCTCGTCGACAGCTCGCCGCTCACGAGCGTCGTGTCGCCCACGACGGACACCTTCGGCGCCGCCCCGGCTGGGAGGGTGCGCTCGAGTTCGGCGGTGAGCTCCTCCACGGTGAGCAGCTGCGTGCCGCCGAGGAGGCTGAGCGTCGACGCGGCGCTGCCCGTGAGGTCGGGGTTGTCGTACACGGCGAGGCCCGCGGAGTCGGGTCCGCGGTCGACCATCTCGCAGAGCATGGTCTGGAGCAGGTCGCCCATCTGCGGCCTGAGCTGGGGGTTGCGCAACTGCAGCGCGGCGATTCCACACACGGGCGTGGTCCTTTCGGGGGGGGTCTTGTCTGGTCTCTGGATGCGGGTGGGTCAGAAGGCGGTGAGGTAGGTGTCGAGCTCCCAGTCGCTGACCTGCGCGTGCCAGGTGAGGAACTCGGTCTCCTTCGCGTCGGCGAAGTAGCGGCCGGTGGCCTCGTCGCCGCTGAGGCTGGCGAGGATCACGGGATCGCGGCGCAGCGCCTCGACGGCGTGGAGGAGCGTCGCGGGCAGCACGGCCGCGCCTTCGGGCGCCTGGCCTGGGCCGGAGGGGTTGCCTGGGTCGATGCTGTTGTCGATGCCATCGAGGCCGGCCATGATCGAGGTCGCGACCGCCAGGTAGGGGTTCGCTGCACCGTCCCCCGAGCGGAGCTCGACGCGCTTGTTGTCCGGGACCCGCACCATGTGCGTGCGGTCGTTGCCGCCGTACGACGCCTTCCGCGGCGACCAGGTCGCGCCCGAGCTGGACGTGGCCGTGCCGATCCGCTTGTACGAGTTCACCGAGGGAGCGAGGAACGCCTGCAGGGCGGGCGCGTGCTCGAGGAGCCCCGCCACGAAGCCGTACGCGACGGGCGAGAGGCCGAGGCCCCGCGTATCCGGTGCCGACTCGCTCGCGGCGTCATCGCTGGATGCGGCGGCGGCGGATGCGGCGGCGCCGCTCGCGCTCGGGCCCGCCGGGAAGAGCGGCTCGTCCTGCTCGCTCCACAGCGACAGGTGGAGGTGCAGGCCCGTGCCCGTGCGGTTCGTGAAGGGCTTCGGCATGAACGTCGCCGTCATGCCGCGCTCTTCGGCGAGCACGTTCAGGATGTAGCGGAGCGTGATGACGCGGTCGGCGGTCGTGAGCGCGTCGGCGTAGTCGAAGTTCTGCTCAAACTGGCCGGCGCCGTCTTCGTGGTCGTTGGCGTAGTTGCCCCAGCCGAGCGAGTTGATGGCGGTCGAGACGGAGGCGAGGTGGTCGTACATGCGAGTCACGCCGCGGGCGTCGTAGCAGGGGCGAGGGCCGTTGTCGCGCTTGTCGGCGGGGGCGAGGGTGCCGTCTTCGGCGCGGTCGACGAGGAAGTACTCGACCTCGGCGCCGACCTTGGCGGTCATGCCGCGCGTGGCGAGCTCGGCGATGGCGCGCTTCAGGATGTTGCGGGGCGCGTACGGCCACGGCTCCCCGCTGACGTGCGGGTCGCAGTGCACGAGCGCGAGGCCCTCGCGGACGAACGGCAGAGGGGTGAACGAGTCGAGGTCGGGGATCGCGATGAGGTCGGGGTCGTGCTGCTCCTGGCCGATGAGGCCGGCGGCGAAGCCCGCGAAGCCGAGGGCGCCCGCCTCGAGCTCGTCGGCGGCCGAGGTCGGCACGAGCTTCGCGCACGGCTTGCCGTTGAGGTCGACGAACGTGGCGAGGATGAACTGCACGCCGTGCGCCTGGGCGAGGTCGCGGAGCGTGATGCGGTCGCCTGCCGCGAGCTCTCCTTCGACCAGCTTGGGGGCTAGTTGTGTCATGGTCGTCTCCCGCATGGTGTTGATGTTACCTGACATGAAACCTTGTTCGCCAATAGTAGACAGACGGATGTTTCCGCGGCGTTCGCCCCTGTAAACACTGGGTTACGGGAACCGGGGTAAGGGCCGCCCATCCGCGTCCGCATCCGCATCCGCATCCGCATCCGCATCCACAGACGTCGCTCATCCGCAGACCCCGCGCATCCGCACCCCAGCGCACCAACAGACGTGCACAACCCCCATGTATGGCGAAGCCGCATCCGCAGACCTCGCACTTGCACACCCCTACGCACCGACAGGCATGCACAACCCCCACGTCTAGCGAAGCCCCACCCGCAGACCTCGCACTTGCGCACCCCAGCGCACCAAAAGGCGTGAACAAACCCCAGGTCTCGCGAAGCCACATCCGCAGACCTCGCGCATCCGCACCCCAGCGCACCAACAGACATGCACAACCCCCACGTCTGGCGGAGACCCACCCGCAGACCCCGCACATCCGCACCCCTCCGCACCGCCAGACGTGCGCAACCCCCAGGTCTCGCAAAGCCCCACCCGCAGACCCCGCACATCCGCAGACCTCGCGCATGCGCACCCCAACGCACCGCCAGGCGTGCGCAAGCCCCAGGTCTCGCAAAGCCACGTCCACAGACCTCGCGCATCCGCACCCCTCCGCACCAACAAGCGTGCACAACCCCCAGGCCTGGCGGAGCCGCGTCCGCAGACCTCGCGCATGCGCAGACCCCGCACTTGCGCACCCCAGCGCACCAACAGACGTGCACAACCCCCAGGCCTCGCGAAGCCCCACCCGCAGACCTCGCGCCTGCGCACCTCAGCTGGCGCATCCTGGTGCCCTAGCCCCAGGTCTGCAGCCGGACTGGTGCGGGCTGGGCTGGGCAGGGCTGACGGCGGACGCGGCGCAGAGCGGACGCGGCGCAGGGGGCACTGCCAGGGCCTCCCTGGTGTCGGTGGTGCGACATACGCTCCTGGCATGGAGTACACGAACCTCGGCCGCACCGGCCTCCGCGTCAGCCGCCTCGCACTCGGCTGCATGAGCTTCGGCGACCCGGAGCGCGGCTTGCACAGCTGGACCCTCGACGACGACGCGGCAGCACCGCTGCTCCGCCAGGCGGTCGAGCTCGGCGTCACCTTCTGGGACACGGCGAACGTGTACCAGCAGGGCACGAGCGAGGAGATCATCGGGCGCGCGATGCGTCGCTTCAGCCGCCGGGAGGAGATCGTGCTCGCGACGAAGCTCTCCGGCAAGATGCACGACGGCCCCGGCGGCTCCGGCCTGTCCCGAACGGCGATCCTCGAACAGGCGAACGCGTCCCTCGAGCGACTCGGCACCGACCACATCGATGTGCTCTACATCCACCGCTTCGACGACAGCACCCCCGTCGAGGAGACCATGCAGGCGCTCGACGACCTCGTGCGTGCCGGCAAGGTGCGCTATCTCGGCGCATCGTCGATGTACGCGTGGCAGTTCGCGAAGCTGCAGCAGGCCGCCGCGGTAGGCGGATGGACCCCGTTCGTCGCCATGCAGGACCAGTACAACCTGCTGAAGCGCGAGGAGGAGCGGGAGATGATCCCCATGTGCGCCGACATGGGCGTCGGCCTCGTCCCGTACTCGCCGAACGGCAAGGGGCGCCTGACCCGGCCGCGCGGCGAATCGACGGCACGCGCCGAGCTCGACTCGGTCGCGAAGGCGTTCGATGCCGATGCCGACGGCCCCATCATCGACGTCGTCGAGCAGATCGCGGCCGAGCGCGAGGTCCCGATGGCACGAGTCGCACTGGCGTGGGTGCTGCGCAACCCGACGGTCGCAGCACCCATCGTCGGGGCGACCAAGGCGAAGCACCTCGATGACGCCGTCGCGGCCCTCGAGCTGACGCTCACCGAGGACGAGGTCGCGCGACTCGAGGCGCCGTACGTGACCCAGCCTCCATTCTGGTGGTGACCCGACGCCCCTGGCGGTGATCGAGCGGCGGGCGTAAACACTGCGTTAAGAGCGGTCGCAGGCAGGTTTCCGGAGGGGCATCGCGCCCTTCCGGGGCGATGGAATGGGCGCATCCACCCCATTCGCGAAAGGCGCACCATGCCAGCTGCTCCCCTGTTCGACCTCTCCGACACTCGCGTCGTCGTCACCGGCGGCACGAAGGGCATCGGCTTCGGCATCGCCAGCGTGTTCGCGCAGGCGGGCGCACGGGTCGCCGTCGCTGGTCGCTCGCAGGCGGGGGTGGATACGGCCGTCGCCGCGCTCTCGCTCGTCGCCGACGCGGACGCGAACGCGGACACTCGAGCTCAGATCTCGGGGTTCACGGTCGACGTCACCGACCCCGAGTCGTGCCGCGCGCTTGCGGCGTCGACCGCGGCGGCGTTCGGCGGCATCGACGTGCTCTGCGCCAACGCGGGGATCTTCCCGCAGGCCGACCTCGCGACGATGACGCCGGCACAGCTCGACGAAGTGCTCGACACGAACGTGAAGGGCACCATCTACGCCGTGCAGGCCTGCCTGCCCGCCCTACAGGAATCAGGCCGCGGCCGGGTCGTGCTGACCTCATCCATCACGGGCCCGACGACCGGCTACCCGGGCTGGTCGCACTACGGGGCCTCCAAGGCCGCGCAGCTGGGCTTCATGCGCACGGCCGCGATCGAGCTCGCGAAGCACGCCATCACCGTGAACGCAGTCCTGCCCGGCAATGTCGAATCCGCTGGACTCGACGAGATGGGCGAAGACTACCTCGCGTCGATGACCTCCGCCGTCCCGCTGCGGAGACTGGGCCGAGCCGAGGAGATCGGCTACGCCGCGGCGTTTCTCGCGAGCCGCGAGGCGGGGTACATCACGGGTCAGACGATCGTCGTCGACGGCGGCCAGACGCTCCCCGAGTCTCCGGATGCACTGGGCTGACCCGAGCAGCACCGCGTCCAGCGAACCCTGTGGCGACTCTCAGGATTAGCTAGCTAACCTAACTATCCGATCATCCACTCTTGAACCGAGGAACCCCATGAGCCTGCTCGAGATCCCCCGCGAGTCCACGACCCGAGCGGTCGTCGATTCCGCTCCTCGACAGCTCCGCTGGCTCTCCCCCGCGAACGGACTCTGGGTCGCGATGCGGGAGACGGCCTCCGGCGACGACTTCGCCGGGTTCGTGGAGCTCGTGCACGGAGAGTTTCGCGCACACGACGGGCAGGGCACCTTCCTCGGCGCCTTCGCGACCCGCGAGGCCGGGCGAGACGCCATCGAGGGCGCAGTCCGCAGCTGAACAGGCGCACCGGGCGGCCGGAGGCCGGAACCGACCAGCTGGTAAAGTTGGGTCCACCAGACACCAACGACCAGCGACGCTTCCGTCGCCGGCCGTCACGCGCCAGGGCTGAGCCCGCGCGAAGCGGTCCGCCGAGGACGCTGCTGGCCTACCGCGAGATTGGATCCCATCCCGCATGCCTCTCCTCACCATCCTCATCGGTGCCGCCCTCGTCGTGACGGGCGCGGTCGCCTACTTCGTCAGCGACACCGGCAGCCTCACGGCCCTCATCCCGGCCGCCGTCGGCCTCCTGCTCGTCATCGCCGGCCTCATCGCCCGCAACCCGAAGCTCCGCAAGCACGCCATCCACGGCGCGCTCGCCGTCGCGCTCCTCGGCGCGCTCGGGTCGCTCATGAACGTCGCCCAGCTGGGAGACCTCTTCGCCGGCACCGCCGAGCGCCCCGGCGCGGTCATCAGCAGCACCGTCATGCTGGTCCTGCTCGTCGCCCTCATCACGGCCGGCGTGCGCTCGTTCATCGCCGCCCGCCGCAGCCGTCAGACGTCAGCCGTCACGAGCTAGCTGGCAGCTCCCCGCCCCAGGCTCGCCTGGAAGCGGATCAAGTACCCGTCGGGGTCCGTCACAAGGAATTGGCGGACCCCGACTTCGTCCCCACCCACCCGGTACCACTTCGTTTCCGGCGGCATGAAGAGCTCCCGACCGGTCGCGAGGACAGCCGCCGCGACCTCGTCAGCATCGGCCACGGAGATCTGGAAGTTGATGCCCCTCCCGAGCGGCGGCTCGAGCGGCCCGGTTACCCAGTTCCGGCCGACGCCGCGCTGTTCGAGCATGAGATGAGCGTTGCCACGGGTCAGATACGCGAACCCCTCCTCGGGTCGGTCATACTTCACCTCGAAACCGCATCCATCGACCCAGAACGCAAGGCTGATTCGGACGTCGGTGACGAGCAGCTCGGGTACGAGGTCGGGCAGATACTCGGATGGGGCGAGAGCACTCATGTCCGCATCGTCGCACGTCGATGCAGCCATGTTCCCGTCGTGTCGCCGAGCTACGGCGTGACCCGCATCCGCCGCCCGCTTCCACTGACCCGACGCCCAGTCTCGCGACGTACCGTCGATCGATGATCGGACTCAACCCAATGCACACCGTCGTGATGGTCGCCTACTTCGCGGTCATCCTTGCGATCCTGGTCCTCACCATCTGGGCACTGATCCTCGCCATCAAAGCCCTTCGCAAGTACCTGCGCACCCCGGATGCGCAGCAGCAGCGGCTGCAGCCGCCAACTCCGCCCGAGATCGACTGAGATCGACTGAGATCGACTGAACCCGGACTCGGGACTCCGACCTGCCCCGAGGTCCCGCGCGTCGAGGCCTAGACCCGGGTGAGCACGCGGAGCCCGGCGATCGCGCAGTCGGTGCTCCCGTAGCCGTCGAGGTCGCGCACCGAATCTCCCGGCGCGAGCCGCGATTCGGTGGATGCGAGCACGCGCTGGGCTGCGTTCACGACGCTCACGTCGCCGAACTCACGCAGCGGCGGGAGCAGCTCTCGTTCGACGTCGTCGACGAGGAGGTCCATGGCGACGACGCCGAGGAATCGCCGCCCGTTCCAGACGGGCATGCTGACGGTGAGCGTGTACTCGTCGCTGCACAGGTAGTCGACGTGCGGGCCCGCGACATGCCCCTCGCCGGTCTCCCGGGGCACGCGGAACCATTCGAATCCGCTGTAGTCGATGTGCTCTCGGCTTGGCGTCTGCGCTGCGAGCCGCAGCTGCGAGCGCATCGGGCCCTGCCACCAGGACAGGTGGCCGCGGGACGGGCCGCGAAGGTCGAGGGATGCGACGAATCCGGCCCCGAACGCGGCCGGCCAGGTACGAGTGAAGACCGAGAGCGCGAGCGGCTCGACCAGCTCGTCGAGGCGACGGTCGCTGAGTTCGCCCCGCGACTCGAGGTCGCCGAGCACGGCACCGAGGTCGCGGCTGAGCGTTTCGAGCACGTCGAGTGTCGATCGGAAGTAGTCGTCGAGGAGCGCAGCTGGGCCGCGTCGAACCGCGGTGGCGTCGATCGTCATGGAGCGGCTCCTCTGCCTCGGTGTTGGCCGATGGTACACAGCGGAGGGCCGCTTTCACTGGGTCGACCGGCGAAGATCGGCGAGAGCCCGTTCCGCGTCACCAGGCGAGCGGCGACATGCGACCATTCAACAGCACCCGCAGCGCCGCGTGCACCTCGAGCGCGTTCCTTCGGTGGTCGTCGGGTGCGACGTCCCGCGCCGCACGGAGGCACACTCCCTCGAGGTCTCGTTCCGTGACCCCGTCTGGGAGGCACAGCATCCACTGCACCGCCCGCGGGGGCGCCGGCACCCCGGCATCTGCGAGGTACTGGACCATGTCGTCGTGGATCTCGCTGATGTCCTCCTCACTTGAGAAGGTGCCGTCGGCTGGCCCGCCGACACGCTGGCCGCCGCCGTCCGTCTCGACGACGGGGTCGTACCGCGCCGGCTCCTGATACACCCAGCTGGGGCCGGCGAGGTAGGCGATGAGCGCCAGCGACCCGTTCGGCTCCAGCCTCATGAGGTTGGTGGTCTGCATCACGTTCTCCGTGAAGTCGCTCCAAGACCAGTTCGGCAGCCCCGCGAGTGCGGCGATCCTCACCTCGTTGTCGTTGATCGGCATACGTTGGCCCCCCAGCCATAGTCGTTCCCCCGGCACCCGGCACCATCACGGCGCCGGCGCGCCTACCGCTCGAGCAGCGACCTGCGCTTTGCCTCGAGCCGTTCGACGACGTCGCTCACGGTCGCGCGCAGAGTCTCGCGCGCGCCAGCGGTGTCCCCCCGAGCGACATCATCGACGAGTCCAAGTATCTCGCCTCGTTGCGCCTCCCGCTCGGCGTCGTCCACAGCGAGCAGCCCGAGCAGCGGGGAGAGCTCGGATTGCACGCGCATCTGCTCCTTGGTGAGCCGCACCGACTGCCCGAGCGCGCACAGTTCGACGACGATGTCGTCGGCGACGTGTCGCCACAGCGCGGGCGTCGGCTGAGCCTGCCGCCCGGAGATCGCGGCGTCGCCGAACGCCGTGAGCCGGGCGCGGATCGCGTCGACCTCGCTCGGCGCAGCCCTGGAGGCTGCGAGTTCGAGGCAGCCAGCGGTGACGGCGAAGTAATGGGCGGCGAGGTCGCGAAGCGCCGTGCGGGAGATGGATGCGAGCTCGGCGGCGGCGTGTGAGGCGGGGTCGGCGCCCGCGGTGACGAAGCTGCCGCCTCCGCGTCCTCGTTTCGTCGTGACGAGGCCGCGTTGCCGCAGGAGGACCAGCGCTTCGCGGACGGTGACCGGCGAGACCCCGAGCGACTTGGCGAGCTCGCTCTCTGGGGGCAGGCGCTCCCCTGCTTGCAGAACGCCGCGGTTGATGGCGACGCTCAGGCGACGCTCGACGAGCGCGGCCTTGCCCTGGTCGGCGACGGCTCGGAACACCGCGTTGCGCAGGCGCGACGGAACCCCGGCTTCGGGGTTTGTCCGCTGGGGCGTTGGCACCCCGCCATTGTGGCCCATCCACCCCTGTACTGGCAGGGTGCAGATCAGACGCGGCGGGCGCGGCGGCCCCTGTCCAACATGAGTGCAGAATCGGCCCCTGAATCGCCAGTGACGTCCAGAGGCGACGAGTCTGCACTGAAGATGGTCAGCCCCGCAGGCGCGGACTGAAGAACGGCAGCGCGATGGGGGCGAACACCACGCCGCGCGAGGCCTTCACGCTGCCCACGATCGAGAACACGATGTGCGTCACGGAGACGGCGAACCAGAGCGTGATGGGTATGCCGATGGGGAAGAACGACCCCGAGTAGGTGTCGTCGAGGACGAAGAGGAACGCGATGTGCAGGGCGATGAGGATGATCGAGGAGAGCAGGTAGGTGAGCCCCCAGTTGGCGGCGTTGGTGCGGTTTCGCTCGCCTTCCTCGGTGGCGGGCGCGCGCGACCTGCCAGCCGCGATCATCACGATGCCTGCCGTGATGGCGGTCACGAACGGGAACGGGATGACCGCGATCAGCCCGAGGCTCCACTGCGTCGCGCCGTTCGCCAGCGGCCGCGTCAGGAAGACCGGCGAAGCCGCCGCCCCGGTGGGCGGGGCGAACTGCGGCGCGTTCGGGCTCGTCGGCGGGGCGCTCTGGGAGGGCAGGCTCGTCGCAGGGATATTCGGCGCCGCCTGGACCGGCGCCGCCTGGGCCGATGGCTGCGGCTCTCCGGACGGCTCGAAGTAGAGGTTGCTCGCCCACGCCCCGGAGCCCGTCAGCTCCTGCAGCCGCTCCGGCGGCAGCTCGAGTGCTGTGCGGATGAGCGCGTCCACGTGCTGCTCGGTGTCGCAGACCATCCCCTGCGCCTCCCGGAGCATCTCGGGGTGCGGGTTCTCGTCATCCGTGGCGCTGAGCACGTGAATCTCCGCGACCTCGAGCAGCAGGTAGCGTCCACGGTTCGCGGGGTCGCGCAGCACGCTGCGCGCCTCGGCGATCTGCCGCTGCGTCTCCTGGTCCTGCGGGAGCCGAGCGAAGAGGCGCTCGAGGTTGGCGACGCCCTGGTCGTAGTCGCCGAGGATCGCTGCGGCCGGCGCATCCCAGATCGTCGACGGCACCAGCCGACCAGACCCCGAGACGAGCAGCTCGTGCACGAGCGGCACATCCCAGTTCCACTCCGACAGCCCGGAGACACGAGTGAGCGGAGCCCCCTGCCCCGGAACCTCGTCGACAACGTAGAGATAGCTGCGGTTCGCCATCACGCGAGCCTAACGGGAGACGCCCGCACGCCGAGATCGCTCGCGGCGATCCGGGGTGCGGGCGTCGAGATCGACCCGGTCAGTCTTCGTCCTCGTCCTCCAGCTCGGCCTTCTTCTCCACCTTCGGGAGGCAGTTGAAGAGGGCGTAGCCGATGAGGCCGACGACGATGGCCGAGATGATGGCCGGATGGAGGAGCGTCTCCGAGGCTCCCTCGATGAGCCAGGGCTGCGCGAAGATGAGCCCGATGACCTGGGCGAAGACGAGCACGAACGCCAGCAGCAGGAAGACGATCATCGCGATGCCGAAGAGCGGATGCAGGATGCGGTGCAGTGAGGTGCGCATGATTTCAGACTCCTATCCGCCGGGGACCGGGACGATCCCGAGCGCGATCAGGACGCCGAGCGCGAAGAACGGCACGACGTAGTAGATGATGAGCGGCACGAACGTGGACTCCGGTTTGGCTCCCGTGAGGCCACTCGCGACGAAGATGGCGCCGGAGGCGGGCGGGGAGGCGCCCTCCGTCGAGGCGAACACGAGGATCGCGATGACGGCGAGCAGCGGGTCGATGCCCGCGGCGATGAGCGTGAACAGCGACACCTGACCGACGGCGGTGAGGGTTGCCGTCGACGACAGCGGGCCCGCGACCAGCACGATCAGCAGCCCGATGAACGTCACGAGCAGCCACAGCGGGATGTCGACTCCGCTCAGCAGGTTGTCGACGTCCTCCGCGAGGCCGAGCTCGGCGAGCACCTCGCTCGCGACGACGGCGAAGAAGAGGAGCGCGACGATCGTGGAGAACTTCGGCGCCCCGCTCGTGATGAGCTCCCACCATCCGCGCGGCGAGCGCGGCAGGTCCTTCCAGGCGACGAGCGCGGCGAAGAACATGATGAGGACGGGGATCCACACGATGAGCGAGATCGATCCCATGGCTTCGGAGAGCACCGGCGACGCTTTGAGCACATCGGCGAGGGGCCCGACGGAGATGGCGATCGGGATGATCGCGCCAAGGAAGATGAGGGTCGACGATCCGCCGCGCTTCATCGCGGTCCGCCACGGGAGGAGTTCGGGTCCCGAGGCTGCCGTGATCTTGTCGCGCTTCACGAACCAGCCGATGAGGCCCATCCGGAACACGAACTGGTAGATGCCGGCGACGAGCAGCGCCAGGTAGACCTCGCTGGTCGTCACGAGCGTGCCGGCGAAGCCGATCATGATGACCATGGACGCGCTCGGAGGAAGCGCGGTGCCGAGGCCCGCGTTGCCGGCGATGACGGTCGCGGCGCGCGAGCGCTTCCATCCGGTGCGCACCATCCACGGACCGGTGATCGATCCGGAGGAGGCCGCGTTCCCCGTGTTGGAGCCACCCGCGACGGCTCCCATGGCACCGGACGCGAGTGTGTCGACGATCGCGGGGCCGCCCGGCAGCTTGCCGAAGAGCGAGGAGAGGATGGCGATGAGGCGATCGATGACGCCGGTGCGCTCGACGAAATGCGTCATGAAGACGAACGCGACGGCGGCGTAGAGGACCTGGTTCTCAGATGCTTCGACGACGGCGGTCACGGCGTACTCGGGGGCGTTGAACCCGGCGAAGGCGAGCGTGACGAGGAAGCCGAGGATCATGGCTTCCGCCATGTTCCGCTTGACGACGACGTTCCAGGTGACGATCGTCGCGATGAAGGCGACGAGGGCGATCAGTGCGACAGGCATGACCCTCCCCTACGTCGGCGGGGCGGGTGCCCCTGGTCGGTGATGCTCATGGCAGCTCCTTTGCTGTCTATGGTCTGGTGCGCCGGATCAGGCGCTGGGATTCGCTTCGGCGCGCTGGCGCAGGATGTCGACACGGCGGCCCGCCTCATCGGCGAGCACCGCCCGGCCTGCCCTGAGCGCGGCAGCCGCGCGGTCGATCGGGAGGACGAGCACGCCATCCTCGTCGGCGACCACGTAGTCGCCGGTCGAGCAGATGGCGCCTCCGAGCGAGATGGTCTCGCCGACCCGCCCGGGGCCGGACTTGTAGGGGCCCGCCGGGGAGACTGCGACGGCCCAGACGGGTAGTCCGATCTCGGCGATGGCGGAGACGTCGCGCACCGCGCCGTCGACGATGATGCCGCGCACCCCCGCGTTGACCGCGCGCTCCGCGATGAGCTCGCCGAGCAGCGCACGCTCGGCGTACCCGCCGCCCGCGATGACGAGCACCTCGCCGGGCCGGACCACCTTGAGCGCCTCGTGCAGGGCCCGGTTGTCGCCTGGATTGACGAGCACGGTGCGTGCGCGTCCGGCGATCGGGCCGGAGGGCCAGATGGGCTTGATGCTCGAGTGCGCGAATCCGAGCCGGTCCCCGCCATCGCCGAGCGCCGCCGTCGGCACCGACTCGAGTTCCGCCGCGAAGTCGGGCTTCGCCTCGAAGGCGAGGTCGACGTGTCGGCGCCTGGCGCCTTCGGTGACGGGCCAGTTCCCCGGAAGCGCGCTCAGCAGCTCCAGGCTGTCGCCGAGCTCGTGGCTTCGCCGGTCTGCGTGGATGCGCGTGCCCTCGTCGAGACGCGTGACGGCGGCCTCTCCGTCGACCAGGGTCTCGACGATCTGGGCGCGCATCCACGCTTCCTCGCCAGCAGCACGGCCGGCGGACATGGCCTCGCTGATGAGCGCGCCGAGTCCCTTCATGTACACGCTGCGCAGGAGCTTGCGGCCGGATGCGTCCCCGATGGTGTCGCTGACGACGTCCGCCGTGGCACCGATGGAGCGCAGTACGTCGGCGGCCGACTCCGCGTCGGGGCCGGAGAGGATGACGCGCACCTGCGCGCCGAACTTCTTCACCGAGCCGATCACGGCCCCGTCGACGACCTTGGCGCGTTCGCCGATCTCGTCGGCGACGGCCCGCTTCAGCTGCGGGGATCCGGCGTTGAGGTCGAGGAACACCGCAGTCGGCTCGAGGTGCGGTGCCGCGTCTCGCGCTGCCCCTGCGGCGTGGGCCGCCGTGGTGAGGCCGAGCACCGCGTCGGCGCCGGCGACCGCCTCGGCGATCGAGGTGGCGCTGGTCATCCCGGGGATCTCGACGCTCCTGGGGTCGAAGCCGACGACCTCCCAGGAGGCTTCGACGAACGCCTTCGCGTACATGCTTCCGGCTTCACCGAGGCCGAGGACAGCGATTCTCATGAACGACTCCGTTGTCATCAGGCAGAGTTTTTTATCACTCTGCGCAAGTTGATTTCGCGTAACGATAGCAGGCGTCCACGTTCGCGGCCAGGGACGGGACCAAGCGGGGTCTCGTTGCACCCGGTGGTACGTTGAGGAATCACCTGGCACGGAGGGGAAAACGCAGTGAGCGTTGAGCGCGTCAATCAAGGCCGGACGCTCGAACGAGCGCTCGACGTCATCGAGTGCGTCGAGGCATCACGGACGCCGCTGAAGCTGACGCAGATCTCCAAGGCCACCGGCCTGCACATCACGACCACGCAGCGCATCACCACGACCCTCGCGCGGCGCGGGTACCTCAACTCGACCGAGGCCGGCTACACGCTCGGTCCCGTCGTCCTCGCGCACGCGCACGCGTTCATGCTCCAGGATCGGCTCGCCTCCGTCTCGCATCCGGTGCTGCAGAACCTCACCGAAACGACCGGATTCACGTCGTCCGTCTACGTGCGCTCGGGCTGGTCGCGCATCCTCGTCGCGCGCGTCGAGCCACCCGAGTCGCTCCGCTACCGGTTCCCGATCGGGCAGCGCCTCGACCTCGACGTCGGTGGCGGCAAGGTGCTGCTCGCGGCCGTCGCACCGGAAGAACTCGACGAGTTCCTGAAGGACTACTCGGGGCTCGCACTCGCCAGCGGACGGCAGCAGACCGCCGACTCGCTTCGATCTGAGCTCGCCGAAGCCGCGGCGACGGGCACCTACGAGAGCCATTCAGAGCGCTACCCGGGAACGGTGAGCCTCACCGCCGCCATCACGGACTCGCGCGGCACCGTCATCGGCGTCGTGAATCTCGTGACGACGGAAGAGACGATCAGCGAGGACGGGCTCGCGAGGTTCAGGTCCCGCGTCATCCAGGCAGCTCGCGTCATCGGCGAGCAGCTCTGACGGATCAGGCTCCCAGCGCCGGCCCTTCTCCCGGGTGCGCCAAGGCGTGCATCACTTGCCGAACAGGTCTCCGAGGCCGGGGATGTCGAAGCCGAAGTTGCCTGCCTGCTCCTCGACGCCGCCGAGGAACTGGTCGCCCGCGCCCGCGAACTGGTCGCCGAATCCGCTGACCTGGTCGCCGAGCCCCGAGACGGCCTCACCGATCCCGCCGAACTCGCCGAGGTCGGCCGTGAGCCCCTCGAAGCCCTCGATCCCGGACGCGGCGATGCCGTCGAAGTCGATTCCGGATGCCATCGCGTCGCCGATCAGCGGAAGCGCGACGGAGCTGGCGACGGCACCGCCGACGACGCCGAGCGCGATGCCGCCGAGCGCACCAGCCCCGACACCCGCCGCAGCTGCACCGGCGACGCCCGCGCCACGGCCGAAGCGAGCGGACCCGCCACGACTCGAGCCGGGCGTGAAGTTGGAGCCACCGCGGGAGCCCGCGATGCGCTTGCCCGCCCCGAGCACCTTCGCCATGAACCCGGGTCGCTGCACCTCGCCGCGCGTCGCCGCCCGCGCCAGGTCGTCAGGGGAGCTCGACTGCGGGCGGTCGTACGGACCGGACTCCGCGCTCAGGCGCTCACGCACCTGGTCGCGCTGCTCCGGCGTGAGTCGCTGGAACGCCTCACGGTGCGCCTGCTCGAGCTGGTCAGGCGCCGCGGTCTTGAGGAGGTAGTCGTACTTCGCGATGGCCGCCTTGTCCGCGGCAGTCCCTGAGCTCGGATTAGAGGCCGGGCGCGAGCCATAGCTCGGAGCGCTCGGCGGCTGCTGCCCGGACCGTGGGCCGGAGTCGCGGGCGGTGTACTGGTCAGGCTGCTGGTACTGGTCGCGCTGCTGGTGCTGGTCACGCTGCTGCGCGGCGTCCCGGGCGGGGTAGCCCTGCTGGCCGCGTGGCTGCTGCCCATCCCCCGTCACCTGATCGGCGACCTTGCGGACCATGTCCTTCCAGTCCCCGGAGCCGCTCTTGCCGCCCCGGTTGCCCCCGGAATTGCCGGAGTTGCCGAGGGCCTTCGAGGCCGCGCCGAGGATCTTGTTGAAGTCAACCATGCGCTTATCGTCACCTATCGATCTATGGAGAACGTATGGAGCGCGTGCGCGTCCGCTCAGAGCGTCTTCGGCAGCATCCGGCAGAGTCCGACAACCGACCTCTTCTGCCCGACGCCCGCAGGCCGTATCGTTCGCAGAGCGGCGCCCCCACGCCGCAGACCGGAGCATCATGCCTTCCTTCCTCCCCTCGAGCCACACGACCGCAGAACGGCCTGCGCCTGGCCGCCCGTCCCGCCGAGCACTGCTCTCGACCGCGGCCTGGACCACCCCTGTCTTCGCCGCCGCCCTGGCCACTCCCCTCGCCGCCGCATCCACGGCCCTCTCCACGATCGAAGGCAACTTCACGCCCTTCGACACCGAGCTGGCAGTCGGCCAGAGCACGGAGGCGGTCATCGCCTTCATCGAGACCTCCGGCGTCGACTACACGGGCACCGTGTCGATCCTCATCTCCCCCTCCCGCGAGACGGATACGGTGATCGCCACCCTCTCCGCGTTCGGCCCGATCACCACCGACCCGGAGACGACCGGGCAATGGAGCTACGCGCAGGAGGGCACCAAGCTGCGCGTCACCTACTCGGGCTACATGGAGGGCTCCGTCGGCATCCGCGGCTACCTGCAGTCGGACACGAATTCCGGGATCACGGTCGACACCGGCGGACAGTACCTGCTCACGGAGACCAGCCACACCATCGAGGTCGAGTCGGCGAAAGCCGTCGCCGACAACGTGCAGACGGCGTGGACGATGACCTACGGCACTGACGGCATCGGCGCCCCCTGATCTGGTGCGGGTAGCGTGACGCCATGAAGTTCACCGTCGAACCTGCATCCGTCCCCCGCCGATGAGCACGCGTGCTGTGCAGGCCGGTGCGGCCGCGGAGGTGCTCGGCCCGTATCTGGAGCGGCTCCGCACCGAGCTCGAGATCCCGGCCGACTACCCAGCCGACGCGCGAGCCGAGGCCGAGGTCGCCGCAGCCCACGAGTTCGGCTCGGACTCCGGGCGACACGATCTCCGCGAGCTGCCGTTCGTGACCCTTGACCCTGTCGGCTCGCGTGACCTCGACCAGGCATTCTTCCTTCGCCGCGTCGAGGCCACCGGCGAGGACGCTGACGGCTTCGAGGTGTTCTACGCGATCGCGGACGTCGCATCCTTCGTCGAGCCCGGTGGGGCGCTGGACGCGGAGACGCACCGCCGCGCCCTCACCGTCTACGGGCCGGACGGCCGATTCGGCCTGCACCCGGCCGTGCTCAGCGAGGGCGTCGCGAGCCTGCTCCCCGGGGTCGATCGGCCCGCCGTCGTGTGGCGGATGCGTCTCGACAGCTCGGGCGCGCTGCTCGATGACATCGAGGTGCGTCGATCCATGGTGCGTTCCCGGGCGCAACTCGACTACCCCTCGGTTCAGGCACGGCTCGACGCCGGAACCGCCGACGAGCTGCTCGGGCTGCTGGCGGAGATCGGCCGGCTGCGCATCGACGCCCAGTTCGCGCGCGGCGGCGCGACGCTCGAGGTGCCCGACCAGGAGATCGAGCGCAGCGACGACGACAAGCGCTACCGGCTCGTGCTGCGTGAGCCGCTCGCCTGCGAGGAGTTCAACGCGCAGCTGTCGCTGCTCACGGGAATCGCAGCCGCGACCCTGCAGCGGCGGGCGGGAGTGGGCATCTGGCGCACCTTGGATCCCGCCCGCGACGAAGACGTCGAGCGCCTGCGTCGCGTCGCCGCCTCCCTCGGCTTCGACTGGGCACCGGACGTCTCGTACGCCCAGTTCGTCAGGACCATCGACGTGGCCCGGCCCGAGTACGCGGCGTTCGCGACCGAAGCCACCCGCCTGTTCCGCGGAGCCGGGTACGCGGCCTTCGGCACGCCCGAGCATCCGGACGTGCCGAGCGCCGCATCCCACAGCGCCATCGCCGCCGAGTACGCGCACGTGACCGCCCCGCTGCGGCGCCTCGTCGACCGCTACGGCACCGAGATCGCGCTGGCGTTCTGCGCCGGAGAACCCGTGCCGTCGTGGGTCGTGGATGCGCTCGAGGCACTGCCCGGCGAGATGGCCGAGGGCTCACGCCGTGCGAACGCGTACGAGCGGGCGGCGGTCGATCTGCTCGAGGCGGTCCTGCTCGCGCCCCGTGTCGGCGAGGAGCTCGACGGGATCGTCGTCGATTCGTCGCCCACCGGGGCCGCCGATGCGGGTCAGGCGAAGGCGACCGTGCTGCTGTGCGACCCCGCAGTGCGGGCGAGGGTCGTCGGCGGCGCCGCGGCCCTGGAGCTGGGCGCCGCCGTGAGAGTCCGCGTCGACTCGGCTGATCCGGAGAAGCGCGCGGTCACGCTGAGCGTCGCGTGATCCGCCCCCACTCCCCCTCCCGCCGCCGTTTAGGCCACTTTCAGCCCGTCGCGGGGGCCCAGGTGGGGCGAAAGTGACCCGCTTGAGCCGCGCGAGCTCGCCTGAACCGCGCGACGCCGCGCTGCCACCCCCGCCGCCGCCTCCAAGTAGGCCACCTTCAGCCCATCCCGGGAGCCCAAGTGGGACGAAAGTGGCCCATCTGGACCGGATGAGCCCGCCTGGCCTGCGCGAGCCCGCCGAACCGCGCAGCGCCGCGGGGGCCGCGCTACCGCCGCCAAGAAGGCCACTTTCAGCCCATCCCGGCAGCCCAAGTGGGGCGAAAGTGGCCCGCCTGGCCCGCGCGACGCCGCTGCCGCCGCCGCCGCCGCCAAGTAGGCCACTTTCAGCCCATCCCGGCAGCCCGAGTGGGGCGAAAGTGACCCGCCTGAGCCGCATGAGCCCGCCTGGCCTGCGCGAGCCCGCTGAACCGCGCAGCGCCGCGGGCGCCGCGCTGCCGCTGCCGCCGCCGCTGCCGCTGCCAAGAAGGCCACTTTCAGCCCATCTCGGGAGCCCAGGTGGGGCGAAAGTGGCCCATCTGAACCGCGTGAGCCCGCTCTACCTGCGCGACGCCGCGGCGCCGCCCCTTACACCGCTGCCGCTGCCGGCGCCGAGTAGGCCACTTTCATCCCGTTGCGGGGCCCGGGTGGGGCGAAAGTGACCCGCTTGAGCCGCGTGAGCTTGCCGGATC
Organism: Pseudoclavibacter sp. RFBJ3; assembly: GCF_002931375.1. Lineage (NCBI taxonomy): Bacteria > Bacillati > Actinomycetota > Actinomycetes > Micrococcales > Microbacteriaceae > Pseudoclavibacter > Pseudoclavibacter sp. RFBJ3. The sequence continues at coordinate 13,412 of NZ_PSXZ01000001.1, read as the reverse complement.
CGCTTGAGCCCGGCTGAGCGGCATGAGCCCGCTTGAACCGCGCGACGCCGCGCCGCGTATCCGCCGCCGCCGAGTAGGCCACTTTGTGCCCGCTCCGGGAGCCCGGGTGGGGCGAAAGTGACCTTCTTGCCGCAGATGCGTTGCCCGGCGGTGCGCAGGCGACGCGCGCAGAAGGCGCGGTCAGGAGAAGCCGACCAGGGCGAACCAATCAGGCCAAACCGGTCAGGACAGAGCTATCAGGACGAACCAATCAGGCCGAACGGAGCATCCACGACCTCGCCGGAGACGCCTTAGAGCGAGGTCCAGGTGAACGAGTAGCCGTTGCCGTTGCGGTGGCAGGCCTCGGTGATCTTGGTCCACGAGCTGATGTAGGTGCGCTGCACGGCCTGGCAGTCGGCGAGCGATCCGCCGGTCCAGTACGACTGCGTGGTGCCGGCGCTTGCTATCGCGGGTGCTGAGACGGCGATGCCGACGGCGAAGAGGGCTGCGGTGACGGTCGAGACGATGCGACGCATGTTGACTCCTTCGACAGGCCCGGCTGGTCCGGGGTGTCGGCGAGCGTAGTCCCGCGGATTGGGGCGGGCTGGTGGATACGCGCTCCGAGATGGGACGGGGAGAACTCCCCTCCCCCGAATCAGCGGGCGAAGCGGCGCCGAGCTGGGCGTTTCCTTGGCGATCTCGCCGGGTCTTGGAGCAGAGAGTGCTATCCACCCGGAGGAGAAACAGGATCACCCGGACGATGTGAGCAGCTCAGCAGAGCCTGCCCCCACTCGCCGGTCGAGGAAGCGCTATGTTCGGATCCCGCTCGGCACCGCGGTCGGCCAAGGCGACGTCATCTCGGGTCAAGACGAGCAGCCGTTCGCTCTCGCGTCGGCTCAGCTCGTGGAATCCCAGACGCTCCGCAAGCCTGAGCGATCCGATGTTGCGCGGATGCACGACCGCGAGGACCATCCGGGCATGCACAGCCTCGAACGCGAACTGGATGACGGCCCCCGCTGCCTCCCGCGCGTATCCATTGCCCTGAGCATCGGGATGCAGCACCCACCCGATCTCGACGCTGCGCACTTCGCTGGCAACGGCCCGCAGGTGCAAGGAGATATCGCCGACGAGCCGCCCCTCGAGTTCGACGGCCAGCGCCATGAAGTCCTCGGCCCTGCGGAGCCTCGTGGACTGCGTACGGACACGGAGGTGGCGCAGCGCCTGGCCGCGACTCCGCGGTGGCCAGTTCAGGAACTCACGAACTCGCGCTTCCTCGTGGAGGAGGAACCACTCCTCAGCGCTCGCCAGAGAGTGGGCGCGCAGCAGGAGACGTCGAGTCTCGAGCGTCGGAGCGGAGACCGCTTCGCCGATGCCTCTCCCCCGGAGCCGCCCCACGCTCTCCCTCAGGAATGCAAGGACGCTCATGCTTCCCCATCACCTGGTCCCGTCTCCCTCCGCCGGAACGCAGACCGCCGGCCGACGAAGGTCAGCAGCAGCGCCACCGCCCCGAGCAGCATCATGGCAACGGGCAGGACAAGGCCATCGAAGACTTCGAGAAGCCCTGCGCCGAGAATGCCGGCGCCGAAGATCGCGAGATTGAACGCGACGGGAAGGAATGAGTTCGCGACGTCCGAATTCTCGCCCCCGGCTCGCGTGAGCGCGTTCTGCAGCTGCGGCGAAGCCCCTCCGAAGCTCACGCCCCACAGCGCCGCAGCAGCCAGGAGCGCGACGGGCGAGCCCTGCCCTGCCAGCAGCACGACCGCAGCGACGATGAAGGCCAGCACGCTGAGGTGGAGCAGCAGGCTCGGATACCTATCGAGGAGCAGGCCGGTCACCGCCACGCCGAGTAGAGAAGCGATCCCGTAGGCGAGCAGCATCAGGTCCGGGGTTATCGCGGTGCCCGTCTCACGGAGGTAGGGCGCGACGTACGTGTAGATCGTGCTGTGCGCGAGCATCCAGACGAAGATCACCGCGAGCACGACGGGGACCCCTCGCAGGCGGAGCACCCGCGCCATGGGCAGGCCCGCGAGCGCGGGACGGCCTGGCGCGTCCGGGACGACAAGGACAACCGCTATGGCGACCAGTGCTGCGAGCGCGGAGAGACCGGCGAACGACCACCTCCAGTCGGACACGGCTCCGATCCAAGCCCCAAGTGGCGTCCCGAACGCGAACCCGAGGGGCGCGCCGATCGCGACGATCGCGATCGCGGCCCCCAGCCGCGAGGGCGGACTGATTCGCACGGCGTAGGGCGCGAGCATCCCCCAGATCACTCCAGAGAATGCCCCGGCGATGAACCTCGTGACGAGTGACAGCGCGATGTCAGACGAGAACGCGGTCACGGTGTTGGCCGCAACCAACCCCGCGATGCTGACGAGCAGCAGGGGCTTTCGACGGAGGCGGCGCGTTAGCGAGATGGCGGGAATCGTGACGATGACCGTGCCAAGTGCGTAGGCGCTGACGAAGAGCCCCACGGTGCCCTCCGCGGCTTTCAGCCCGTCGGCGATCTCCGGCAGAAGACCGGCGGGCATGGTCTCCATCGCGACCAGGATGAATCCCATGAGTGCGAGGACGATGAGCGGTGCGAGGCGCAACTGCGGAGCCCTCGCGCCTCCAGTGGACGCCGGCGCTTCGGATGTGCGCGATGAGGGTGAGGTCATTCGGCGGACACCGTTCCAGTCGCAGGCACAGCAGCACGCACTGCCTCGACGTCTTCGAACGTGCCAATCGGGATGATCCCGGGGAAGTGACCGACGGAGTCGTAGTAGAGGACGAGCCCCTCATTGGGTGCGTAGTAGCCGATCGTCCCCGCTTCGGCGGCGCTTCCGGACGGCATGCCCTCGAGGGAGAGCGCCCTGGGGAGGGTCGCGATCTTCTCCTGACCGCCGAAGTCCTCGAACGACAGCTCGAGGGGCAGCTGCGTGAGGAGATCGGCGGAGGTCGCGGACTGGTTCAGCACGCCGCGGACGGTGACGTCCCCCATGCTGATCGTGATGTTCGTCGTGTCGGGCATCAGGTCTTCGCCCTCCGTTTCGCTCGCCGCCGATGGTGGTGTCGAGCTCGTGGCGCCAGTAGCGTGCGGTGCCGCCTCGCTCGCGCTCTCTCCGGAGGCATCCACACCCGTGCAGCCCGCCAGCAGGAGTCCTGCCGCGAGCAGGCCCGCGGCGGCAGCGCGCACCTTCCCTGCGCAGTCGATTGCGATGCTGCTCATGTTGTCCTCTCCGAGGGAGCGGTCGTCGTCCCTGTGTCGTCCAGCAGTCAACGCCTCACGTGAGGTAGGAGGGAGAGTCCCGCTAAAGGGGTTCCAGCAGAGGCACCCCAGAAGGCGGGCACTGGTCGTACCGTGGATCCATGGACAACCGGGGCGAAGTGCGAGCATTCATCAGCTCCCGCAGAGGCAGGCTGACCCCAGAGCAGGCGGGGATCGATCCGGGCACGACCCGACGGCGTGTGACCGGCCTCCGACGGGATAAGGTGGCACGGCTCGCGGGGGTGAGCGTGGAGTACTACACCCGCGTGGACCGGGGCAACCTGACGGGTGTCTCTGAGAACGTGCTCGATGCTGTGGCTCGGGCGCTGCAGCTCACCCAGGCGGAGCACGACCATCTGAGGGATCTCGCTCGGACGGCCAACCTGGGCGCGAAGGTCCGCTCTCCCAAGACGCGGGCGTCCGGGCTGCGCCCGACCGCGCAGCATCTGCTCGACTCGATCACGGGCGGTGCCGCGATCATCGGGAACAACCGCATGGATATCGTGGCCGCGAACGAGCTCGGCTTCGCGCTCTATTCGGAGATGTACCGGGGCACTGCGCGGCCCGCGAACCACTCCCGATTCATCTTCCTCGACCCTCGTGCGCGCGACTTCTACCCTGACTGGGAGCGGGCAGCCAACGTCAACGTCGAGATCCTCCGGCGGGAGGCCGGCCGTTCGCCGTTCGACAGGCAGCTCACGGACCTGGTCGGAGAGCTGTCTGTGCGCAGCGACGAGTTCCGCATCCGATGGGCAGCCCACGATGTCCGCCGACATTGCTCCGGCGCGAAGCATTTCCGACACTCGACGGTCGGCGCACTCGAGCTGGTGTACCACGCGATGGACCTCGAAGACGACCCCGGCCACACCATGACGGTCTACACCGCCGTGCCAGGCAGCTCTTCCGAGGAAGGCCTGCGTCTGCTCTCGTCCTGGGCCGCCACGGAGAACATCGCGGCCATCGCCCGCGAAGGAACGGCGCGGAGCATCGCGCAGGCTGACCGCGCTGACGCCTAGCAGCGTCGCACAGGTCGAGGGCTACCTGCCGGGTCCGTCGAGCTCCGACTACGATCGACAGCGTGCATTTCTCGAGCTCCCCCAAGCAGGCAGGCGCCGTCACGCAGTCGAGGTCGATCCGATGAGGCTCGCCGTCATCGGTGCCGGCCAGATCGTCGCAGACTTCCTGCCGCACGTCGCGAACGTACCCGGGCTGGAGCTGGCGGCGATCTACGGTCGCCCGCCGCGTCTCCAGCACCTGGAGGAACTGCAGGAGCGGTTCGGCATCGAGCGCGTCTTCACCGACCTCGACGAGTGCCTCGCCGACCCGAGCGTCGACACGGTCTGGGTCGCCGTCCCGAACTCGCTGCACTTCGAGGTGTCGCGCAAGGCGCTCGAGGCGGGGAAGCACGTCATCTGCGAGAAGCCGTTCGTGCTCCAAGAACGGGAGCTGCAGGAGCTGCGCAGACTCGCGACGGCGCGTGAGCTGATCCTCATCGAGGCGATCACGACGCAGTACCTCGCGAACTACCGGTGGATCAAGGAGCATCTCGACCTCGTCGGCAGGATCAAGGTCGTCCAGTCGGACTACTCCCAGTACTCGTCCCGCTACGACGCCTTCCGCGAGGGCACGGTGCTGCCGGCATTCGACCCCGCGCAGGGCGGCGGTGCGCTCATGGACCTCGGCATCTACGCCATCCACTTCGTCGTGGGGTTGCTCGGCCGGCCGAAGCGGGTCAGCTACACCGCGAACGTGCAGCGCGGCGTCGACACGTCCGGCGTCCTGATCCTCGACTACGGCGAGACCACGGCGGTCTGCGTGTGCGCGAAGGACTCGGACGGCCCCATCCGCAGCAAGATCCAGGGCGAGGACGGGTGGATCGTGGCCGACGGATCCCCGAATGTCCTGCCATCGCTGAGCTACGCGACCCGCGGCGGCGAGGCCGAGCAGCTCGACCTCACGAAGTACCCGCACCGCATGGTTGAGGAGTTCCGCGAGTTCGAGCGCATCATCCGCGAGCACGACACCAACGAACGCGACCGGCGCCTCGACCACAGCGCCGACGTGCTCTCCGTCCTCACCATCGCCCGAGAGGGGCTCGCATGACCACACCACTCATCCTCGTCGCGAACGCAGGCGAAGGCTCGATCTCGGTCTTCCGCTTCGACGGCGCCTCCCTCGAGCGGACCTCGGTCGCGACGGACCTGCAGGGATGCTCGAACTTCGTCGTCGACGCCAGCCGCGACCTCGTCTACGCCGCGGTGAAGGGCAGCCCCGCGGCGATCGTCACGCTGCGCCTCGACCGCGAAGCGGGCGAGCTCACCCCGATCTCGCGTCGCGAGACGCCCCGCGGCGGACTGAACTACGTCGCGCTCACGCGGGACGGATCCGCGCTGCTCGGCGCGGCCTACTCCGCCAGCTACGGCCTCATCGCGCCGATCGACGAGGGCACGGTCGGCGAGCCGACGACGATCGTGGAGCATCTGCACCTGCACTCGGTCGTGGCGAGCAAGGACGGCCGGTTCGCGTACTTCGTGTCGCTCGGCGACGATCTCGTCGGGCAGTACGCCATCACCGATGACCTCGAGCTCGAGGCGCTCCACCCGGTGGGTGCGACCGCGCCGACCGGCAGCGGCCCGCGCCACATCGTGCTCAACGGTGCCCAGACGCAGGCCTACGTGATCACCGAGTTCAGCGGCGAGGTGCTGCGCTTCGCACGCGACTCGAGCACCGGTGTGCTCTCGCTCCTCGATTCGGCGAGCTACGCGGACGCGCTGCAGGGCCTGCAGCGCGGAACCCTCGGCGCGAATCCGCTGGAGCCCCGCTCGATCTGGGGTGCCGACGTGCACTGGGGCGCGGATGAGCGGTTCCTGTGGACCTCGGAGCGCACGACGAGCACCCTCGCGCCGCTCGAGGTCGCCGAGGACGGCTCCCTCGAGGATGCGCGGTCGTTCACCGTCACCCAGCAGCATCCCCGCGGGTTCGCGCTCAGCCCCGACGGCCGCTTCCTCGTCGCCGCGGGCGAAGGCGGGGCGCAGGTGTCGCTCTACGAAGTGCGCGGCGACCACCTCGCCGAGCTGCAGCAGGTCGAGACCGGCGCCGGCGCGAACTGGGTGCGGTGGGCGTGACGCCCGGCCTGGCTGTGAGCGTCGTGCCGTGACCGAGCCGATCATCCGCCCCGCCGTTCCCTCCGATGTCCCGCAGATCCTCGACCTCATCCGCGGCCTCGCCGTGTACGAGCGCGAACCGGATGCGGTGAAGACGACCGAGGCGCAGCTGCACAGGAGCTTCTTCGGCGAGCGGCCTGCGGTGTTCGCGACCGTCGCCGAGGCGGCGGGAGCGAGCACGAGCGCGTCCGGTGCCCCTCGCCTCGACGGCATGGCGCTCTGGTTCCTGAGCTACTCGACGTGGGAGGGCGAGCACGGCATCTGGCTCGAGGATCTCTACGTGCGCGAGGCTACGCGCGGCAGCGGCCTCGGGACGGCACTCCTCCGCTCGCTCGCGCAGGAGTGCGTCGCGAAGGGCTACCGGCGCCTCGAGTGGTCGGTCCTCAAGTGGAACGAGCCGTCCATCGGCTTCTACAGGAGCCTCGGCGCGTTCCCCATGGACGAGTGGGACACGTTCCGGCTCACGGGCGATCCGCTGCAGGCGCTGGGCGGCTGAGCAGGATCTCGCCGAGCCAGGCGGCGGCGGGTGGCACGGCGCCCCGACGGGTGACATACGACACGTGCCGCTCCCCCAGATCCTGCACGGCAGGCCGAAGCACGACGTCGAAGTCGTGGTCGATGGCGGCGCCCGTCGAGAGGGCGAAGCCGAGCCCCTCGGCGACGAGGCCGTGGATCATGTAGAGGTCGTCCGTGCGCATGAGCTCACGCACCGGGTAGCCGAGCGATTGGCCGACGCGGCGCAGCACGCGGTCTGAGGCCTCGTCGTTGCTGCGGCTGAAGACCCACGGCACCTCCCGCAGGTCGGCGAAGTCGATGCTGTCGCGGCTCGCCCATTCGCTGTCGCGCGCGACCATCACGCCGTATGGCTCGGTGAGGAGACGCTGCAGCATGAGGTCCGGGACGGCGAAGGCGGGCTCGACGGACACGTCGAAGATGAGCCCCGCGTGCACCTCGCCGCTCCTGAGCATCCGCACGATCTCCGTCGGCTCCCCTTCGACCACCTCGACCCGCACCGACGTGCGCTTCTGCAGGCTGGCGATCGCCGAGGGAAGCAAGCGTGAGCCCATCGAGGCGAACGTGCCCACGCGCAGGGTGACAACGCCCGCGTCGCGCTGATCGGCGACCAGCTGCTCGGCCCGGTCGACACGCGCGATCGCCTGCTCGATCTCGGCGGCGAACGACACTCCGAGCGGGGTCAGCGACGTGCCCCGCCGCCCGCGGTCGACGAGGCGGGCGCCGAGGTGCGACTCGAGGCTGCGCAGATGGTGCGTCACCGTCGGCACCCCGTACTGCAGCGCCTTCGCAGCCCCCGTGAGGCTTCCGTGCTCCTGGACGGCGAGGAGCACGCGGAACTGCTGGAGGTTCATCACCCCTAGACCGTATGTCACTGACGGCAGGATCCTGCTATATCGCCGTCGTCAGTTCGTTCCTAACCTGAACGCATGTCCATCCTCCACGCACCCGTCCCGAGCAGCGCAGCTCAGGTCGACGGCATCACGACCCCCGCCGGGCACCGCATCCCGCGAGCACAGTTCGAGACCCCGTACGCCGACGCTCTCCGCTCCCTCGCCACCCACGACTGGCAGCGGATGCACGTGCCGGCACATCACGCGAAGGCGGTGAATGCGCCCGGCGTCGCGAGCATCGTCGGGGCCGACGCGCTGAGCCTCGACTTCCCGATGCTGTTCAGCGGCGTCGACCAGGAAACGTGGCGCCTCACGACGCCGGGCCGAGTCACCCCGCTCATGCGGGCGCAGGACCTCGCCGCCGACGCGTGGGGAGCGAGCCGCGTCTGGTTCACGACCAACGGAGCCTCCGGCGGCAACCACGTCGCGACGACCGTCGTGCGTGGCCTCGGCACCGAGTTCGCCGTGCAGCGCAGCGTGCACTCGAGCGTCATCGACGGCATCACGCACGCCAACCTGACCCCGCACTTCGTGCACGGCGCCGTCGACTCCGGCCTGGGTGCCGCGCACGGGGTGACTGCGGAGCAGGTCGCGGCGACCCTCGCCGAGCATCCCCGGTCCGCTGCCGTCTACATCGTCTCGCCGAGCTACTTCGGGGCGGTGGCCGATGTCGCGGCGATCGCGGCCGTCGCCCACGGGCACGGGGTGCCGCTCATCGTCGACGAGGCGTGGGGTTCGCACTTCGGGATGCACCCGGCGCTCCCCACGAACGCGGCACGCCTCGGCGCAGACCTCGTCATCTCCAGCACCCACAAGGGCGCGGGCTCGCTCACGCAGTCGGCCATGCTGCAACTCGGCCACGGGCCCCACGCCCGGCACCTGGAGTCGCTCGTCGACCGGGTCGTCCGCTCCTACCAGTCGACGAGCTGCAGCGCCCTGTTGCTCGCCTCGCTCGACGAGGCGAGGAGGCATCTCGTGACGCGGCCAGACGCGGTCGAAGAGGCCCTGGCATCAGCGCAGCGCATCCGCCGACTCGTGCACGACGACCGCAGGTACCGCGACGCGACTCCCGACATCCTCGCCAGCCCCGATGCCATCGCGAACGACCCCTTCAAGATCGCCATCGACACTCGAGGCGCCGGCATCACCGGCACGGATGCGCACTACCAGCTGCTCCGCGACCATCGTGTCTACTGCGAGCTGTCGACCCCCTCCGCGTTGCTGGTGCTGGTCGGCGCGACGGCTCGGGTGGACGTCGAGCGCCTGTGGGGCGCACTGCAGGCGCTGCCCGAGGCGGAGGTCGAGCCGATTCGCCCCGTCTCGCTCCCAGCGAGCTGCGAGCGCGCGATGGGCCTCTCGGACGCGTTCTTCAGCCCCGTCGAGACGGTGCCGCACACGGAGGCGGTTGGCCGCATCTCCGCCGACTCGCTCGCCGCCTACCCGCCGGGTGTGCCCAACGTGCTGCCAGGCGAGGTGCTCAGCCAGGAGGTCGTCGACTTCCTGCGGCACACGGGCGCAGCGCCGTCCGGCTACGTGCGCGGCGCGAACGACCCAGAGCTCTCCACGTTCCGCGTCGTCGCCTGACCCTCAGTTCTGCCCACAACCACCAGCGCGCACGCGGCGCCCCGCCTCAGCACCACGACATCAGCACAAGGGAGTGTCATGTCCACGACAACCACCGCGCATCCGCCTCAAGGCGAGATGCAGCGCGGCCTCAAGAACCGCCACCTGCAGCTCATCGCCATCGGCGGCGCCATCGGAACGGGGCTGTTCCTCGGCTCCGGCAAGCTCATCAGCGTCGCCGGGCCGTCGATCATCTTCGTCTACATGGTGATCGGGTTCTTCGTCTTCTTCATCATGCGCGCCCTCGGCGAGCTGCTGCTCTCGAACCTGCACTACAAGACCTTCGGCGACATCGCGAAGGACATGCTCGGGCCGTGGGCGGGCTTCTTCGTCTCCTGGAACTACTGGTTCTCGTGGGTGATCGCGTGCGTCGCCGACATCGTCGCCATCACCGCCTACGTGCAGTGGTTCAACGCCGACATCCCCAACTGGCTGCCCGCGCTCATCGCGGTCGTCGTGCTCACCGTCCTGAACCTCCAGCCCGTGAAGTGGTTCGGGGAGACCGAGTTCTGGTTCGCGATCATCAAGATCGTCGCCATCCTCGGCCTCATCGCCGTGGGCATCGTGCTCATCCTCACCCGGTTCCAGAGCCCAGACGGTGACACCGCCACACTCGCGAACCTCTGGGAGCACGGCGGGATGTTCCCCATGGGCGCGAGCGGGTTCGTGCTCGGCTTCCAGATGGGCATCTTCTCGTTCATCGGCGTCGAGCTCGTCGGCACGGCCGCCGCAGAGACCGAGAACCCGCGCAAGACCCTGCCGAAGGCCATCAACTCGATCGTCGCTCGCATCCTCATCTTCTACGTGGGCGCCCTCATCGTCATCATGAGCGTCACGCCGTGGGACAAGATCGAGCCCGGCAAGAGCCCGTTCGTGTCGACGCTCGCGATCGCCGGGTTCGGCCTTGCCGCGTTCGCGATCCAGCTGGTGGTGCTCAGCTCGGCCGCGTCGAGCGCCAACTCCGGCCTGTACTCGGGCACGCGGATGCTGTTCGGGCTCTCGAAGGACGGCCACGCCCCGAAGGCGTTCGCGATGACCAGCAGCCAGGGCGTGCCGACGAAGGCCGTCTTCTTCACCTGCGTCTTCCTGTTCTCCGCCATCCCGCTGCTCTTCGCGGGCGACGAGGTCATCGCCGCCTTCACGTTCGTCTCCTCGATGTGCGCGACCCTCATCCTCTTCACCTGGGGCTCCATCGTGGTCAGCTACATCGTGTACCTGCGCCGCTTCCCCGAGAAGCACCGAGCGTCGAAGTTCAAGATGCCGATGGCGCGCGTCGCCCCCTGGCTCGTGCTCGCCTTCTTCGTCTTCATCGCCGGCACGCTGCTGTACGGCGACGACACCCGGCTGCCGTTCCTCGCGGCCCCGGTCTGGTTCATCATCCTCACCGTCCTGTGGCAGCTGCGGAAGCGGAAGCTGCAGCAGGAGGGGCGTCCGCTGACCGCCCCGATCCCGACCATCCCGCATCCGCTCGACGAGCGGGACTGACCGGGTGGAGGTGCGGCATGCGCGTCGCACCTCCACCCTCCGCCCAGGACGGCCGGGCATGCTCTGCGCATGAGGAAGCTGATGCTGAACACGTACCTGTGGGTGGCGGTCGCCTTCTACGTCGTCGCCCTCGCCGATCTCGCGAACGACGGCAGCATCTGGATCGTCTGGTTCGCCCTCGGCGTGGTGTTCACGATCATCGCCTTCCGGAGGCCGAAGGCCGAGCCTCACCCCGAGACCGCCGAGCAGGAGGAGAGACCGTGACCGCAGATCTGAGCAAGGGCGACCGCGTGAGCTGGAACACCCCGCAGGGCCGCACGCAGGGCGAGGTCGTCGAGAAGAAGACGAAGGACTTCCAGTTCGACAAGCAGAAGTTCACCGCCTCAGAGGACGAGCCGGCGTACATCATCGAGTCGGACAAGTCTGGGGCGAGGGCCGCGCACAAGGGATCAGCGCTGCGCAAGCTCTCGTAGGCTGGAGCGCATGGCAGATACCGTTCTCGAGACCGCCGACCGCCACTACGAGTCCTCGCTCGAGGGCAACGACGTGCGCCTCGTCGTCGCCGACATGGACGGCACGCTGCTGCTCGACGACCACACGGTTCCCGACGCGTTCTGGGCTCTCCTGCAGCGGATGCGCGAGGCCGGCGTCGAGTTCACCCCCGCGAGCGGCCGACAGTACGCGACCCTCGCGAAGCTCTTCGAACGCGACTCCGACGGCATGTCGTTCATCGCCGAGAACGGCACGTTCGTGGTCCGCGATGGCCAGGAGGTCAGCTCGCTGACGCTCGATGAGTCGTTCATCCGGCAGGCGATCGCGCTGCTGCGCGGCCTCATCGAGAGAGGTCACGACCTCGGGGTCGTGTTGTGCGGCAAGAAGTCGGCGTACATCGAACGCGGCGACGACGTGTTCATCGCCGAGGCCCGCAACTACTACGAGGCGCTCACGGTCGTCGACGACATGCTCGACACCGATGACGAGTACGTGAAGATCGCCGTCTACGACTTCGCCGAGGTCGAGACTGGGGCGGCCGCCGAGGTGGACGAGCTGCGCGAGTCCCACCGGGTCGTCGTGTCGGGCCACCACTGGATGGACATCATGCCGCCTGAGGCCAACAAGGGCCTCGCTGTGCGACAGCTGCAGGAGCGCCTCGGAGTGACTGCGGCGCAGACAGCGGTCTTCGGCGACTTCTTCAACGACGTCGAGATGTTCGCCGAGGCCGAGCGCTCCTACGCGATGGTTGGCGCGCATCCCGAGGTCAAGGAACTCGCAAAGTACCTCGCCCCCTCCAACCAGGAGCAGGGCGTCGTCACCGTCGTGAGCGCGCTCCTCGACGCGCAGGCGTAGCGCTCCGGACCAGTCGTTCCCCGAGCCGCGGGATGCGTCTGGGCCGGGTTTCGGCGACCGAGATGGGTTTCCGTGACCGTGATGGGTTTCCGTGACCGAGATGGGTTTTCGCGCGGGCTCGTGATGGGTTTTCGTGACTGGTGATGGGTTAATTCCCATCACGGTCACCGAAACCCATCACGGCCACCGCTCGGGGCACCGGCAGAGCACCCAAGGGCCCGCGCGAGGGGCTCCACAGGCAAGGTCGGCGCCACAGACAGTTGTGGGCCGACGCTGCCGCGCGGTGGCGGGCCGACGCTGCCGCGCGGGCCGACGCTGCCGCGGACAGTTGTGGGCTGACGCTGTTCCACGGAGAGGGAACGACATCAGGCCACAACTCTGCCGGTGAGTGGTGGGCTGGTGCTGCCGCGCGGTGGCGGGCCGACGCTGTCGCAGACAGTTGTGGGCTGACGCTGTTCCACGGAGAGGGAACGACATCAGGCCACAACTCTGCCGCGGAGTGGTGGGCTGGCACTGCCGCGCAAAGTCGTGGGCCGGCAGTGTCGCGCGGAGAAGTGGGCTCGTGGAGTCGCGGACAGTTGTGGGCTGACGCTATTCCACGGAGGGGGAACGGCACCAGGCCACAACTCTGCCGCGGAGGAGTGGGCCGGGGCTGTCGCGCGAAGTCGTGGGCCGGCAGTGTCGCGCGGAGAAGTGGGCTCGTGGAGTCGCGGACAGTTGTGGGCTGACGCTGTTCCACGGAGAGGGAACGGCATCAGGCCACAACTCTGCCGCGGAGTGGTGGGCTGGCACTGTCGCGCGAAGTCGTGGGCCGACAGTGTCGCGCGGAGTGGTGGGCTGACACTGCCGCGTGGGCCGACGCTGCCGCAGACAGTTGTGGCCTAGTGCTGTTCCACGGAGAGGGAACGGCAGCAGGCCACAACTCTGCCGCGTGGATGCGCGCGGCCGGCGGGCGCATCCGCCGGCCGCGCGAGGCCCCGCCAGCCTCAGCCCTCGCGGGCGCGGGCGCGGGCGCGGGCGTGAGCACGCGCAGCCTGGCGGGGCAGACCCGCGCGGGCTACACGCGGTCGGGGGCCGCTTCGATGAACGTCGTCGGCACGTAGCGCTTCAGCTGCGTGACGTGCGACGGGTTCAGCTCCTCAAGCGAGTGAGCACCGAGCA